>JAAVBP010000006.1 GCA_014803525.1 bacterium
ACAGGTATCATCCGTTATAAACCCGTGTTCAGAGAATAACGGAAAGTCTTTGGTTTTGATGTTATCAAACTCATAAACAGACCCAACAATATCGCCAACAATCGCACCCCAGAGCATTACTTAGCCTCCTGCTCTTGTTTTTTGGCATCTTGCTCCGCTTTCCATTTTTCATATTCCGGATTAGGAACTTGAGAGCTTGTTATCTTTATTTTGCGAATGGTCTTTTTAGTGCCAATTGTTGAAATATATGAATACGTTCCATTTTCTGCAAAACAATCGTTACCCACCCCAAACTGGCGACCATCATATAACTCTTCCGGTTTTGTAAATTGTTTCTTATCAATTGCAAAAAATGCTCCGTCATCAAGCACTTTCTCTCCGCCAGAATAAGAACACGTCTTATCATGAACCCATCCTGTGCCTGCATACCATCTATAACACCGGTATAAATTGACCAGTACAACATCGTCTGCAATTTGAACAATTTTTGCAAAATCTACATCTAAACACTTATCGCTACGTATTGTTTCTGGTGGCGGCACAGATGCCATACAACCAGATAACATCACAGATACTGCACATATTATTCTTTTCATTTTATTACCCCTTTGTTTAAATTTTATTATTTTGTTTTAACTGATCCATCACTGACCAAAGGGCCATCAACTTCAACGCTTGCCCTTGGCAGTTTTTACTTTTATAAAATTCAGGATAGTTGCGTAATAGTTCTTTCACAGCCTTTAAGCGCATCCAGTTGCCATGGTAATAGCCAAATATCGGGATGTTTTTATTTATACAGCGTTCTAATATTTTTATATTTTCATTTAATGCTGATTTCGCATAATCATCCCATTCGTCATATTTCGGTATATCAGCAGAACTTTCTGTATGGTACGGATAATATTCTAACGCTAATATTTTTGTATCTGACACACCAAATGCATCCGTGATTTGCAAGACCTTATCCCACCACTCTTCATATTGTCTAACCACAGAAAACTTATTTCCAGCATCTTTATAAACACCATCCAACGACATAGTATAGTCAGATAGACGTTTATAATATTCAGGATTGCGTCCCGGATTACACAACAGCATAACCAACTTAGGCGCATTTTCATTCCCAATACGCTTAACTGGGAAACGATATTTGTTTTTAGACACGAAATTACTCCCTGTTGTAAATCAAGACCGCCAAACGGGAATTTGACGGTCGGGGAGTTCGTAAATCAGATTGTGATTGATTCTGTCGCTTTTAGGTTGCCCCTGTTGTATAACGCACAGCTCCCCGACATCAGTCGGGGGAATATTTTTAACGACACAACCGTCCGAAATACAAACATTACGGTGCAGTTGAACCGCACAATCTGAGCCTACGACAGCCCCGAACCCAATTCCCACTGGGTTCAATCTCAGTTTTGCATAAAGAATAACTTAAATCAACTGATTAAAATCACATTCTTCTGCTTGACTCGACTCGCTTTGTAAGCATTCATTGCACGACCTTAGAAGGAGACATTTATGGCAAAAATCGAACTACCGACCACACTGGATGCTCTGCGGGCGATACCGTTTGCAGATCGGGCGGCACTTTGGTCAAAATACAGTCCACATCCATTCAAACGACAAATGCGGGCGCTGTGGTACTATGTGCAATGCGACCGCTTAAAACTACGTATTGAGCCAAAATTCCTGGCTAAGATTAAGAAATACAAAGATAATCCCGCCGAATGCGCCACCCGCGCGTATCAGAACAGATACTTTATCCGCCCTGGCGCGGTTATAACACGCACATTTCGCGGGATTGAACATCGCGTCACGGCAAATGATGATGGAACGTTTTTCTACAACGGCCAGACATATAGGACTCTGTCTGGAATTGCACGCGAAATCGCAGGCATAAAGATTTCGGGGCCAAAGTTCTTTGGATTAGATAAAGGAGGTAAAAATGCCAAATAGATGCGCGATTTATGTCCGAAAGTCCACCGAACACGGATTGGATATGGAGTTTAATTCCCTGCAGAATCAGGAGGAATCATGTAAGGCCTATATCGCGTCACAGGCGTTCAATGGGTGGCAATATCACAAGACCTATACAGATGCGGCGATTTCTGGTGGCACGATGGAACGACCGGCATTAAAACAAATGCTAGACGATATGGCGCATGGGTTGATTAATACCGTCGTGGTGTACAAGGTCGACCGATTATCCCGATCAATTTTAGACTTTCACAATATGATGCGGTATTTTGAAAAATACGGCGCCAATTTTGTATCGATCACCCAATCGTTTGATACATCCACATCAATGGGAAAACTAACGTTGAATATGTTGCTGTCGTTTGCTCAGTTTGAACGCGAAGTGTCATCGGAACGCGTGCGCGACAAAATCCGTGCCAGCAAGGCCAAAGGCCTGTGGATGGGCGGCAATCCACCATTAGGCTATGATGTAATAAATAAAAAATTGATTCCGAACGCGGTTGAGGCCGCAAATGTTCAAACACTCTTTGAAAAGTATCTGGAACTGCAATCTGTAAATGCGCTGACCGAATATGCCGCGGCGCACAATATATACGCAAAACAATGGACGACGGCCAAAGGTATCACAAAGGGCGGCCGCCCGATTGCCAAAATGAGCATGCACCGCATCCTGCGCGATCGGACTTATATCGGCCAGATTGTAAACAAGACAGACAACACCGTTGCACCAGGCGAACATTCGGCGATATTGCCAAATGACCTATTTGATCGTGTGCAGGCGGCCTTACGGAATAATGCGAATAACAAGTCTGAAACGCACGGTTCGCCAAACCTGTTGACTGGCAAACTGTTTAATCACAATGGTGTGCGCTTTACCAATCAGCGAACATGCGGCAAAGGCAAAAGCAATACACATTACTATGCGACCAAAGGCTTTTATCTGCCCGCGCCCCAAGTGGATGAAATCGCCATTAAAACCATCGTGCAATTTTTGGACGCAGACCTGTCAGCACTACCTTCTACGACAGCCGACGTGCTAAAACATATCAATATTCAAAACGCGCCATACGCGGAAAAGAAGGCGTTTATTCAATCGCTGGTTGATAAAGCCATATACTCGCAGGACAAACTGATATTTTATCTGGCACCCGACGTTGCAAAACTTCGGCCGTTTGCAACAGATAACTTTATCAATCAGAAATCCGAACCGATGGAATTCACGATCAACGATAGACACATTGTGATAACAGTTCCGATTATCCTGCGTAAATATGTGAATACAGTGTTTGATAAATCCAAGAACGGCGTCTTGACCGTCACCGATAACAACCACCTAATCCTGAAAGCCTTTGCCACCGCATGGCGGTATCGGGAGATGTATGAACAACACGGCGACACCGACAAAATCATCGCCATGGAACACACATCCCCACGCCAGTTTTATCGCCATCTAGACCTGGCATATATGAATCCGGACAAAATCAACGAAATTCTGTCCGGCCAACAGAAAATCAATGTGAATGAACTGTTTCAGATGGCTAAAGTTTCCAAAATGTAGCTATTGTGCATTTTCAACAACCGATAACATAAACTCAGAAAACACTGCTGCTGCACCTACTACTAACCTAGTATGATAGTCCGATATTGCTATTCGTCTTGCACCAAGGCCATGAGAATCACTAGCGACATTTCTCATATTTGAAATTGCATCAACGATTTTGTTTAACCCTGATAACAAATCACTAATTCGCCTGTCGATATCTCTATTCTGATGCATATTGTAAAGATCTTTAACTTGATTATACAATCGTGTAATATCGCCTCTACCAGAAGGTGAACAATTTTGCTGCTCTATCGCATAACAAAAAATTTCTTCTATTAGAGTTCTAGCCTTTGTTATGGCACTATCGTTATTACCGTTTGATATATCTTCAAACGCTCTATCAATTAATTGCCGTATATATTCTCTATCTATTCTATCTAAAGAAGGGGTTTCGACTGGGATTTCAACATGTTGAGATTTCACATAATATACATTACCAACCAATACTAATTCGTTGTCACTAAATGATAAATATCCATTAATTTGTGATATAATCTCCGATATTATCCTACCATGTAATAAATTTACCTCTTCCGCAGAAAATCCATGCAAAACATCTGAAAATCGCGCTTTTGAAAATAAATAGTGTAATAAATCAGATATTCTGCTATGTTCTATGCACCAATCTATTAATTGACACATATAAACCCATCTACTTGAAGAACCGTACATAACCGGAGCAGAAAACAAGCCAGCAGCTTCACATATCGCCGTTCCAGTCAAATACGGTAATCCACATCTCACTTCTCTATTATCATTTTCCGATACCTTTATTTGGCCAAAACTAGTATCGCCAATTAGAATATCAAGAATAGACCTTGCTTTTAGTAAATCATATTGTTCATTCATCTTGTTTTACACCTGTGTTTAATATTCTAGTATATAATGTTGTTCAACTATTAATTCAATCCTTGAACTGGCATCGGGATTTTTGGCAAGGTATGCAATGCGGTGGATTGTGGTGGGATTGGGCGCGATGGCGAGTATACACCAGCACCATCGCGCATAAAAATCCCCGGATTCTGGGGTAAAAGAAACATCCCACAGGATTACTGCGGGATGCTCTATATTCCTGGCGGAGAAGAAGGGATTCGAACCCTTGATACGGTTGCCCGTATACACGATTTCGAGTCGCGCGCATTCGACCACTCTGCCACTTCTCCGATGTCGCCCATTATACAGGTTAGAATTCTTTTTGCAAGGGTTTATATTGACTTTGTGTCATCCGTATATAAAAATGCGTATCATGAAAACATTTAACGAACAGGTTTATGACATTGTTGCGCGGATTCCCGCCGGGCGTGTTGCCACATTTGGTCAAATTGCACGCATGATTGGGCGGCCACGTATGGCCCGATTTGTGGGATATGCGTCCAACAACAAGGCGTCATGGCATCTGCCATGGCATCGTGTTGTGTTTAAGGATGGCAGTCTGTGTTCCGGATTTTTCGACCAGCAATATCGTGAACTGAAAAACGAAGGCGTAAAATTTACCAAGGATAAAACGGTTATAATGGAACAGTTTCAATGGGATCCAGACCGCGATGGTGTGCCGATGGATATTCGTGATTTGCCACTGGTATTTTAATAAAAAAACGGGGCGTGCGGCCCCGTTTGTCTTTTTATTTTTTGCCTTTCTTTTTTGTCGGCTTTTTTGGTGTTGTTGGGCGGCTGCGCAGTTTGCGTTCAATATCCGCCGCCGGCAGATCGCGAAATGTTAAAAACCATGCCTGAACATCACTGCCGCGTGTGGGCTTTGACATGGCCTGCATTGTGCGGCGCATATCATTCGATGTCTGTGGCGCGCCGACCAATACCGCATCACCAGGTGTCCAGTCGGCCGGCGTCGAAACTTTGAACGCGTCCGTCGTCTGCAGCGCGATAACCATTCGCTTGATCTCATCAAAGTTACGCCCGGTTGATGCCGGATAGTACAGTATGGCGCGAATAATGCCCGCCGGATCAATGATAAAAACCGCACGCACCGCATGTGTGCCCGATGCGTTTGGATGAATCATGCCGTACAGTTTTGCGACATGCATCCCAATATCATCAATTACAGGGAACGTTATTTCCATATTTTCCCAGTCACGCCATTTAATATGACGTATTGCATCAATCCATGCCAGATGTGATGAAACGCTGCCAACCGACAGGCCGACCAAAACTGTGTTTAATTCGGCCAATTCATCTTGCAAGGCCTGGAATGCCATAAATTCAGATGTGCACACAGGTGTAAAGTCGGATGGGTGTGAAAATAGAACAACCCATTTGCCGGCAAAGTCCGCCGGAAAGTCTATCGGACCGTTTGTTGTCATTGCACTAAATTCCGGCGCCGGATCGCCAATCAGTGGCATTGTCGGTGTTGCGTCATCTGTATATTCTGCATCGCACGGACATATATCAAATAAATCATGCATGTTTTTCTCCCTTGGTTTTACATGGATATTTTATCATTTTGCTATCCAATACTGCACAGGAGTGACTTCCCAAGGCCCGTGTCGGGCAAAAGGATCGAAACAATAATTTACCCTTGATAAAATATCTCAGTCGGGTAAAATATGGTGTTAAGTTATGAATATAGATACGAGAGAAAAAGGAAATAAAAAGATGAAACGTTCGGATATTATACGTACTATACAGGTTCAGTTCAAGCATATGCGCAGTGCTGATGCGGCGGCTATATTGGATACGGTGGCCCAGCATATGATCGATTCCGTTGCATCCGGAAATCGCATCGAAGTTCGCGGCTTCGGCACTTTTCAACCGCGCGCCCGGGCGACCAAGGTTGGATATAACCCATGTACAGGTCAACCGATGCACTTGGACGCGGGAACAACCATATTGTTTAAACCCAGCCGCGAATTGACCAAAAAAATGAATGGATAAAAAATGTTATTCGGTAAAAGATCTGGAATTAAAAATCGTAATCGTGAACGCTATGAACGGGTACGTCGTCTGATGTGGATTAAGTGCACGTCATGCGGAAAACTGGTTTATTACAAAGATTACAAAGACAATCACTATATTTGCCCAATGTGCGGACGTGCATTCATCATGAATCCAAAGCAACGCTTTGATTTATTGTTTGATGATATGAAATGGGAAAAAATCGCACTGCCGACGGTGTCTGATGATCCACTGAAATTCACAGACAGAAAAGCCTACAGCGATCGTTTGCAAGAAATGCGCGCCGAAACCGGTTGCAATGACGCAATCACAACCGCCGATGGCACAATCGGTGGAATCCCATCAACGGTATGCGTGCTGAACGGTGACTTTATGATGGGGTCAATGGGGCGTGCGGCCGGCGATGGCATTGTGGCCAGTATTGAACATGCCATTGCTGAAAAGCGTCCATTCATAATGGTAACCAGCAGCGGCGGCGCCCGTATGCAGGAAAATATTTTGTCACTGATGCAAATGGCACGCACAACGGTTGCAGTAAATCGACTGCACGAAAATGGCATCCCATATATAGTATTATTAACAGATCCAACATACGGTGGCGTGACGGCATCGTTTGCGATGCTGGGCGATATTCATATCGCAGAAAAGGGTGCACGAATCGGATTTGCCGGTCGTCGCGTAATTGAACAAAATATTCGCGAAAAGCTGCCGTCTAACTTCCAGACAGCGGAATATTTGTACGAACACGGCATGGTTGACATGGTTGTGCCGCGCACGGAATTGCATGACACAATCGCAAAGATTTTGGCGGTGTTAACAAAACAAAAACACGATCCAAAAACAATCAATATCGCAACACCGGCATCTGATAACAAGCCTGCACGTGGTATGGGTGAAACGACGGCGTATAACAAGGTGTTGCTGGCGCGCAATGAAAACCGTCCACATTTTTTGGATTATATAAACGGTATTGTAGATGACTGGACATATCTGGCCGGGGACAGACTATATGCCGAAGATCCAGCCATGGGCAGTGGTATCGGATTTTGGCGCGGCATCCCGTCCGTGATTATTGGGCAAGAGCAGGGACGCGACATCGCAACCCGTCAAAAACATCGCTTTGGCATGGCGAATCCGGACGGATATCGCAAGGCACAGCGCATGATGCGATTGGCGGAAAAATTTAATCTGCCTGTTATATCGTTGTTTGATACGGCGGGTGCATTCGCCGGACGCGAGGGCGAAGAACGCGGCCAGTCCCAGGCGGTTGCATCATCAATTGCGGTTGGGTTGTCAATAAAGACACCATATATCGCCGTAAACGTAGGCCAGGGCGGTTCGGGCGGCGCGATTGCAATCGGTACTGGCGACCGCGTTTTAATGATGGAAAACGCAATTTATTCGGTTATTGCACCGGAATCTTGCGCCAGCATTCTGTGGAAGGATAACAAGTACAAGGCCGTCGCGGCCCAGGCAATGAAACTGACCGCGCGCGATATGGCCGATATGCATGTAATTGACCAGATTGTCGCAGAGCCCACCGGCGGTGCCCACACCGACTGGCAAAGTACAATGGAGTATTTAGCCGATGCGGTTGAAAAAAACATTCTTGAATTGCAACAGGTGGCGCCGGAAACATTGCCGGCGGCGCGCGGTGAAAAATTCTTGAAAATGACACGTGATATAGAAGGCGCTACAAAATAAAAAATGCCCCAACTGGGGCATTTTATTATTTTCGTGCTTGCAATTCATGCGCGTATTCTATATAATAACACTCGCAACCACGCGGAGCGTTGGCAGAGTGGTAATGCAGCGGATTGCTAATCCGTGACCGTGTTATAGCGGTCCACAGGTTCGAGTCCTGTACGCTCCGCCATTTTTTATACACCAAATGGTATAAAGAAATGGTGGAAGATAAAGGACGGATTGCATGAATATCAGACTTTTTAATACAATGTCGCGCAAAATCGAAGAGTTTAAACCGCTGGTGCCGGGCCATGTTGGTATGTATTCATGCGGCCCAACCGTATACCACTATGCGCATATCGGTAATCTGCGCAGTTTTGTTTTGGCCGATTTATTAAAGCGTATGTTTATTGAAAACGGGTATGCGGTAACAAGTGTCATGAACATCACCGACGTGGGGCACCTAACCAGTGATGACGATGATTCCGGCGAAGACAAAATGGAAAAAGGCGCCGCCCGCGACAACAAGTCCGTTTGGGATATTGCAAAATTCTATACCGATGAATTCCTGCGCGACAGTCATGACATGAACTTGATGGAACCAACCTATCGTCCGCGCGCAACAGATTATATACACGAACAGATTGAACTGGTTCGCAAATTGGAAGAAATGGGATATACGTATGAAATCCCTGGCGATGGAATTTATTATGACACGTCCAAGTTTGCAAACTATGGCGCGTTAACCGGTGGGGCATTGGCAGGAAATCGCGCAGGGGCCCGTGTTGAATTTAATGATGCAAAACGAAATCCAACAGATTTTGCATTATGGAAATTTTCACCAACTGATAAAAAACGCCAAATGGAATGGGACAGCCCATGGGGCGTTGGATTCCCCGGATGGCACGCAGAATGCAGCGCGATGTCGATGGCGCTGTTGGGCAATCATTTTGACATCCATACCGGCGGCATCGATTTATCACGCGTGCATCACGCAAACGAAATCGCGCAAAGCGAACCGATAACCGGCGCCCCATGGGTGAATTATTGGGTTCATTCCGAATTTCTGGTGGATAAAAGCGGCGAAAAAATGTCAAAGTCTAAGGGCGAGTTTCTGGCGCTTAATGTATTAAAAGACCGCGGGTTCGATCCGATGGCATATCGATATATGCTGTTGTTGGGGCACTATCAATCACAACTGGCATTTTCATGGGATGCATTGGACGCGGCCGCCAATGGATATAAGAATATCGTGCGCCGCGTTGCGGATATTATGACATCCGCAACAAATGATGTTGATCCAATAGCATTTGATACATGGCATGATAAAATCCTGGGGCCGATGTCGGATAACATGAAAACGGCAGAAACGCTGGTTCAGGTTCAAGAATTGCTGCGTGACGACGCAGTAAATCCGGCAACGAAAATTGCGCTGTTTGAATTTATTGATCGTCTGTTGGGATTGCAGTTCGTCGATCGTGCAAATAAGTTGCGCGAACTAGAAAACGTTGCCGTCCCGGCCGAGGTTCAGGCCTTGGCCGATGCACGTACAGCCGCCAAAGCAGAAAAAGATTGGACGCGCGCAGATGCCCTGCGGGCGCAGATCGACTCTGCCGGATGGATGATATTAGACACCAAGGATGGCGCAAAATTAATCAAAAAATCATAAAATCAATATGCCCGGGAACGCCGGGCATTACAGTTTTGGAAAAAATATATAAAAAAATGGCTTGAAAACGGGGTGTTTTTCAGCTATATTCTCCCCAGAATCAAGAGGAACATTCATGAATTATCCATATATGCCAAAGTCCACAGCACTGTGGTTGGTTGAAAATACAGCACTGACATTTGAACAAATTGCGGATTTCTGCGGTCTGCATGAGTTAGAGGTAAAAAACATCGCTGACGCCGAAACAACCAAGGTTCAGGGTTTGAATCCAATCTTGAACGGCCAGGTGACGCGCGAAGACATCGAAAGATGCGAAGCGGATCCGTCTGCGCGCCTTTCGCTGCGCGAGGAAATTGTGCTGGCACAAAAAGCCCAAAACAAAAGGGGCGTTGGATATACACCAAAATTGCATCGCCAAAATCGCCTTGGGGGGATTTTATGGATTATAAAGAATTATCCAGAATTAACCGACGGCCAAATTGCGCGTCTGATGCGCAGCACGAATCCAACCGTTGCATCCGTGCGCAACAAAACCCATAATTCATATTCAATTATTCAGATTCAAAGTCCAATCGTCTTAGGATTGGTATCTGAATCCGCGTTATATGAAGCGGTTGCCAAGGCAAAGAAATAATAGATCATTTTTTTAATTCGGGGGTGCGCGCATGGCGAAAAAATTAGATGAAGCCACAAGACTGCTTATAGATTCATTGCCGGAGAACTTGCAAAAATTGGCAGTGTCCGCCGTTGATGTCGGCTATTTGTCACAAATGGATTTTAACGCTGCGACCGAAGCAGATGAGATCCCAGACGAAGAACAGGACGAAGTGTTGGATTTCTTTCAACAAGACCTGGGGCTGGAAATCGTTGAATCTGATGCATTCCCACAAAATATGGATAAATACTATGACGAGGATGATTCTGACGGTCCGCGCGATAAAACACGGAATTTATTAAATGCCGATGCAGAACAGGTTGACGTCAATGACGATGATTACGAACATTTTGCAAAGCAGTTGGAACGCAGCCAAACCGGCAGCTTGGTCTTAGGTGTCCAGGATTCCGTTCAATCATATCTGAAACAAATTGGCACAGTCCAATTACTGACGGCCGCAGGCGAAGTTGCAATAGCACAGCGTATCGAGGCCGCGTCACGTCTGATGGTATATGGCCTGTGCGAAAGCCCGATGACAATTCAGGCAATGTTGGATTGGTATCAACAGTTGTTAAACGAAGACATTCGTCTGCGATATATCGTAAATCTGGAAGTAATGTATTCATCTGACGCAGAACAAAAATCGC
Source organism: bacterium (assembly GCA_014803525.1). Classification (GTDB taxonomy): domain Bacteria; phylum Pseudomonadota; class Alphaproteobacteria; order Rs-D84; family Rs-D84; genus Enterousia. Next base: position 11,151 of record JAAVBP010000006.1, read on the forward strand.
TGGCCGCATTGTCCGAAGCCTTAAAGTCCAAGGGTGTTGAACATGTAGATGAACTGGATGATGACGAATTAGACGACCTGGAAGAATCAACCGCAACCGATGAAGACGATGAAGATGACGAAGATTCAGAAGACGGAATAAAAAAAGAAGAAACCCCGCGCGGCACATCTGGCGTTCCAATTCCAGTTATGGAAGAAGCATTGATGCCAATGGTCACGGAATTATTCGCCAAGATCAAAAAGATTTTCAACAGCATGCAAAAATTACAGGCAAAACGCTTGGAAAATCTTTTAACATCTTCGACACCAGACGAAGCATTGGAAAAGAAATATGCAAAAATGCGTCTGGAATTATTTGAACATGTCAGCAAAATTCGCCTGAACGATGACAGAAATGCAGAAATCCTGGAACGTCTGACCCAGCGTGATCAATTGTTAATGGGACTAGAAGGAAAATTATTGCGCCTTGCAATGGCAAACAAGATAAAGCGCGAAGATTTCTTGGCCCAATATACAGGAAATGAATTAAACCGCAATTGGGTAAAAACTTTGGCAAAGTCCAAGAATCCCGTATGGGCGGCATTTGCAGAAAAACATGGCAATGATATTTTAAAAATCCAAGAGGATATAACCGCAATCGCCCAAGAAACCGGCCAGCCGACCGCCGAATATAAAAAGGTGGTTGAATTGGTTCGTCGCGGCCAGACCGAGGCCGCACGCGCCAAACGTGAAATGATCGAAGCAAACCTGCGTCTGGTCATCAAATTTGCTAAAAAGTCCAGTAACCGTGGATTGGGACTTGATTTTTCTGATCTGGTCCAGGATGGCAACATAGGTTTGATGAAAGCGGTTGATAAATTTGATTATCGTTTGGGTAATAAGTTTTCAACTTATGCCACAAACTGGATCCAGCAGGGCATTTCACGCAGCATCGCCGACCAGGCGCGCACAATTCGTATTCCTGTTCACATGATTGACAACATACACAAGATCCAGCGTGCATCACGTCAATTTATGCATAAATATGGTCGCCAGCCGACCGCCGAAGAATTGTCCAAGATAATTTATCTGCCGGTGGATAAGATACACAAGGCAATGAAGGTAAATCTGAAACCAATTTCATTAGAGGCCCCCGTTGGCACAGAAGACGACAGCAGCCGCATAGAAATCATCGCAGACGAAACTGCAAAAAATCCGTTCACTTCTGCGGCCCAGAAAAATCTGCGTAAAATCGTTACCCAGATTTTGTCAGAACTGGATCCAAAAGAAGAAACTGTTCTGCGTCAACGCTTTGGTATGAGCACCAATAAAACCAGCACCCTAGAAGAAGTTGGCGAATACATCGGTGTTACGCGTGAACGTATCCGCCAAATTGAACAAAAGGCCTTAACAAAATTAAAGCATCCAACACGCGCCAGAAAACTACGCAGTTTCTTGGAAGACTAATTGTTCGTTCCCGCCATTGCGGGAATATTTTATTAAAAGGAACAACATATGAAAAAGACCGTTATATTTTGTACAGGACTGTCCGGCAGTGGAAAATCTTATTTTATACAAAATATGTTACCCACAGGACATTTTCATAAATTAATATCTGCGACAACACGGCCAATGCGCCCTGGCGAGGTTGATGGACGCGAATATTACTTTCGTGACGAAACATATTTTGACACCGAACCGTTGGCAACACGATTGTGGGTAAATCAGGCGCAATGGACCCCAGGCAAACCAAAATGGTTGTATGGTGTACCGGAATTTGAAATTCGCAATCATATGGACACAAATATAGTATATGACGTGATTCAGCCAAAATATGCAGCCCAAATGCGTAACTGGTTTATAAACATGGGACTGGGGGATGAATATTTGTTTAAAGTTTTATATTTTATTGCCCCAGAAAATAATTTTGATATTGCACAAAACCGTGCCAATATGCCAGACGATACAACAGTCCGCAAGGCAAATACATGTACGCCACTGGACTTTTTGCGTGCTGGGCTGGACATAGACTTTCTGGTTAAATGCAGCGCCGATGAGACAATAATCTCACCCAGGCTGCAAGCATTTTTGACCAAGATAGGTCGTAGACGTTAATATTTTTTCTTTAAGATTTTTTTCTTATATGATAGGCTATGTACACTCACACAGGAGATGAGGAGTACGCATTGAAATTCTATAATTTCACATGGTCTGTCATAATATTTTTTTATCCAGTACCAGTATACGCCCAGTCATTTTATGGTGATACGTTTGGGGATGTTTTACACCTGGTTGAAGATGTATTTATATCAAAGACCGCAAGCCTATATACAAAACACATATACGCAGATACATCATTACAAATATACAACAATGGCAGTATCTATGGAGATTTGTTTACATGTAATGGGTGCGACATGCGTATACATTCCAACGGAGAAATTATCGGTCGCATACACGTGGCCCAGGACGCGACGCTGACACAAATAATAGAAACACCGGCCCAATTACGACAGTTGAATGTTGTGGGCAATTACTCTGTATTAATAAATAAAACATCTAATATCGCATGGCGCGACATCCAATATATTGCAAAATCAGCAGATAAAATAATCTTACATAATGCCGTTATAGATTTTTCCATATCTGACCTGCAAACTACTGCGCATAACAGCCCACAAATTGAACTGGTTGGCGAAAATGAAATACATTTACATGATCTGGATGAATTCAATGACGTGACGATAATGAATAACATCACCGGCGATGGCACAATCAGATTAAATACAAATGTCCCCAATAAGCTTTATGCCGCCTCAGCCACAATTGATAATGACACCTTGCATATTCACAAGATTCGCGAAACAGATTATTATAAAATACTTGGGACTGATATTGGGCAATATTTAAATTCACTGCGTCTATCAAATTCATCCGACAAATTAATCGCCAGACTGGATGCTGCACACACCATGGATGAGTTGCATCACATAATACATAAATCTGTACGATTAAATCCGCGCCAATTAATTCAACCACTGGCGACCATTGCACAACATCGACGCGCCGCCGCAACAACTGATTATTATTCCAATGGATTGAATATTGCCACATCGCACATTGAACCATTTTATTTATCTGGTGACAATATATCAGCATATGGCGCAAACATAGATGTTGTGACGCCAATATCAAAATACGTACTGGGTGGAATAAACACTTTTATTGGCCAAGTAAATTTTAACGACCGCACCGATACAATAAATGGCACAGTATATGGAATAGGTGCATTTGCCCAATACACAAACAGCGCATTTTATTCTATGACACAAATAGGCCACATCACAGGAAATTTTATAACGCCGGAAATTTATTATGCCGGCAAAACTTTTTATAATCCAAATGCAAACATTTCATACACAACCATTGATATCGGCCCGCACATAGTCAACACGTCTAATCTTCTTATCACGGCAACGCTTGGTGGCGAAATGGAATATTCAAGCATCACAGATCATAACGAATTCAAAAGCGCACTGCGGGGCGGAATTCTATCAAACATGACGCATCATGGCGTCGATCTGGTATACAATTATTTTACACATATGTCTTTGACAACAAACAGCGTGACACAAATCTCAATTGGAGTGTCTATAATGTCCGAACCGGATAATGTTGCAGGAAATATTGCCATATCACACGTTAATGAAAACGGCGCGCCATCGTACCATGTGCGCGCCGGATTAAAATTTGGCTTTTAATTCAAATGTGCCTTTAATGCCGTATACACATGACCCAAATCAGTTTTAATCAGTGTAGCTAGCAATTGTTCAGCATTATCCGCCTGGCGGGCACCGGCAATCACCTTATCAAAGCTGCGAACAAACTGCGTTGCCTGGGAACGAAATACCGCATCTGATTTCAGCATATCGCGCACACGCTTCTTATCCGCCGCCACCATCATTTTCGCCAACCATTTCGAAAAAATGGTTTTATCCCCCGCATGATACTTTTTCCACACAACATCCGGAATATCCGCGCCCGTTGCACGCGTCAAATCAATTGCCTGTTCGTGCATTTTATCAAAGGCCTTTTCTGTCTGTTGCAAAAAATCTTTGCTGCTAATTGCACCAAAGGATTCTGTCGGCGCCGCCTTGATTGCATCCATCGGGGCCGAAGCACGTGCAACCATCATTTGCTTGTTCAATGTCTGCATGGTATTGACCGCCTTGGCATAATCAGACATTAAATCTATCATTTGCTGACGCGATTGTCCGGCCAGATCTTCCAACTTAATCGAAGAATCCGCTATTGTATCCATTGATTCCGCAACAGTATTGCGCATCAATGTTATTTTTTCATCCAAACTGGCAACGATTTTTTCCAGATTCGCACTGGTCTCGGCCGAATCACGCGACAAATCGGGCAGGGCCGCATAATACTTTTCTATCAATTCCGACAGCGGCTGCAACTGGGCCGTTGTTTCTGCAGACATCTTTATAAGCCCCGCAGATTGCCCCGACAATTGTGTATGCGCAGTGTTCATTTCAATCAGTGTTTCGCGAACCCCCGTCGCCATTGCCCGCACCGATTCCGAGAATGCACCGGCCGCAGTTTTTGTATTTTCAAGCGTTACATTTGCAACACCCGACACAGCTTTCAATTCTGATACGACACCTGTCGCAAACTCTTTTATTTCACCATTAAACCGATTGGTTAGTGTGGCCAGTTCTGTCGATATGCCTTGGACTGAATTTTCCGTTACCGTCGCCGATGACATTAATGCCTCAACCGCATCGGTCAATTTGCGCAACTGTTTGTCAATCGATGCCTCGGCCAGACGCACCTGGCCCCCAACAACGTTTGCGGTATTGGTCAGAGTATTCATTTGTGCGGTCAATTGTTTTTTCGACTGCTTGCCAAACGTATCCATCTTGGATAAATGCTCGCCAATTAGCGCATTGTTATTGGACATGGTGGATTCATACTCTGCCGCGGCGGACTTTACAGCCGAAAAACCATCCGCCACAGATTGATTTAATTCTGTCAAAGCATTACGTATCTCCACCGACTTGTCAGATATATTTTGCATCTGGTTGGCATTCTTATCAAATTCCGCCGACAAGTGTTCCGACAATTCGCGTCCCGACTCAACCCATCCATCGATCTGGGATTGAATATTCGAAACACGCTCAATAGTCGTTGCCGTCGTTTCATCTATACGTCCCAACATTTCGCCAACCACACCCGTAAACTGTGATGCGGCCTTATCAACCCCGGCCCATGATTCCGACTCCACAATTTGCTTTAAGCCACCAACTGTGTTATCCAGTCGTTGTGACATTTGGGCGATCTTTTTTGTAGCATCGTCCGCCAGGGTCACCAATTGCTCGTTTTTTAACTCTAGTTCTTCGCGTAATTTATTGGCGGCCGCAATTTGCCCATTCATGGTATCCGCCATTGTTTTAAAAGATCCCTCTATCTTGGATATTTCATCCGCCAGCATCACCTGTAAAACACGGGCGGCATCATGAACCTTGGCACGTTCCGGCCGCGTCATTAACTGCAGCAAAGACTGCATAACCTGTTGAGAACGTCGCGACACAAAAAACAATCCACCCAACGCCAAAACCAACAATACACCCAATCCACACCCGGTAATCGCCAAAATCTGTATAAGTTTATTGGCAATCAATATGCTGTGATCCATTTCCATCCCTGTACTCTCCACTATGCCTATATCGTTGTTGAAGTTATATGAAATATATACTAGAATATAAAACGTAAAGCAAGGGTATAAATGGGACAAAAACGAACTCTTTCACCAGAACAAAATTTGGCCGCAGATCCATCTGAAAACATCTGGGTCCAGGCCAACGCCGGAACCGGAAAAACCAGCGTTCTGGTACAGCGTCTGCTGCGAATTCTATTTCGCACCCAAACGGATACGGGAATATTATGCCTAACATATACCAATGCCGCGGCGGGCGAAATGCGCAATCGCATATTGCAAATGTTGCGTGGTTGGGCAATGGCATCAGACGAAGAATTGCGGGACATGCTGAACGGGATTGCGTTAAATCAGAATATATCCAATAATGACATTCAGCACGCACGGGATATCTTTTTCCATTATATCGACAACCCGGATGTATTAAAGATAAAAACCATACACGGCTTTTGCGAGGAGATATTACATCGCTTTCCATTAGAGGCAGGCATAACACCCGCATGGACGCTGATCTCAGACGCAAATCAAAAGGTGTTACTGCAAGAAGCATTTGATAAAATGATAATGTCTGCAAATCTGGACCAACGTACATCCGATGCATTTACACATATAATCAATCGCGTCTCGGAATATTATATGCCAGATTTATTAAAAGAACTAACGGGACAATACAAAGCATTTTTTGACATAGAAAATATTGATAAATACAGAAAATATTTTATTGATACGACGCAAAGTTTTTTAAATTTACACCAAAGCAAAATGTTGAATACAGATGCGGACGCACTGCAAAAAATCATAGAAAATGCTAAATCAGAGCAAAATTCACGAAAAAACCCGGCAAAATACCTGGACGAAATTATAACAAAAACAAAATTATATATTGATAAATCTATAGATTTTGAAGAATACAAGTTTGCATACCTGACACAAAATTTAGAACCCAAAAAGGATATCGCAAAGAAAGATTATCTGTCACAAGAACAGGAACGAGTATATTTACAGGCCCAAGCCCTGGTCAACAGGCAAATATACGAAGACAGTATCGCGTTTTTTGATTTGTCAGCCGCTTTTTTTAATTCGTATTCTGCATTAAAAAAGACGCATAACGCATTGGATTTTGACGATTTAATTTTATATACAAAACGTTTGTTCTCAAAACCAGACACAATGGGATGGGTATTGTCCCAATTGGACTTATCCCTTAATCACATTCTTGTTGACGAAGCCCAAGATACCAGCCCCCAACAATGGGATATTCTAAGGATGATGACAGGCGAATTCTTTACCGATGGTGACACCACCGCAAATCAGCATTCCATATTTGTCGTCGGCGACAGCAAACAATCCATATACGGATTCCAAGGTGCCGATCCAAACGCATTTGCCAGCAGCCGCAACCAAATAGCCACCCAGATACAAACAAACCTTCGCACAATACGAGAAGTGCCACTGGCGCAAAGTTTTCGTTCTGCATCGCCAATATTAGAAACTGTAGATAATTTCTTTGAGAACCAGGAAATTATCAATATATCAAACTTTTGTAACAGCCACCATAAATGCTTTCGTCAGAATGCGCACGGATTGGTTGAAATATATCCAGCTATATCAAAAAAAGAAACAAACCAAACAACCAATGATTACATCCGTATTATTGCAGACAAAATAAAGACTATTATCGAAGAAGGCATCTATTCAGCCAGCGACATAATGGTTTTAGTACAAAAACGCAAACCTTTTGCGGCACAATTGGTTTCAGAATTAAAAAAACGCAGCATTGACGTTGCGGGCAGCGACAGAGTTATTCTGCCGGATTTTCCGGCCATCCGGGATTTGTTAAATCTGGTCAGATTCTGTATCAACCAGTCAGATGACTACAGTTTATGCTGCGTATTAAAAAGCCCATTATACAGATTGACAGAAGCCGATATTTTTAATCTGTGCAAAATGCGCACAACCGCATCAAAATCTGATAATGAAACATCTGTATTTAATGCACTGCGATCAATTCGCCCCGATATTTACACAAACCTTAGTGCCATAATTGAATGGGCCGCCGATTTGGGACCATATTCGTTTTTTACAAAAATCCTGGCACAGAATAATTCACGCAAAAAAATAATCGCAGCACTGGGTGAACAAGTGATCGACCCGTTAGAAGAATTTTTAACAATATGCCTGGCATACGAAAGAACTCAGCCCGGAACAATGCGCCACTTTTTAAAATGGTTCATAACCGGCGACAGCGAAATAAAACGCGATATGGACAAAAACAATGGAGTGCGCGTTGTTACCGTTCACGGCAGTAAGGGATTAGAGGCACCAGTTGTATTTTTAATCGATACAACATCCATTCCAGAAACAGATAAATTTTTAAAAATTCAACAAAGCGCATTACAAAACAACATGCCACCACCATGGATATGGATGCCCCGACGCGCCCCATCCGCACAATGCGACATCGCCATCGCCACAGATATGCGCGATAAGATTTCTGAATATTACAGATTATTGTACGTGGCAATGACTCGCGCCCGCGACAGATTATATATATACGGATATACATCAAACAAAGCACCGCATATAGATTCGTGGCACGCGCGCCTGTGGAATGTTTTTTCCACCAACGACAGCCCACAACCCATAAGGATTACAAATGACCAATAAAATTGCCGAACTAATACAATCGCGCCGCGCCCAACGACATGCCACAGATACCGGCACACGCGTACACGCAAAGTTACAGCACGCAACACGTGATACAATTGCACCATATATAAAAAACTGCCCAAGGTTAGAGAAATATTTTATCCCAAATGCCAGAACAGAAGTTCCGATTGCAGGATTTATCGGTGACAAGTTTATCAGTCGCCGCATCGACAGAATGATTGTCGACAATGATACAAAAAAAATTCTTATATTGGATTATAAAACCGACATTAATCGCAATACTCATCGTCCAAAATACATATGCCAGTTACGCGAATATCGCAAATTGATCCAGATGATATATCCGGATTTTGACATTGAAACATCTATTTTGTGGACGCACGATTGGACATTGGAAAAAATCTAAAAAAAGCTTGAAGACACAACGGCACAACAGATATAATAATCGCATGTTAACACGTTTAAGCATTTCAAATATCGTATTGATTGAACACCTGGATTTGGATTTCGGCGCCGGGTTAAACATCTTAACAGGAGAAACAGGCGCGGGCAAAAGTATATTGATGGATTCGCTGGCGTTGGCACTGGGTGCCCGCAGTGATGCCGCCCTGGTGCGCAGCGGCGCAGTTTCTGCTGCTGTTGTTGCAGAATTTGACAACGCACCGCGCGCGGCACGCACCATATTAGACGACGCCGGCATAGAATTAGACGACGACACGTTAATTCTGCGCCGCACATTAAACGCCGACGGGAAAAGTCGCGCATGGATAAACGACAATCCTGTTTCAATAAAAACACTAAAAGCGGTCGGAGATGCATTGGTTGAAATTCACGGCCAGTTTGCCAACCATGCATTATTGGACGGTACAACACACTTAGGCGCATTGGACGACTTTGCCACACGCAACACCCCGACATTTACAGACCTAGCCGCAAGAACACGTACCGCATATACCGAGTATCACACGGCAGAAAAACGCATGCGCGAACTGACCGATATGCTGGAACGCGCGGCGGCCGAACGCGAATTTTTGGAACATAATGTCGCAGAATTAAGCACACTAAATGTTCAGCTTGGCGAGGAAGAAGATCTGGCCACACAACGTATTGCGATGATGAACGCAGAAAAAGATGCCGCGATTTTATCTGATGCAAATGCGGCACTGAACGCCCGTGGCAACAGTTTGGATGCCCAAGTCTTTTCGGTCGCCCACATTTTGGAACACATAAAAACAGATCCTAATCCATATCAAGAACAGATTGATAAATTGTATGAGGTCGCGGAAACACTGTCGGACATATCGGCCGCATTGGCGCCGCATGATATGGACATCAGCGATCTGGAATCAATCGAAGAACGCCTGTTCGCAATTCGCGCCGCCGCGCGCAAGCATCGCGTATCTGCGGATGAATTACCCGAAAAACTGGAACAAATGTCGGCACAATTAGCCATAATTGACAATTCAGATACAGAATTACAAAAGGTTAAAAATACATTAGTATCCGCGCGCACAACATTTGAAAAGTACGCGGCCGACTTGCACACCGCGCGCGTGACTGCGGCCGAAAAACTGCGTACACAAATACTGGCTGAACTGCCAGAACTAAAACTGGGGCAGGCGGATTTTATAGCAGACATCACAACCGGCGACGCATCCGCCACCGGTATGGACAACGTCACATTTATGATTAAAACAAATCCTGGCATGCCGTTCGGTGCGTTACACAAAACCGCATCTGGCGGCGAATTAGCCCGTTTTATGCTGGCGCTTCGTGTTGTACTGGCCGGCGAAAACGATGCACTGACATTCGTATTTGATGAAATCGACACAGGTATCAGTGGCGCCACCGCCAGCGCGGTCGGCAGCCGCCTGCATCGTTTGGCGCTATCTGCCCAGGCATTGGTTATTACACATTCTGCCCAGGTTGCAGGCTATGCTGACAAGCACTTTAAAATCAGCAAAAGCGTTGCAAACAATGTCACAACCACCAGTGTATGCGAAATATCGGATGCAGACCGCCTAAACGAAATTGCACGCATAATCAGCGGTGCAGAAATAACACCGGAATCATTAACAATGGCGCGCACATTAATGCACAATTAAAAAAACGCCTATCGGGCGTTTTTTTATACACCAATCACACCATCTGCGAATTCTATTGTCGCGGGTGCGGCGGATGTTGTGGCACTGCTGATAATATCGCCGTCTGAATCACGAACAATCGCGTATCCGCGACTAAGCACGCTTTTATAACTAAGCGAATTTAACATCTGGCCCATGTGAGAAACAGCCTGATTCAATGCCGCCATACTGTTTTGTAATACATTAGGAAATGTACGCATCATCTCCATTTTTTGATTTGCCGAATTTATTTTGGCCGACATTATTATATCCATACTGCGTCCCAGGTCATCCAGACGCTGAGTTCGTTCCATAACCATCTGGCGCGGACTTTTAATCGAAATTGCGTCCAAACGCCCGCGCGCATTGGTTAAACGCGTTGTAAAATTAGTCGACATACGATGCCACAGATTATCCAAATCCTGGATCAATGACAGTTTGGTTGGCACAACAGTTTCTGCCGCACCGGTTGGCGTTGGCGCCCGAAAATCCGCCGCAAAATCAATCAACATCCAATCTGGTTCATGCCCAACACCGGATATCAACGGAATATGACTGGCCGCCGCCGCACGCACAACAACTTCTTCGGAAAAGGGCAGTAAATCTTCCAATGCACCACCACCGCGCGCGACAATAATTACATCAACATTGTTCATGCGATTAAAGTATTCAATGCCGGCCGCAACCTCGGCCGCCGCAGTTGCACCCTGAACCGTTGCCGGATATAAAATAACATGCACCGGGAAACGTTCACGCAGACGATTTTGAATATCCTGGAATGCGGCACCGGTTGGACTGGTCACAACACCAACGCGCCGTGGCAAGCGTGGTAACGGCTTTTTCCGCGATGCATCAAACAGTCCCTCGGCCGCCAGTTTACGCTTGCGCTCTTCTAACATTTTTAAGATAGCGCCAGCGCCAGCCATCTCAATTTCACTTACTACAATCTGATAATTACTGCGCGCCGGGTATGTTGTAAAACGACCGGTAACAATAACCTCTAACCCATCTTCCAGCCTAAAATTCACCGGGGTACCGCGCCAAATAATAACAGATATCGCGGCGCCTGCATCCTTTATCGTCATATACATATGTCCAGATGTGGCGCGCGTTATCTGCGACAATTCACCACGAATGCGAATACGTGGAAATGCGGTTTCTACAACACCCTTTAATAGCGCCGATGCATCAGTGACACTAAATACCGTATCTGGACTTACAAATGGTTCTGGCTTTTGCATAATTTAATCTTTCTCTATATTCTTTATCGCCTGCATAAAATCTAATCCGGCCGCGTTTAAAAATCGTGTTATGGTATTCTTGGCGTCATAATCCATCTGGACCGGCCGTCCCAAATCATATGGAATATCCAATCCATTATATGCATATTGATCAAATGTTAAGTCAAATATCGTATCACTTGGTGCATGCAAAATAAAAAAGTGCGGACCATACGTCCATATTTTATCTATGTACATCAATTTCCAGTCAGAATTATTCATAATCGCCAGGAATGAAAAACTTGATGCGCGACAAAATCCATATGACGGATATGGAAACTTTTTATAATTATACCCAATCTCTGAATAAAAGGTATCATGCTGTACACGTCCCAATTTAAAACTGTCGCGAAATAACAGCGTCAAATTCTTTGCCTGCAAGCGTTCCCGCAGTGGCAAGTTCATACTCTCCAGCTTGCGCAACAGGCCCTGGGTAGCATTTTCATAGGCATTAAGGTTTTCTTTTTTCATACCGTGTATTATACCACAAGATTATGTTCGTTTCAATTCTGTCAGTGGCCAGCGCGGACGGGGCGCAATTGGTTCTGTTACAACATTGCCTTCGCGATAATTTTCAATTCCCGCCCATGCAATCATTGCACCATTATCCGTACACAGATTCATCGGCGGGGCCGCAAATGTCATATTGTGCGAGGCCGCTAATTCCTCCATCGCTGTGCGGATTGCGCTGTTTTTAGCAACGCCGCCGGCCACAACCAACGTCTGTGGCGACGCGGCACGCACACGCGCGTCACGCATCGCATGTTCCAGACGGTTTGTTATACAATCTACAACCGATGCCTGGAACGAAGCACAGAAATCATTTATAAACGTATCTGAATAGGGCACATCAACACGTGATAAAAATGTACGCGCCGCTGTCTTTATACCACTGAACGAAAAATCACACCCAGGCTTGTCACACAGTGGCCGAGGGAAATTAAACACATGCGGATTGCCATTTTTGGCCCGCGCATCCACCACCGGACCACCCGGATAGTCCAAACCCAACATCTTGGCAACTTTGTCAAAAGCCTCGCCCGCACTGTCGTCCAGCGTTTGTCCAATCAATTCATAATCACCAACACCACGAACCAGTAATATCTGGCAATGTCCACCAGACGCCAGCATCAATAAATAAGGAAAGGGCACACCGGACGCTAAATCCGATCCATCAGCCGCCGCAGCATGCAGGCGCGGAACAAGTGCATGGCCCTCCAGATGATTTACAGCAACCAATGGTTTGCCCGCGCTCTGCGCGATGCCGGTCGCCGCCAACCAACCAACCAACACCCCGCCAATTAATCCCGGCCCAGCCGTTGCCGCAACAACATCAATATCATCAATTGTTTTGCCGGCCGCCGACAATGTCTGCGCAATCACCATATCAATCGCCAATATATGCGCGCGTGCCGCCAATTCCGGCACAACGCCACCATATTTCTGATGCTCTGGAATTTGTGAATATATTATATGCGCCAACACATTTCGATTTGAATCCACAATGGCCGCCGACGTTTCATCGCACGAAGATTCAATCCCCAGGCACAATATACCATCATCCGTCACCACGTCACCACGCAGCGCCCCCATATCCATTTTTATAAGCGTTTCTTTATCATTCATTTTATCTTCACCAACGATATACCGATATTATTCTTCATCTTTTTGCGCATTTCAAGATATTGTGTAAAGCTGTCATCAACAACACCACGCCCCGTTGACGCATGCCGCAGCACATGACCGCCCGGCAATAAGAACCCCATATGTACAACCGCAATATCTGTTGCCATTTTTTTATCATCACGCGGCGCGACAATAAACAAAACAATCAGCGGATCTTTATTTTTTATCGAATCTATATTTTCGTATGCAATATATTCAATCGATACATCAGCCGGCGCCGTATCTATATCCATGCCGTGTGAAACTCGCGCCCACGCACGTTTATCAATGCGTACAAACCGCATAGATGTTGTGCCATATTCACTACTAACATTTTGGACCAGCGTCGCATTATTTTGCAACCAATCCGTCTCAATAAAATGATTACGCATACGCCAATCGACACGTCCGTCGGCATATCTGATTTTTGTTAATTTATTTTCATCGCCGCCCGCTAAAACCGTTTCCACAAACGTCGTACAATCAAACGCATCAAAACGAATCAAAGGATCCGGATCATAGCCGGACGCTTCCCCCAATGGATCTAATATGTATTTTGCACCCAGATATTCATCCCCAATATTATATGCACGGGGCGCATTAAAAACGCACCCCGCCATAAAAAACGAAAACACCAACCGTTTAAACAATTTTATAAATTATCCTTCATCTGGATTCCAGTATAACACAATGACGCCGCATCACGCACCGCCATTTCGCCAGAATCTGGCAACGTCGCGATTTTATCAATACATTGAACCACCAATTCTGCGTTGTCATCCGTTCCCGTTAATATTTTTGCCGCCGCAATTCGACGTTCCAATGGTGCCGCCGGCCACTTTTTTAATGTCACAGATTCCAGGTTTTCTGAACGCTGACTGGTTGTTATAAAAATCACAAACACCAAAATCAGTGCCGCAATTCCAATAAATATTTTCAAATATTTTTTTATAAAGCGCATATTCTCCTCCTGTTTTAAAATATACTATTCACATCGAACCAGCCATAAATCATAATCCGGATGCTGTAATGGATTATTGCCTGGTTCATTACGGCTCATCCAGCCACTATAGAATGTTTTATCCTGGGCAACCTCTATGAACATAAAGAAATCTTCTGCCTGAAAGGGATCGGTCTGTTTACAGCTGCGCACCGTTAATTTTAATTTTTCAAAATCCGCACGCTGTCCCACCGGTACACGCAATGAATATGCCTTGCCGGCGGCCTTATTCATAACACGTACGACCGCGGTCCCGCGATCGACATAGGCATCTGCGCGTGCTACCCCCAGAATTGCCAACGCAGATACAAAAATACATACTAATTTCTTCATACCAACTATATTAACGCCGACGTTCCCAGATGTCAAACCATAAAGCAGTTGACAAGCGAAATATCTTATGGCAAGATATACCATATGTTACATAAACAACAAAACGTCTTATACAATATTCAGCATAGCAATAATCCGCATCAAGCAGAAAATAATGTCGTAGAATGCGACATCCTTGCAACACTGTTCAAAGATGTGCAGTTTTCTGAATGTTGCGCACTGGCCGGCGGCAGCACATTGACAATGTCGTATAATATACTGCAACGCAGCAATAATGATATAGATTTAGCCATAACTAACTTTAGAACCATAGACAGCTTTACCGGTCGGTTTGAAAAACAGGTGAACAAATTTAGATCTGCCTTTCGCAAGTATTTATTCGGCCCGATATACGAACAGGTAACAGATATATTATCAGGATATGGTGACATAACCGTCCTGACCGACCCGAAATATATCCAAAACAAACAAACGCCCCAGGCCGCATTGCACATACTTTACCCATCTATGATTAGCAGCACCTCGGGACATATATGTTTGGAATTCTCGCCACGCAAGTATTCCCCGGATACAATAGTCCAACAGCCCATCGTCGTGCCATATACAAACACAAAAACAATCCCCATTCCGACAGTTCGGCTGGAACAAACTTTTTGGGACAAAATATACGCACTGCACACATATTCGACCGTCCAAAATTTATATATAAGACCAACAATATCACGACACTATTATGACGTGGCGTGTATTGCAAAGCATATAAACCTTCCTGATACAAAACATATGCTGCAAAACACCGCAGATTATCTGGCCCGACATTCAATGCGCAATATTCTGCGTCCAAACGACCTAAGCGATCTGCAGCTGGTCCCCAGTGGCGATTTATATATTGCAATACAGCAAGATTACAATACAATTAGCAGCAAAGGCATCTTGCCATGCGGCCAATGGGACCAAATTATGAATACATTAACCGAACTGGAAAATAAATTCCGACAAACACAAAGGTAACAGCATGCCGAAATTTGTATTTTCTGATCCACATTTTTTTTCCGAACGTATAATCATCAACTGTCGTCGGCCGTTTTCGTCGATCTCAGAAATGAACAAAACAATTATACACAGATATAATGAAGTAATAAGCAAGCATGATCGCTGCTATTGGTTGGGCGACGTTATGTATGGCGCCACAAAAGATAAAGTGCGCGCAATTTTATCCCAAATGCATGGCAGAAAAGATTTAATCTTGGGCAATCATGATCGCAATCATTCGGCAACATGGTGGCGCGACGCAGGTTTCGACACGGTCTTTGAACACCCAATATATCTTGCCGAAGAATATATAATGTTGTCACATGAACCGTTATTGGAATTTAGATATACAACCCCAACCGTAAACATCCACGGTCATACGCACAATATTAATTTGCCATACCAAAATTTCATAAATGTATGTGTAGAACAAACAAATTACAGACCAGTCCCGTTATGTAATCCATTCTTGATCAAGAAACGTGAATTTGAACGTTAAAAAAGTCCCGTTTCCGGGACTTTTTATTATTCGAAACAAACATATTATTTGTTTGCATTCTTTTCAGCAGATGTCGCCGCCAAGTCTTCAACGATACGTGCCTTTTTACCAGACAGACCGCGCAAGAAGAACAATTTAGCACGACGAACACGACCGATACGTGTCTTTTCGATTTTTTCGATCGCCGGGCTGTACAGCGGGAATTTACGTTCCACACCAACGCCATATGATTCACGACGAACCGTGAATGACGCGTTGTTGCCATTGCCACCATCACGTGCGATAACAACACCTTCGAACACCTGGATACGGAATTTATCGCCATCCTTGATTTTGACGTGTACTTTCAGTGTATCACCCGCCTTGAAATTCGGGATATTTTTATCGCCTTTCAGTTTTGCTACCTGTGCTTCTTCGATTTTCTTAATAATGCTCATTTTTTACTTTTCCTTTATTAAGTCCGGACGACGCTCTTTTGTTATTTCGTCCGATTGTTGTTTCCGCCACCGTTCGATATTGCCGTGGTGACCGGACAGCAGGACTTCTGGGACATTTCGTCCACGCCATACTGACGGGCGGGTGTATAACGGCCATTCCAGCCCCCCGATTTCAAAACTCTCAGCAGCGGTTGCCTCTGGTCCGCCACCGACCACATTATCTATCAGTCTGACCGTGCTGTCAACAAAAACTTGCGCGGCAATTTCACCACCCGACAGGATGTAATCACCAATAGATAATTCCATTATATCATATTCTTCAACGATTCGCTGATCAATTCCTTCGTACCGACCACAGAGCAGGGTGTACGTCGCGTCTTTATCCGCCGCAAAGCCGCGAACCATGCGCTGTTGCAGCGTGGGGCCGCGCGGTGAAAAATATATCACTTTACCGCGATTTTTGATAGAATCCAGCGCCGCACCCAAAACATCCGGCCGCATAACCATACCTTTGCCGCCACCGAATTGTTCGTCATCAACACTGCCATAGCTGTTGATGGCAAAGTCACGAATGTTTATGACGTCATATGTCCAGATGCCCTTATCCAGCGCGCGACCAACAACCCCGGCACCAAGCGTCCCTGGAAACATTTCTGGAAAAATTGTCAGGATATTAAAGTGCATGCAATTATCTCGACTTGTGCTGACATTTATCGCAAATATTTTTAATCAATTTTTTTGGATTGCAATATAATGATTCCTCAAAGAAGATATGCTTACAATCATCTTGAATCACAACCACATATTTTATATCTAACTCTTTTGCGTATGTGAACGCTGGACAACGATCACCCGACGGACACTTTACAGACGCGAACGGTTCTGAATCATCAAAATACAGTTTTCTATTTTCCATCATTTTATCTTGCCTTTACGTTACAATTCATACACAGTTCCATTATCTCTGCCTTCAAATGACGTGTCTGACCAATAACAGTCCCGATATTAATACATTGCCCAGCAACCGAAGCACACACATACCCGGCACCAGATGAATATCTTTTCTGTTGCAACATGGTATAGACTGGGCAATTCAAAACCGGAATATCGCATTCCACAGTTGCCAAACCACGATTATTAACAATAAATTCTTTCATTTTAACCAACCACTATCTTTTTTGCGTCCATATCAACATCGGCACCAATAAACGACACCATGTCACCATTTTCAAGTTCGATAATATCACCGGCACCAAAGTTCTGAAAGCACACAACGCGACCAATATTTTCGCCCGCGCGCACAACATCAAAACCAATCAAATCCGCCTGATAATATTCGCCGTCACGCACCGCGGGCAGGGCATCGCGCGATATAAAGAGTTCTGTGCCACGCAAAGCCTCCACCGCGGTACGGTCTGCATAACCATTTATCCGCGCAATAATCACATCGGACGTTGGATTTAAGCGCCGCACAAACTTAAAGTCGGCGGCCGCAAACTTATCACTTTCCACAGAAAGCACGGCAAAATCCATCGGTGATGCAGTGTATGTTTGCACGCGCACTTCGCCCCGGATACCCTGGGGCGCAACAATTTTCCCGATCAAGATTTTTTTATCGTCCATTTTTATCTCTGTTTTTGCGCAGCCAGACACCGTGGACACAAGTCTTTCTTGCACGGGCACCGGTCCGTCCCAGTTCTGAAAGTTGTAAGTTCACCCGATTCCAGTGCTAATTTCATCTGGCGATAAAATTCGTCCAGTTCATATTGTAAATCGCATTTGATATTTGCATTATATGAACAAAATGTGCGATTTGCCATAATTATCTACCTTTGCTTTTGTTGTGCGGCCAGATACCGCGGACAACCATTTGGGTCCAGTATGCATTTCTGCGGCCAATCCGCGTTATGCGGGAACGCCATCCCGGGACGCCACGCCAGTGCCAAAGCAACAAATATATTTACCATGTCATCATGGGTGCACAGTATGCGATTATCATATTTACAATGACAATCCGCCGAGCGCCCCCAATCATACGGAGAATAAATCACTTTTTTAGTATACATACCGACACACCATATGCCATTAAACAATTGCCCGGGATGGGCCCGGGCAATCATTATATTATTCCGCAGATTCTGCCGGGGCCTCGGCTGCCGCTTTGGCGGCTTCTGCTGCCTTGGCCTGTTTTTCTGCCTTGTCCTTAATCTTCATCTGGGTCTTTTCAGACTGCAGGTGTTTTTTTGTCTGAACCGGAACGGCTTTCTTTGCAACCAAGCCCGCGTTCGCCAAGAATTTGTAAACGCGATCTGACGGTTTTGCACCCTTGGCCATCCAAGCCTTAACTTCTTCGACCTTCAGAACAACGCGCTTGTCGCTGTCTTTGGCCTGCATCGGGTCGTATTTACCAACAACCTCTAAAACGTTACCGGAATTACGCGCATTGCGGGAATCCGTCACAACGATGTGATAATACGGACGTTTTTTTGCACCATAGCGCGCCAAACGAATAACTGTTGCCATTTCTTGTACTCCTTGTATAAATTAACTCTACACCAAAACCGCCATCAAGAGCGAGCACTCGCCGGTTGATGTTCCACACGCATACTGCGAACTGGATTTATTTTGATGGCAATCTTTGGGATTTGCAACCATATTATGTACTACATTTTGTCAAAAGTCAAATATTTTCATCCAAGTACTTTCCGACATACCGCCGGTTAACTTTTTCCTCCATCTCTCTTATTCTCTTTTCACTAAAAAAATCCCCCGAACGGGGGATTTTTTGTTTTTAGCACCATCCGCGTAGTTGCATTGCGGTTGCAACGCGCTTGATAGAGTGCATGTATGCCGCCTCGCGCATTGTGACGTTGTATTCTGTTTTGATTTTATAGATTGCGTCAAATGCGTCTTTCATCGCAATTTCTTCTTTTTGTTCAACTTCGTCTTCGCCCCAGTAATAGCCATAACGATTCTGAACCCATTCAAAGTAAGAAACCGTAACACCACCGGCGTTGGCCAGAATATCCGGTACAACCATAACACCTTTGGCATTCAAGATTTCTTCACCATCGATTGTGGTCGGACCGTTTGCACCTTCGACCACCAATGGCGCCTTGATCAGCGGCGCTGTTTCTTTGGTAATTGTGTTTTCCATCGCACACGGCGACATAACATCAACATCCAAAGACCAGAACTGTTCCGCACTTATTTCAGATGCACCCGGAAAACCCTTAACACTGCCTTTGTTATCAGCCTTGTACTGCATCAATGCATCAACATCGATACCGTTTTCATTAAACAGAATCGCATTCCATTCAGCAATGGCAACAATTTTTGCCCCCATATCACGGCTGCATTTTGCGGTAAAGCTGCCCACGTTTCCAAAGCCCTGGATTGCAATCTTGGCGCCTTTCATATCCTTGCCCTGGGTCTGCAGCGCCTTGGCAATAACAATGGAAATCCCAAGTCCAGTTGCACGCGTACGTCCCTTGGACCCCGCCAACTCGACCGGCTTGCCGGTGAATGTACCGAACGATGCCTCGCCCGATAATTTTATATATTCATCAATCATCCAAGACATAATCTGACCGTTGGTGTTAACGTCGGGGGCCGGCACGTCGCGCTTTTCACCCAAAATCGGATAAATTGCATCAACATACGCACGGCACAGGCGTTCCAGCTCACCAGTCGACAATTCTTTTGGATCAACGATAATGCCGCCTTTGCCACCGCCATACGGAATACCGGTAACGGCGCATTTGAACGTCATCCAAATGGACAGGGCGGCAACCTCGTCCCGCGATACCATCGGATGGAAACGAACACCACCCTTGGACGGACCGATTGCCGTATTATGCTGTGCACGAAATCCAGTAAACACCTTGATTGTGCCATCATCCATTTTAACAGGTATCGAAACTTCAAACATACGCTGCGGATTTTTCAGAATTTCATACACATCAGATTTTAACCCCAGTTTGTCGCACGCCACTTTTACCCGACGCTGGGCGGCCAACAGAGGATTTAAATTTTCACCACTCATGATTTACTCCCTTTGATAGGTGATATTGAACACGAAACAATATAACAGTATAAGAGTTTCCCAAACAAAAGCACGAACTTTTTAAACTGGACTTTTGTATAGAAATAGTATAGAATGCTCACCGCATGCGGGCATGGTATAATGGTAGCACGTCAGCTTCCCAAGCTGAAGACGAGGGTTCGATTCCCTTTGCCCGCACCAAGAATCAAATCGGCCTTGCGCCGATTTTATTTTTGGATTGTGGCGACGGAATTGAACCCGACAGAGTCGCGCCAGCGACGAAGGGTTCGGAACGCAGCGCGGCGACAGCCAAGGTAGTGCCCGATCAATACCGTGATAGGTCCGGGATTATCTTAATATTCTTTTACTGGTATCTGCAACAATTGCTTTGGATAAATCAAATCTGGATTTTCGATATTATTACGTTCGGCAATCATACTAAACAATATTCCACGGCGCAAAAAATTACGCGCAATAATCCACAAACAATCACCACGACGAACAGTATAGAAAGTATCATCATCACCAGTCATTTCCGGCATCGTAAAAGTATGCTTAATCGTTGCAACCGTACGCCCATCACCATCATGCAGACGCACCGCCAATGTATATTCACGCCCCGGAACCAATTCACCTACATCCGCGCCCAGTCCAAAATGACGATGATCAGAGACGCGTGCAAACCCTATGTACTTATCATCCAATGTCAATGACACACGCAAACGCGGCAACGCATCACCCGTTACAACAATACGCCCCGTGTCCAAATAGTCTATTTTTGATACAACCAAATCACCATCATGCAATTTTGTCGGCGCCTGCAACAATGTACTGCCATCCGGTGTAATTAATAAAGAAACAGAATTTTTATACCCATGTTCCGACACGTATATGAATACTTTATCTTCTGATTTCATATCGGGATTTACACCCAACAGACTAATTGTATAATTCCCAGGACGCAACGGATGTATCGGTGCATAAACAAATTCGCCATCATTGTCCGTGCGCTCGGTCGCAACAATCTTGCCATTCAGAACAATTGAAATATTTTGCTGGGGCTGACCACGCCCGGCAACAACAATATTTCCATCTGGCTCAATCCGGACAATATCAAATGATGGACCATGATCAACATCCACCGAACGCACCACCGGTTCCGGAACCGCCGGAATAACAATCACCGTATGTGATGTTGTACGCAAAAACATAACCCATATCGCAATAACGATAACCACCAATGCACAAATTATCGGGAACCAATACGCACACAGGCCACGACGTATATTTTGCGAACGCGCGGGCGCAACTTCATCTTTTTTTTGGGCAGGGCGGGCAAATATATTCAGCGTATGCAGGAAACGCTGCGCGAATGCACGTCTGTTTTCCATCCAAGAATTTTGTTGCGCAATCGCATTATCAATCAATTCATCTGTGCTGCGTTTTATTTTTGTCTTTTTCTTTGCCATAATTTAAATCTCCGAAAAAACTTTAACACCTAGACAAATTATTACAAAAGTTGTTTCTTTGTCAACCCAAATATGTTATAATCCAACAGCAAAAAAGAGGAATATAGAAAATGAGCAACAAAAAAAGAATTGGTATTATGACCACTGGCGGTGATTGCAGTGGCCTGAACACAGTAATCCAGCGCGTTGTCCGTGGCGCAGGCATGCGAGGTTGGTCCGTTATTGGTATTCGTGGTGGAACGGACGGCTTGTATTGCACCCCGGCGGACGCTATTGAATTAACAAACGAAAATACACCTGTTGAATTGTCACGCATATCAGGCAGCGTCCTGCACAACGGCAGTGACGGCGCAATGAATTTTGAAAAGGCCGCAACCCAGGGTATTTTACCAGAATATGTGGAACGTCTGCATAAAAACTTGGCAGATTTGAATTTGGATACACTGATTTTAATTGGCGGCAACGGCAGTATGTCTTTGGCATGGAGTTTCAAAGAAATGTACACCGGCGTTAAATTGGTATGCGTTCCAAAAACAATTGATATGGATGTGCCATTAACCGATGCAACAATCGGTTTTAACACCGCCGCACAACAGTTAACAAATTTCTGCGACCAATTAATCCTTAGCGCACGCAGCCATCATCGCTGGTTCGTCGTTCAGGCAATGGGCCGTGATTGCGGCAAATTAGCATTAGAAGCAGGCGTTGCCACAGGTGCCACCGCAATATTAATGCCCGAAATAAAATTCAATGTGGAAAATTTAATCGAACACATTAAAAATGCCCCAACAGATTACGGTATTGTAATCGTATCCGAAGGCGTATCATTGCGTGGCCATTCTGGCAAAGCAGCCGAAATGATCGCGCGCCAGCTGTCTGCGGCCGGTATTGTATGCCGCGCAGAATACCCCGAACATTTCCAGCGTGCAGGAGATACAACAGTGACAGACCGTGTAATTGCCGCATCAATGGCGGACTGCGCATTACATGCAATTGAAAACAATGAAACATACGTTATGACCGCAATGGAAAACGGCGAATGCAAAACTATCGCACTGGCCGAATTCTTTAACCATGGCGATTTGATTCCGGACCCACACATTCCTGGCGTCCAAACATCAAATGCATATGTCGAACCAGACGACCCGTTATTGCACGTGGCGCGCGACCTGGGCGCATATATTGGTGAAGTTAAATAATCCCCGTCGCAAGCGAAGGGGAACAGGTACCAAACCCAGCACGAATAAAAAAATCCCCGGCGAATGCCGGGGGATTTTTTGTTACTTCTTTTCAGAAAAGTCTGCGTCGACGGTGCCATCTTCGTTCGGCTTTTTCTCGTCGCCTGCGGAGGCAGCATTCTGTTCGGCCTGGGCCGCTTTATAAACCGCTTCGCCCAATTTCATTGCCTTGTCGGTCAATGCGTCTGTTTTTTCTTTCAAAGATTCTGCCGTTGCATCTGCCTTGGCCAGTTCATCGGACAAAGCCTTTTTAGCATCTTCAATCGCCTGTTTCTCATCGGCGCTGATTTTATCGCCGTGTTCTTTCAGGGATTTTTCGATACCGAACACCGCAGCCTCGGCGTTATTTTTTGCTTCGGCCAAGGCGCGCTTTTTCTTGTCCGCCTCTGCATTTGCGGCCGCTTCATCCACCATCTTTTTGATGTCTTCTTCGGACAGACCACCGTCAGACTTAATAGAAATCGCCTGTTCTTTACCCGTGCCCTTGTCTTTTGCCGATACGTGTACGATACCGTTTGCGTCAATATCAAAAGATACTTCAATCTGCGGCATGCCGCGCGGGGCAGGGGCGATACCTTCCAAATTAAACTGGCCCAGCAATTTGTTATCTGCCGCCATATCACGTTCACCCTGGAATACACGGATTGTCACAGCCGACTGATTATCTTCGGCGGTTGAGAATACCTGGGACTTCTTGGTCGGGATTGTTGTATTACGGTCGATCAAGCGGGTAAATACACCACCCAATGTTTCAATTCCCAAAGACAGCGGTGTTACGTCCAGCAACAGAACATCTTTCACATCACCTTTCAGAACACCACCCTGAATCGCGGCACCATCGGCCACAACTTCGTCCGGGTTCACACCCTTGTGCGGGTCACGACCAAAGAATTCTTTAACAACCTCGGCAACCTTTGGCATACGTGTCTGGCCACCGACCAAGATTACTTCGTTAATCTGGGATTTATCAATACCGGCGTCTTTCAACGCTTTCTTGCACGGTTCAATTGTGCGCTGAATCAAGTCATCGACCAGTGATTCCAATTTAGCACGTGTAAGCGTTGTATTAAAGTGTTTCGGACCGGTTGCGTCCGCTGTCAAATATGGCAGGTTGATATCGGTTGATGTCTTGGACGACAATTCAATCTTTGCTTTTTCCGCGGCTTCCTTCAAACGCTGTAACGCCAATTTATCGTTCTTTAAATCGATACCGGTTTGTGCCTTGAATTCAGAAATCAAGTATTCCAAAATACGCGCGTCAAAGTCGGAACCACCCAACTGAGTATCACCATTTGTAGATTTTACTTCAAACACGCCATCAACGATTTCCAAAATAGAAACGTCGAATGTACCACCACCCAGGTCATATACGGCAACGATACCATTCTTGTCCTTTTCCAGACCATACGCCAATGCGGCGGCCGTCGGTTCATTAACGATACGCAATACATTCAGACCCGCGATACGACCGGCGTCTTTGGTTGCCTGGCGCTGAGAATCATTAAAATATGCCGGTACCGTGATAACCGCATCGGTCACCGGTTCGCCTAAATAGGTTTCGGCATCTTTCTTTAACTTTGCCAAAATCATCGCCGAAATCTGGGACGGGGCATATTTTTTCCCCTCCATTTCAACCCATGCATCGCCATTATCGCCACGAACGATTTTATATGGTACACGTGCGGCAATTTCTTTGACGACCGGACTGTCATAACGCAGGCCCATCAAACGTTTAATTTCATAAATTGTGTTTTCAGGATTGGTTACCGCCTGGTTCTTGGCCGTGATACCAACCAACTGTTCGCCATTCGGCGTCAATGCAACAACCGATGGTGTTGTGCGTTGCCCTTCGGCATTTTCGATAATTTTCGGGTCATTTCCATCCATAAAGGCCATGGCGGAATTAGTTGTACCCAAATCGATACCTAATACTTTTCCCATTTTTTCACTCCTTGTAAACTCTGTTTGCCTCAGATATAGTGAACACGAAAAAGCATTTCAAGGCCACAGGAATAAAATAATACAAAAAAATCGCCCAAAAAGATGGGCGATTTAATATTGCACATGCAAATATTATTTCTTGGC
The DNA here is from genome assembly GCA_014803525.1 of bacterium. GTDB lineage: Bacteria > Pseudomonadota > Alphaproteobacteria > Rs-D84 > Rs-D84 > Enterousia. Next base: position 36,736 of record JAAVBP010000006.1, read on the forward strand.
CGGTGCCGCAGCCGCAGGTTTCGACGCATCTGCTTCTTCTGGCATTTTACCACCAATGGTAACGAACGCCAATTCTGCCTGATGCAGACCCAATTCAATACCCGCCGGCAATACCAAATCAGTACCGTGAACCACATCACCAATGGTGAGTGTCGCCAAATCAATTGTGATCTTTTCCGGCATCGCATCAACCAAACCGCGCAAAGCAACCTTGCGTACCGCAAAGTTCAATACACCGCCCAGTTTCAAGCCCTTAGAAGTTTCAGCATTGATAACTTCGACCGGAACAACAACGTTAACCGGATTTTTAACATCGATACGTTTAAAGTCCGCATGAACAACCGCATCACTTACCGGATGATACTGAATATCCATCAACATGGCGTCTTCTGTGCCATTCGGTGTTTTGATCTGGAACAGTTTTGTGCGCAGAGACGGACGTTTCAACAACATGTCGAAATCATGACCGTTCAGTTCGATCGCAACAGGCGCCTTTTTTTCGCCATAGATAACAGCGGGGATATTCTTGTTATTGCGGATGCCGCGGCTGGCCCCCTTGCCAACGCGCGCGCGAATTTCTGCATTTAATTCAATTGCCATTTTAAATCCTTTTATAGCATATTTGTTTTTTCACTACGCGACCTCCAAGGGTGCCGCGCCGGGCCAATTATTTATTAAATCCTATGAAAAATCAAGTTTTTTATTCACATAAATATTGACATTAATGCATTTTAGTATAAATTACAACACAACAAGAGGACAAAAACATGTTTAAAGGCGAATTTAAGTTCGATTTAAATAACGCACTTGACCGGGGACCGTTCTATTTTCCCCAGTACGAACAAGCGTACTGTATCACAAATGAACCAATCGAAGAATGGTTAAAATTAACACCCGTCAAAAATCCGCGCGTTTTAACCGTTGCCGCATCGGGCGACCAGCCACTGATGTACGCCGCACACGGTGCGTCGCATGTCGATACATTTGATTTGACACTGAACGCATGTGTAATGTTGGACTTTAAAACATCTGCACTGCAACAACTAAACTTTTCTCAATACTTAGACACAGTCCAGGAATTAAGACACCTGGATATGCTGGCGGCGTCCGAAAATACCATTCGCGTCGTTAGTAATATGCCGCCCCGTACGCGCGCGCTTATGCAAAAAATAATCCGGCACCGCCCAAATGCATTCCAGCGCGATATGGATGATGACACCGTATTCCCGTCAAATGAAAACACGTACGCAAAAATGCAACGCGCCACAACAAAGCCCTTTGAGTTTATATGGGCAAATCTGATGAACGTGCATAATTATATTGATGGAAAGTACGACATCATAAACACATCGAATATTTTTGAGCACTATATAGGCCACGGCAGACTGCCGGCTGATATAAAAGAAACAATTGAAACCCTGTGGCCACACTTAAATATTGGCGGTTATATCCTGTGCACAACACTATGGCCAACGGTTCCAGATGCACTGAAACGCTTTCCAACAACCTGGGCCAAGATTGGCGCCAATATTTCAATACCCAAGAATATAGATTCAAAGTGGACACCCATCATTATTCAAAAAACGAGATAGAAATTATGACAACATTCAAAGGTGATTTTACATTCAATTTACAGCGCGCATTAACAGCATATTATGATCCCATGTATGTTAATGCATACCCGACAACAAACGAACCGATTGAGCAATGGATCCCTTTGATGCCAATAAAAAATCCACGTGTTTTAACCGTCGCGGCATCCGGCGATCAGCCGTTATTGCATGCCGCCACCGGCGCATCACATATTGACACATTTGACTTAACAATCAATGCCTGCGCGATTATGGATTTTAAAACAGCCGCGCTGCAACAATTGAATCATTCTGAATATTTGGAAACAATCCATTTATTAAAACACCTGGATGGCATGAATTCTTTCATCTTCTATAACAAGGACGTCAGTGATTTTATAAAAAATTCATTTATACAAATCGTTAATAACATGCCGGACCGCACACAAGAATTGATGTACCATTTGATATACCAGCGCCCCGACGCCATGCAGCGTGACAGTGACTTTACACGAACATTTCCAACCAATCCAGAACTGTATAACAAGATACAACAAACCACTAAAAAACCATTTAATTTCATATGGGCTGATTTAATGAATGTATCAAATTATATCGAGGATAAATACGATATAATAAATACATCAAATATTTTTGAACACTATATGTATGATCGCCACCATACCAAGGCCGATATCTATATCACCATAAAAAAGCTGTGGCCACATTTAAACCCGGGCGGTTATCTGCTATGTACAGCCGCCGCCCCTAAAACAATACTGTATTACCAAGGGTTGGAAGAAGTATTATTTGATATGAATGGTGACATTTCGTTCCCAAGCGTACCAAAAGATAATGCTTTTTATCCAATTCTTATCCAAAAGACGCGTTAGCCCCCGCGATACCGCAAAATCATAAAACGTGCCCGTCCATATTGTTTATCGCGCAGAATTTCCCATGCCGCGTCATCCGGCAGGACAGACACCGGGGCATCTTGCTCCCACACAACGATCGCACCCGGACGCGCAACGGCCGCAATTTTGCGAACAAGCGCCACACCCAAATCCGCATCAGCATAGGGCGGGTCAATAAAAATCAAATCTGCATCCGCACCAAACCGCGCAGCAACCGACAGTGCATCACCGGCGACCACACTGGCGCGCGAACCGATATTCAGCGCCGCCAGATTCGCACGCACGGTTGCCGGATTAATATCTGTAAACACCACACAACAATCCCCCCAGCGCGACAGGCATTCAATACCGAACGCACCAGATCCCGCAAAAGCATCCCAAACGTGGGTCGCCCGCACATCCAGTGACGACATCATATTAAACAGCGCAATTCGCGCGCGATTCTGGGTCGGGCGGGCACCCGCGGGCAGGCGTAATTTACGCCCACGAAAATCACCCGAAATAATTTGCAATTTTGAATCCATACCGTATACTTTATCATATGGATTTCATGAAACAAACTTTAATTTTAGCGCGTCGTGCCGCCGAACATGGTGACGTACCAATCGGCGCCGTAATTGTTCGTAATGGCAAAATTATTGCACGTGGCGAAAATAGGGTGCAATTAAAACGAAATCCAACACTGCATGCAGAAATTGTTGCTATAAATCGCGCCTGCAAAAAACTGGGGCAAAAATTCTTGGACGACTGCGATATTTATGTATCACTGGAACCATGCGCCATGTGTGCAACTGCAATATCATTTGCACGCATTCGGCATATTTATTTTGCGGCCACCGACCAAAAGGGCGGCGGCATCACCGCAAACGCACGCGTGTTTGATACCGACCGACACCTGTGGCACCCGGAAATTACACAAGTCCCAGAATACGCGGATGCATCGGCCGAAATGCTGCGCGATTTTTTCCGTGCACGTCGCAAGAAAAACTAAATATCCACATCCATATTGCATATAGACAGAACCTGGCCCTGATATTTGACGCGCAGATGACCACATTGTTGTTCGGTACTGTCACCATAAAATATATTCCCACCGAACCGCATCTTTAAACTGTGCGGGGTTCGCGGCACCGTGCGCAGATATAAATTATAATTATCCGAAAAACGCAGCACACGCCCGCAATCCAGCACATCATCAGATCCAGCCGGCGAATAGGGTGCAAATCCATCGGTTGCCACCGCACAGACCGCCGCGCCATTTGCCCCGACATAATCATCCATATCCATCATCGGCCCGCATTCAAATTTACCAGTCCCAATGTTTGTTAAAAATTTACCAGTCACCAAATCCAGCATTCCGCATTCATCCCGCACAGAATCATATACCGGGATCAATTCCAGCACTTTGTCATCATTGCGCCATTGTGTAAACGAAAAGATCTTTAATGCGTCATGTGGCCATTTGACACTGCCGTCATAACGCAACTCTGCGAACAAATATCCGGGCAGTCCAACATTAAATTCCCCGGGATTTGAATATATTGTTTCCCCATCCAAAATCCAGTCACCATGCCGAACTTCCACAATATGCTTAACATTTATACTCCACTCCCCCTTGTGTTCAGTCATCGGATGATAATCATTATATCTGATATAGGCAAAATTTGTATAACCATTCAACCAGTAGTGCCTATCACTACTATTGGCCCCGAACAACACATTATCACCCTTGATGGAGTCTGTTTCAAAAATCAGTTCCGTATCAATATCAGAACCTAAAATAATCCCGGTGTCTATATACTGGGTGCCTGTGCTTTTTAAATATTCTATGCGATGAAATCGATCCTGCATATCATAAAACACCGGTATCACACCCGGACAATAAGAATTTTCAGGACACGTCGCCATGGCCACACCCGCCACAGGAACATATTTTCCAACATCCGTTATTAAATAGCAATCGTTTATGCTGCTGGCATTCGGCAAACTGAATGGATACGCGGCCGGACATGATGCGCATATATCCCCAATAACATATTCACCAATATCACAATCTGCGGCCTGGGCAGATACACAAAACAATATTGATAAAGAAAACACCAATCGCTTCATTTTTACACCCAGGCCGCCAGCCCAACCAATAAATCTATATTTTCTAGATTTTTTATTTTCCAAATTTTCCACTGCGCGGGAAGCCAACTGGAACGGTACGTCCCTGGGACGCACGTCGACCTGTCCACGGCTTGATATCTTCCAGTTTTGTTGTGCCGCGCCCCGTGGTCCAACCAAATCCATCGGCCATGTCAAAGAACATAACATCCAAAACATATGTACGTTCGGCGTTATATTTTTGCAAGATTACACCCTTGCCACGCGACATTGTTGGAATTTCAGACGCCGGGAATATCAATAATTTATCATTACTGCCCGATATTGCAACTGTGTCACCGGTTACATTAACGCACATAATCGCCGGATTTTGATCGTCTGTGTTCATAATCTGTTTGCCGGTGCGGGTCTGGGCCACGCATCCGTCACCTGCGACGACAAAGCCTGTGCCATGACGTCCCACAACCAAGTATTTCGCATTCGTATCCAGAACAAACGCACGCACAATGTTTTCATCCGCCCCGATATCAGCCATCATACGTACGGATTCCCCAAATCCACGCGCTGACGGCAAATCACGTGCCAGCAACGTAAACATCTTGCCATTTGATGTAAACAGATTGATCTTGTCCGTTGACATCGCATGAAACGCGGTCTGTAATTCATCACCTTCTTTGAATTTTAAATCCAAACTGTTCAGATCCATGTGCCCCTTGGCCGCGCGCACCCATCCCATTGCCGACAAGATGATTGTCATGGGCTCTTTCTCGATAAACTCATCTGCATTGACAACGATTTCTTCGGTCTGTTCTGCCCATGTTGTACGACGGCGGCCGAGAGTTGTCTTTTTGTCATATGTCTTTTTAATATCCGCGAACCAGGCCTTGATCTGGGCGTTTTGTAATTCTTCACTGGCCATCAATGCCATTAACTGTTCCTGTTCCGCGCGCAGAGCCGCATCTTCGCGGCGAATTTCCATTTCTTCCAGTTTGCGCAGCGCGCGCAGACGCGTATTCAATATCGCCTCTACCTGGACATCGGTCAATTTAAATTCTGCGATTAAGACGGCCTTGGCATCATCTTCGGTGCGGATAATTTCAATCACCCGATCCAGATTCAGATATACAACCAGCAACCCGCCCAAAATTTCCAAACGACGCGCAATGTTGCCGAGACGCCATGTCGTACGACGACGCAGGACGTTTTTCTGGTGCGCGATGAATTCACGCAACACGTCGCCAATCCCCATCACGCGCGGTGCGCCATTGGAATCAATAACATTGAAATTCATGTTAAAGCGGGATTCCAAATCCGTCATCGCAAACAGGTGCGCCATCATTTTATCCAATGGCACATTACGACTTTTCGGTGTGATAACAATGCGAACGTCCGTTGTAGATTCGTCCGTGATGTCATCAACCAGTGGCAGTTTTTTTGCATCAATCAGCGACGCGATCTGTTCAACCAATTTTGATTTCACAATCCCGTACGGAATTTCGGTAATCACGGCCTGTTGCGCGCCGCGTTCCAATTCTTCAATTTCCCAGCGCGCCCGAACGCGAAACGCGCCGCGGCCTGTTTCGTAATTCTTTACAATCGTGTCAAAGTTATCGATTAAAATGCCACCCGTCGGAAAGTCCGGCCCAACCAGTTTCTTCATAATCTGGGCCGTGGTTGCATCCGGCCGGTCCACGACCAGGGCCAAGGCATCGCAAACCTCTGCCACGTTATGGGTTGGAATATTTGTTGCCATACCAACTGCAATACCCATACCGCCATTCGCCAGCAAATTTGGAAACGCCCCCGGCATAACGGTCGGCTCAACCGTCGTACCGTCAAAGTTTGGCATCATATCGACGCTGTCTTCGTCCAGACCTTCCATAATCAGCATGGCGGCCTGGGTCATTTTTGATTCAGTGTAACGGTACGCCGCCTGGGGGTCGCCATCGATATTACCAAAGTTTCCTTGGCCATCGATCAGGGGGTAACGGACCGAGAAATCCTGGGCCAGGCGCACCATCGCATCATACACAGAACTGTCACCATGGGGATGATAATGACCCAACACGTCACCAACCACCGTCGCGCATTTACGAAATGCGGCCGCGGGCGACAATTTCTGGCGCAGCATGGAATATAAAATACGGCGATGCACCGGCTTAAGGCCGTCGCGCACGTCGGGCAGGGCGCGCGACACAATCGTGCTGACCGCGTATGATAAATAGCGTTCAGACAACGCATCTGACAACTGTTGGGAATCAATATTTTCGATAATTTTCGTACTCATGATGCATAAAAATTAGAACATTTGAAAAAAAATAACAACAGTTTTTTATAGTGTTACATACCTAATATTTACAACAGATTGTTTTTATATAATTCTGTGAACATAGGGGGCGATGGTAACACCCCACTTTACCAAAGGGCAACGGAACTATTCGCTTGTTGACACACCCCCATATGCATCATTATCACACGACATTTATAAATTATCTATGGGAACGTTATCTTTTCTTAAAAGATGCATTAATATATTGATTTAAAAATCGATTTGTGCAAGACTGCGGCTGAATCCAATGGGAATTGGGTTCGGGGCTGTGGTGGCCCACAGGCGCGGCATATCCATAAAATATGTCGTCAAACTACCCCGACTCTGTCGGGGAGCCGTTTGCTATATAACAAGGCATAACGCCCAAAGGCAACGGAACATTCGCTTGTTGACACCAACTCCCCGACCGCCAGTATCCCATGGCGGTTAATTTGTTTTATCCGGCAAATTTGATTCGGAGGGAAAAATGAAAAAGCTGTTGTTTGCAATATTGTTCACATTCTGTGGCATAACACACTGTGCACACGCCGCTCAAATGATAAATGTTGAATATATCCATTTGCTGATTGAACAAAAATGGGGCCTCTCGATTCCATACAATCCAAGTGTCATGAACCCAAAGGTTGCGGCAAATATGGAATACTTGCTAGGGATGGTAGATATCACGAATAAAAAACTAAACAGTACAGCAACGACAGATTATCTGCACAGTGAATATGCAACAAAATATGCGGCCGACACCGTTGCAGCAATTGATGCGACCGATCGCTTGGTTAAGATAGAACCAAAGTTCTGGGTCACGACCACCGCCGACACGGCCATCTTTGAATTTACGATGTCGGCCGCCGGTACATTTATGGTTGATTGGGGTGATGGAACCAAGGATATAATCAAACGCCGGGATACGACGGTCGAAACATACAGCCACACATACAATGTCGCCGGCACATACACCATTGCTATGGGTGGCCGCGCCATGGAATATAGTACAGAAGTGTATACTGCCCCCATTTCATTTGCTAATAATAAAAATGTTGCGGGGATTTCTGGTCATTTGGGGCATATATTTGGAACAATTGATGATGGGTCAAAATTTGGCCAGCAACCGGTATTTTCCAGTGTGTTTTTGAACAATACAAATTTAAGTGGCACCATTCCCGAAGAATTATTCGATGGCGTACATGGCCGAACAGTTCTTGGTATGTTTAACGGCACGTTTAATGGATGCGCAAACCTGACGGGGCACATACCGGGAAAGCTGTTCGCGGGCATATCTGGTGCGCCACAGGTAAATATATTTTTTAATACTTTTTATGGCTGCAAAGGACTTGAAGGATCGATCCCCGAAGATTTATTTGCCGGCATCAAAGGAAAACCACGACTAAGAGCATTTGCGCACACATTCCTAAATTGCAGCGGTTTAACAGGCTCAATACCAGAGCAGTTATTTGCTGGGATTACAGGAACCCCAGCGGAAACTATGTTTGGTGGCACATTTCAGGGATGCACAGGATTGAGCGGTAACATTCCAGATAATCTGTTTGCCGGGATAAAAGGTGCTCCCGCCGACAGCATGTTTGGCAATACATTTTATGGATGCAGCGGTCTGACGGGACCGATTCCCGAAAACCTGTTTGCGGATATATCCGGCGCGCCAGCAGAGAGTATGTTTATCGCCACATTTAATGGGTGCAGTGGGCTAACCGGTTCCATTCCAGAAAAACTATTTGCTGGGATATCCGGCGCCCCGGCAGATTCGATGTTCCAGGAAACATTTGACCGTTGCACCGGATTGACAGGTTCTATTCCGGAAAAGTTATTTGCCGGAATATCGGGCGCCCCGGCAGAGAGTATGTTTCATAGCACATTTGAACGTTGCACCGGATTGACCGGTACCATTCCAGAAAAGTTATTTGCAGGAATATCTGGCAAACCGGCAAATGCTATGTTTTGGGATACATTTAACCGAGACGAGAATCTGACCGGGTCAATCCCAGAGAATCTATTTTCAGGGATCGTGGGCGCGCCTGCCGAACACATGTTTGGATTTACATTTTATGGATGCAGTGGCCTAACCGGTTCAATACCGGCTGGATTGTTTAGTGGGATATCCGGCCATTATATACCAGAGGCATTTCAAAGAACATTTAGCTATACCAGCAGATTAAGTGGTTGCATACCAGACGCCTTGTTTGCGGGTATTAACGATGCAGATTTGACAGACATTATACAATCCGATGAACCATTTTTTGAATCTGGTGTGACACAATATTTATGCTCTGTTTTGGCCCCCAAATTTTTTGTAACAACGACCAGTGACACAAAAACATTTGAATTTAACGTGACGGCCGACGGCATATTTAATATCGATTGGGGCGATGGCACATCGGAAGTAAATCAACACATAAACACCGATAAAACCACATATTCACATACATATACAACCCCGGGTGAATATAAAATTGGCATTGGCGGTCATGCGACAGAATACGCCTCAAACGCCCGCAATTATTCTGTGATATCATTTGCAGAAAATAAAAACGTGGCGGGCATTGATGGGTCGCTTGGCGCAATATTCTCAACTATTGATGGCGAGACCCCGAACCAGCGCCAACCCAGATTCTATCAAACATTTTACAACTGCACCAACCTGACCAGTGCGATTCCAGAAAACCTGTTTTCGGGGATATCCGGCGCCCCGGCATCCGGCATGTTTAGCGGCACTTTTGAAAAGACCGGATTAACCGGATCTATACCGGCAGGGCTGTTTGCAGATATACGCGGCGAACCATCCACGCAGCTCTTTTATCATACTTTTGAGGACTGCAAAGGTTTAACCGGCGAAATCCCTGCGAATTTGTTTGCCGGAATACATGGCGCCCCATCAAACCAGTTGTTTTATGCCGCATTCAGGGGTTGCAGTAATCTTAGCGGCCAAATACCAGAAAGCCTGTTCGCAGGCATCCAAGGCACCCCAGCCGAAGGCATGTTTAACAGCACATTTTTTAATTGCAGCAAATTAACAGGCAGCATCCCGGCAAAACTGTTCGCCGGAATATCGGGCGCCCCGAAAAAAGATATGTTCCGTGATACATTTTTTAGTTGCAGTGGCCTGACCGGCGCAATACCTGAAAAATTATTTGCGGGGATATCAGGTGTGCCGGCAGAATATATGTTTCATCGCACATTCCACAGTTGTCGTGGTCTAACATCGATTCCCGCAAACCTGTTCGGTGATATATCTGGCCCAGCCCAATCAAATATGTTTAGCAGCATGTTTTTTGCTTGCAAGGGGCTGACCGGACCGTCTGCACGGATAAACGGTAAATACCTGTATGAAATATGGCCAGACTCAGCCGACGATCAGGTTGGCAGCTGTTATACCAACGATACGGAACTGGATGACTATGCCAACATTCCAGAAATCTGGAAACAGTAATATAAAAAATCCCCCATTTGGGGGATTTTTTATTAATCAATCAATGATTTTCCTGTCATATCCGTCGGCACCGGCACACCGACCAGCTTTAACACCGTTGGCGCAATATCGGCCAATCCACCATCATGCGCCGTATGTTCATCATTTGACACAACAATAAAGTTTACCGGGTTTGTAGTATGCGCCGTCCAAGGCAGGTTATTTTCATTATCCCACAGCTTTTCTGCATTACCATGGTCGGCCGTAATCAACACCGTACCACCCAATTCAAGCACCGCCGGCACCAAACGCGACAATTGGCCATCCAATGTTTCCATGGCTTTGATGGTGGCGGATTCACTGCCTGTGTGCCCAACCATATCACCGTTGGCATAATTCAAAATAACAACATCAAATTCCCCCAGTCGCGGCAACAGGGCATCTGTAATCTCTATCGCAGACATTTCCGGTTTCATATCAAATGTAGCAACATTTGGGGATGCAATCAAAACCTTGTCCGAATTTGGAAAATCAATATTGCGTTCCGCATCAAAGAAATACGTAACATGATTGTACTTTTCGGTTTCTGCAATACGCAACTGAGACTTGCCGGCCGCCGACAACACATCCCCCAGTGTATTTAACACCGCCATATCCGGCAGTAACGCAGGACAGTGTTCATTCAACCCCTCGCCATACTGGGAAAAGCACAACATACGCGCCCCCGTTTTCAGCATTGAGCGCACAATTTGACGGGCGCGGTCACTGCGGTAATTTCCGAACAAGAAACCATCCCGATCCGTGATTTTCACATCACCATCAATCACAATCGGTTTAATAAATTCATCTGTTTCACCACGACCATACGCATCCGCCAAGGCCGCATCAATTGTTGGCGCATGAAATTCAGATTCCGCACACGCAATTGCATTGAACGCCAGTTCGGTTCGATCCATATTCTGGTTACGATCCATTGCATAATAACGCCCCGACAGCGTTCCGAAAAACGCGCGCCCATCCGCCAGATATTGCGACAATGCGTCCTGTATCTTTTTGATATATTCCGGTGCCGACTGGGGCAGGGTATCACGCCCATCGGCGATAAAGTGAATGCATACGCGCAACCCAGCATTCAATACACGGCGCATAATTAACAGCATATCATCCAAATTAGAATGCACACGCCCATCCGACATCATACCGGCAAAATGAACAATGCCACCACGTGCCCGAACATCGGTTATAAATTCACCAAGGGCTGGATTTTCATCCCAATTTTCCACCTCAAACCGGCGCAAGAACTGGTTCACAACACGGCCGGCCCCCATTGTTATGTGTCCAACCTCTGAATTACCCATGGTACCATACGGCAATCCGACGGCCGGCCCACTGGCATCTAGGACCGAATGCGGATATGTTGCCAGTAATTTATCAAAGAACGGCATACGCGCCATCGCCACGGCATTATGTACGGTATCCGGGTTTATTCCGACACCATCCATAATGCATAAAACAACAGGTTTTGTCATATTTTCCCCCATATTTTCATATTACCACACCAGATTATCACATCAGTTTTTTCATTGCAAAAGAAAAAGAAAAATTGTATAAATAGGATAAATATCTTATTATTAATCACGTGATAGATTGGAGAGTTAACAAATGAGTGGCAGAGCCTTTACCCCCACTGCGGTAGATGAACATCTGGGCCAACGATTACAGTTGCGACGCACCATGATGGGATTATCCCAAAAGGATTTGGCCAAAAAGTGCGGAATAACATTTCAACAGATTCAAAAATACGAAACTGCAGGAAATCGTATATCTGCTGCACGCCTGTTTGAACTTAGCACTCTGTTGGAAACACCGGTTTCGTTCTTTTTTACCGGCCTGCCGGGTAATATGCCCGAAGAAACACGCAGCGGTCGCCCCATCCGTGTAGCCGAGCCAACATCCACAGATCCATTAGGCAAAAATGAATCTCTGCAACTGATAAATCTGTATTGGAAATTACCAAACGACGAAACCCGCCAGACAGTTATGAAATTATTAAAAACACTAAACGGCATGCAATAAAATCATATTCCCAAAAGACAAATCCCGCAAACGCGGGATTTTTATTACTTTGATCTACTTCATTACTGGGGTATATAACATATACCGTTTTCATAATATCCGTCCAGACGCGTACACTGCATCGCGTACCATTCATCCTCAAACACACATTCATCACGAACAGTGTCATACTTTGCCATATCAGCCCCATATGCCTCACACTGGACCATTTTACTGTTTACAACACATTTCCCCAGCCCCGTGCGATTTGTGTCCCCCGCAAAGACCGTACTATAGAATGTCCCCAACAAATTATCCTTGGTGTAACTGTTATATTTCGCATGATCTGCCGAAAACCAATATCCATATGAGTCTTCACAAACATCCCTCAGCTGGTAATCCAGTTCTTCTTTTACATCTGTCATGATTTTTCTTACCGTGGCCACGGTTTCAGCATTTGATTGATAATCCGCACCACAATACTGTGCCGCCCAACCATTAATCGTTGTCTGCAAATCCGTTTCCACCATCAGTCGGCACTTCCACGGATACCCCATATCACCAGTCGCAGGCGTACACATATCTTTCAGTTTATTTTCCAATGCGGTCTGACATCCTTCGGCAACACGTACATTATCAACCGTATCAACAAAACTTAACAACGATTGCAGGCCGCATGTTTTACCAGTGGCCGCGGCAACTCGACCAGTTCTGGTATCGATCACGCAACCATCCGTATCACCATACAATGCCGCACATGCTGTAACCTTGTCCGCACACATATCACGCGCAGCCGACGCCGCCATTGCGCCTGAATATTGCGCCGTTGTATTATCAGAACTTTTCAGTGCACCAGACTGGGTGCTGTAACATTCCGACATCGTGCTAACACACGACATTTTGACTTCTTCGATTTTTGCATCTTGGGCTTGGGCAATTTCGATAATGGCATTGCGTTTAAATTCCGTCCACACAATATCAGACAGATCACGACAAGAATCCAAAGCGGTCGTCGCAAACATCTTTTTGTCATCCAGGAATTTGCTAAAACTCGGATTTGCACCAACAACATCAGCCGAACCATCCAATATGATTTGTTCTGTTAATTTAAACAGTCGTGGCGAATAAATCGGTTCACCATTAACATCGATATATACACCACTGTAATCCAAGCATTTTTTATAGTTTGCACCACACGCAGTTTCCTGGGTTATTGCGGTCTTTACTTTATCTAAACACTCATTCACATCGGCCGAATTATGCGCGCGATATTCATCCAGACGCGCATCACGCAACATCTTCTCTGCCTGACGCACAGTGTTGGCGACCGCCTCACGCTGACTGTTTATTTTCTTTTCATACGCATTACAGTCCTGGGTTATCATGATGCCATATGAACTGCGTGCCATGGTCAGAACGGCATTATTATCGCACGATTCCTCAACTGCTTTTAAACATGCGGCATTTGCAGAATCAAACAGTTTTTGTCCCTCAAGACTGCTTAAATCCTGGGTTGATGTACTAAATATGGAATTACCACCACCAGACCAGATATCATCCATATCGGCCGAAAAATCAACATTGATCAATCCTAACGATTCAGACACATTCGATGCCGTTGCCTTTTTCTTGCCCGATAACAAATCACCAATTTCATTCAGCGCCGCCTGTGCCGCCGACGTGTCTTTTTTTATCGCAGCCTCGCCAACTGTGGCGGTGTACATCGCATTAACCTCTGCCGCGGTCTTATCCACCGCATTCAGATTTGTATCTTCAAACCGCATCAACAGCGTCTTAGCCTGATCCAAGGCGGCCTCTGTATCGCGAAACTCGGTAAACTTGGCACTGCAGAAACAGCGGCGATATGTATCATTTGCCTTGGCACAAAATTGATCCATACATGTCGCATACGCCTCGCGACAGGTGGCATATCCACCACCAATTTTGGACACATCATCAAACACCGCCGTCGCACGTGCGGTTGCCGCACGTGAAACATTTGCCGTGGCCGTGCCGCCACGCGTTGATGATTGTGATGTGGCGGCACGCACAACGTTACTTGATGCCGCACGCCCCACAGATGCTGGTATAACTGTACCGGTTGTTGCACGAACGCCGCTACGACCAGATGTTACACTGCGACCGGATACTGCGGCACGCGATATGTTAGACTGTGCACGCGTCGCCTGGGCGGCATTTGTGCGCCGCGTGGCCGCACGAGAAACAGTATTTTTTGTATCCGACAATTCCGATGTACCCGCACGCTGCGCATCACCGCGCGCAGACGCGGCACCGACACCCGACGTACGCGGATTTGGGGCCTGGGCTGCACGCACAACCCCAGCGGCCAACAATGCCATCACAATAAATGAAACCTTTAAAAATCGCCCTGAATGATTAACCAAGTCTATTTCTCTCTGATGCATTCTACCATATTTTCCGGAACAGAATCAATACCGAATTTTATTCAATACAGCAATTAACCTTGTCCTTAACCCAATCTGTCATCCGACGGACGACCGATTTTGATTTGTTGCCGACATCGACATGAATTTCATCCGTTTTCAGCCGACACGCATCTGCAACGCTTGTATAAAAATCCGGCACAGCAACCTGAACACCCGACAAATCAATAATATTCATATTAATTCCCCAGAACAATGAATACAGCTCATACGCCTTGTCCAACATTGCATATGCATCGGTCTTGTTTCCCGCCCCCAGCGCCTTGGTACCAACTTCTATCAATCGCATGGACGCCGCTAACAAATGTTTAGACACACACCATACTCCATCATTTTCACCCGTTGACTTTTGCACAATACGCCCCATCAATTCTTTGCGCATTTCGCGGACAGCATTAACCATATCATAAAAATCCGTCTTGTTCGTTTTGGCACCACTGAAAAAGAAATGTTCTTCTAACGCAATCAGATTCATTAACGCAATCGACAAATCTTGATCCGCCGATAAATCCAGTGCATTTACCTTTTTGGCATCATCTGCCGCCGCCACCATCTGTCCCAGTGTTAATTTCTGTTGTGCGGATTTTTTTGTGCTTTTGCGTTGCATAGCTTTTTCTCCTGTTGATCATCAGCGTACAAAATACGCATCCACCTGGTCAATATGATTTTACAACACCGCGCATATGCGCACTGCGCGCGCGGGGATTTTGCGCCAATTCATCCGCCGTCGGCACCCGTGACGCAATTGACGCAAATGGCGCCGATGCAATTTGCGGCATACGCGGATCACCGGGCGTCGTTGTCCATGCACGAAATGTATTCTTTACAATTCTATCTTCTAACGAATGAAACGTAACACATATGCATTTACCATGCGCCCGCAACAGGTTTGGCACCGCCCCCAAGGCACGCTCAACTTCGCCCATTTCATCATTCACCGCAATACGCAGCGCTTGGAACACCGGCGCAACATCACGCGGATTATAAATCAATTCTTTTAATTCCATTGTGGTTTGCGGGCGTGCATCCTTGATTGCATGTGCCAAGACAGTCGCCTTTTTAATATCGCCATAATCACGCAAAATTCGGGCCAATTCCGACACATCCGCGCCCGCAATCAAATCCGCCGCCGACATGCCATCCGCCGACATACGCATATCCAGCGGCCCGTTTGCCCGAAATGAAAATCCGCGTTCTGGAATATCAATCTGCATTGACGAAATCCCCAAATCAAATATGATGGCATCATATTTGCCATCCAATTCTGCCATCGCAGAAAAAGGGCGGGGCACAAATGTAAAACGATCGCCATATTCAGCCGCCAGCGCCTTGGCGTCCGCCGCCACATTCGGATCGCGATCAAACGCGGTAACATTTGCACCACGTGCCAAAAACGCGCGCGAATATCCACCTGCACCAAATGTCGCATCAATAACATTCCGTCCACAAATATCCCCCAATGCAGCCAACACCGTATCCAATAAAACAGGCACATGCTTTGTCATTCGATTTCCACCTTTACCCCAAGTGCCATCAAATCCGCCGCCGTTGTCGCCCCCAACGTCACCCCCCCTGGCAGTGCCAATGACGCCACCTTGCCCCCGGAATGCAGGTTCAAGACCACACGCACATGACCACGTTGCAACGCCCCCAGCGCCTTTTTCACATCGGGCAGCACCGCACCATCCCAAACATCCAATGTTATCCTGTTTGCAATTTTTGCCACCCACTGGTTCAGGGGTGTAATTGAATCAACAAAAATTGAAACCCGATCATCACGTGCAGACGTTTTCCCAGAAATTATTACAACCGTATCATTTGATAAAATCTGGGCAAATGTCGCCGCACTGTCACCAAATGCGACCGCATCAATATTACCATAACTGTCGGTGGCGGCGATGGTGATCATTTCTTTGCCCGTCTTGGTACGGCGACGCGAAAACGCCCCCGCATTCGCCGCAATCTGAACAGATTTTCTGTCGCCCATTTTTTCCAATGTCGCACTGGTGGCCAATCCCGCACGTGCAATCAAATGCTTGTACTGATCCAAAGGATGTGCCGAAATATAGAACCCCAATGCCGACAATTCATTCTCCAAACGCTGGGAAAAAGTCCACGGCGGTGTATTCGGCAAATTCTTGCGCAGACGATCTTCGGTAACATCATCTTCGACCGTATTCGCAAACAGCGACAGCATATTTGCCCCATCGCGCGATTTAGATGCATAAGACAGAATGGCATCCGCATTCATATATATTGCCGCGCGATTTGCCTCCAGCGAATCCAGAACCCCAACCTTTGCAAAGGCCTCCAATATTCGCTTGTTAACAATTGACGCACAACGCTTTGCAAAATCTGTCAGATTCTTGAATTTACCATTTGCATTACGTTCGGCAACAATTGCATCGGTCGCCGCTGTTCCAACTCCCTTGATCGCGGCCAGACCATATACGATTTTTCCATCTTGAACCGTGAACAAGGATTCGCTTTTATTAATATCAGGCGCAACAATTTGGATATTAAAGTTGGATTTTGCATCGTCCACAAAGACCGCCAATTGATCCGTATCATTCAAATTACTGGACATTGATGCAGCCAAAAATTCTGGTGTATAATTCGCCTTGAGATACGCACACTGGTTCGCAACAATGGAATACGCAATCGCATGCGATTTGTTAAATGCATACTTTGCAAATTCTTTAAACTTTTCCCACAGATCCTTGGCCGTGGCACGATCCAGCGTTCCTTCTTTTTCGCACCCGATATAGAACTTTTCTTCCAGCTCATCCAACATCTTGATGATTTTTTTACCCATTGCCTTGCGCACGTTGTCCGATTGACCACGGGTAAATCCCGCCAACACACGCGTCAACTGCATAACCTGTTCCTGGTATACAATAATACCGTATGTTTCTTTTAGAATTGGAATTGCACGCTCGTGCACATATTCAATTTCTTCTTCACCATGCATACGTGCGATAAATTGCGGAATAAATGCAATTGGCCCCGGACGGTTTAACGCATTCAATGCCGAGATTTCCAAAAAGCTGGTTGGGTGCATTTTACGCAGTGTTTGTTGAACAAACGGGGCATCAAATTGGAATATACCTTCGGTCAACCCCGCCTGCCATAATTTCATAGTCTTGTCATCATCAGTTGGAATTTTATCAAGATCAATATTGATCCCGCGTGTCTGTTGTATCAGACGTGTTGCATACTTTAACACAACCAGCGTTTCCAACCCCAAAAAGTCGAACTTAATCAGTCCCGCCGATTCCAGATAATGCCCGTCAAACTGACATGACGGCAACGGGTTCGCAGGATCGCGATACACCGGTGCGATTTTGGTCGTCGGTCGGTCACCAATAACAACACCACATGCATGCTGGCCCAAATTTCGCAGTGATCCTTCTAATTCCTGGGCTACATGCACAACCTTATTCATATCTTCATCGTTGTCCAGGATTTCCTGAATTTCATGCGAACCTTCGACCGCATCTTTCAATGTCTTGGCATCCTGGGGGATCAGTTTTGACAACCGATCAGATTTAGAATAGGGCATCCCATACACGCGTCCAATATCACGAATGGCGCCGCGTGCCTGTAAACTGCCGAATGTGATAATGCGACACACAGAATCATGCCCATATTTATCACAGATATACGCCAGCACGCGTTCGATACCGGTGGGCTCAAAATCCACGTCAAAATCGGGCATCGATATTCGGTCCGGGTTCAAGAAACGCTCAAACAGCAGACCATATTTCAACGGATCGACATGCGTAATCCCCAGTGCCCATGCCACAATGGACCCCGCCCCCGAACCACGACCCGGGCCGGTTAAAACGTCGTTATTCCGACACCATTCGATATAGTCCGCAACAATCAGGAAATATCCCGGGAACCCCATACCAATAATAACATTCAGTTCAAATTCTGCCTGTTCGTAATATGGTTTAGTATCGGTAATATTATGCTGTTTTAACCGCTCGGCCAGGCCATTCATAGTATTATCGCGCAGCATTTGACACTCGGCCTCTAAATCATCACCAAATCGCGGCAACAACGGTTTTTCATGCACATTTACCATAAATCCACAGCGCTGCGCGATTATAACGCTGTTTTCTATCGCCTCTGGCAGGTCGGAAAATATTTCCGCCATCTCGGCCGGTGATTTAAAATATTGTTCTGATGATTTGCGGGTGCGTGACGGATCAATAACCTTGGTCTGGCCCAGAACACAGGCCAGAGCATCTGCCGCCTCATAGTCGGTATTCGACGCAAAACATACATCATTTGTCGCAACGATCGGAATATTCAATTCTTCGGCAATCTTTAAAAATCCCGGTTCCGTCTTTATCTCTGACTCCAACCCATGGCGCTGAATTTCAATATAAAAGCGATCACTAAATATACCTTGCAACTTTTGAGCATAGCTGTGCGCTGTCTCATCCTGGCCATTTAATATGGCCATGCCAATTGGCCCGGTATGCGCACCGGACAAGCAGATAAGACCATCCGCGTGCGATGCCAATTCATCCCATGTAATGTACGGCCCCAAATGGTGATTATCACCGCGCATATACATAATCCGATTAAGCTCGCACAGGTTCAGATACCCGCCGTGATTCTGGGCCAACAAGACTATTTTAGACAGCGATTCTGTGCGCAGTATTTTCGGATCCGCCGTATGGTGATTTAACGATATTTCAATACCGATAATCGGCTGTAATTTATTCTTTGGCATAACGTCGGAAAATTCCGCCGCCCCCGACATTAAATTAGTATCGGTCAGCGCACACGCCGTGACGCCCGCCGCCGCACACAAACCCGGGATTGCCTTTAATGTTAATGTTCCGGCCCCAACCGAAAACCGCGAATGAACACGAAGATGAATAAATTGATTTTCCATGCGTGATACAATAGCAAAAAACACACGGGCAGGGCAACTGGATATTTACCTAAAAAACATAGTTTTTGTTTGACCTTTAATAAAATCTGTCTATCATAAAAACAACCAAAAGGACACAATATGGAACGCCTAATCGTTAAAGAATTAAAAGAACTGATAAACAGATCCATTGTATCGGTTACTGAAATAGGTAAAGACAGTTCACAAATAACGATACAAACGCCGCTTGTATCTTTTAGCATAACAAATCAATATAATCGCTATTACACATTGAAATATTATACATTTGAAATGTGGGGCAACAAGAGAATTAGAAAGGAAGATGTTCGCTTTCCAAAGCTGTCAAATGATGCTACACACGAACTGACGGATTTGGCGATGGCGCGTTACCAAGAATATTTTCAAAACAGCCAGCCTGGTCAGGTGGCACTGTACGACGCACTGTTGAAAATTAATCAACGCACCAGATAATCAAACGTATACAACAAATACATTCACAGCGCGGCATATCGCCGCGTTTTTTTATTTACTGGATTGCTGCGGTCACTGTGATCCCTCGCAATGACAAAAATACCTATTGCCCCCGCCCGCGGCGGCGGGAATCAGTCTTCGACTTATCCAAACTATGCACTCTGAAAACTGCACACTAAAAACGCCCCAAAAGGGGCGATTTTTTTTACAATTAACGACCACTTGCGTGTCGCGTCATTTCATGCCATTCTTCAATTTGTTTGGCACTTTTACCATTTATCTTTTTTATCTCATTATAAAACATGCCAACACCTTTCAGTTTATTTTGCCGATATGTGTTGGCATAAGTTATTTTATCACCGGGCTGAGCGTAATTATAATAACCAACCGTTTCTTCTTTCCAGTCATAAAACTGTATAACACGGTCGGCAATTTTATCCCCGTTCAAATCAACAAAAATCTCATAATTTGACTTGTACAGAACAGTACCGGTTTCATCATCTTTATGGTCTATCACATAGTAAGCACCAAACGTCGCAGCACATGCAGCAGCAAGCGACGACCACAATACAAACTCAATTCCAATTTTATTTGCCATTACTGATTCCTTTACCAGCAACAAATACTAATCCTAAAAACAATTGTTGTCAACAATGATGACAAAAAAAATCGCCCCAATCGGGGCAATTTTTTTAGTTCAGCTTGCCATGGCAATGCTTGTACTTTAAGCCAGATCCACACGGGCAGGGCGCATTACGACGCGACGCCGCCGCGGCACCATCCTGGTTCAGTGCCGCGTCATGTTCGGCCTGTTCCTGGCGACGTGCCTCTACGTTTTCACGCGTCAACTCCATCCGACAGATATATGCCACCGACATAATCTTGAAATTCTTGATGGTATTTTTAAACAGTTCCAATGCCTCGCGCTTATATTCATACAGCGGATTTTTCTGGGCATATCCACGCAGGCCGATTGACATCTGCAGATAATCCATCTGTTGCAAGTGACGTTTCCACACCGCATCCAATGCACCCAGCATCATCTGACGCGATGCCATCTGCATCATTTCATTTCCATATTTTGATGATTGCGCATCAAAACGACGCATGGCCAGATTATACAGAATCTCGTACGCCTTGCGTTCCGATATCGACTCGTCCGTCTTCCAGTTTTCAATATCGGTAATATCCAATGCAAACGTTCGCAGCATTGCGTCATGAATGCCCGCCAAATTCCAATCCATCGGATGCGACTTTTCCGGGATATGATTTTCACAGATCATTTCCACGACGTCGCCGATTAATTCACGCGACAGCGATGTCAAATCTTCGGACGTCATCAAATCATCACGTTGTTTATAAACAACGCCACGCTGTTCATTCATAACATCATCGTATTTCAGCAATTCTTTACGTGATTCAAAATAGCGTGCCTCAACCCGCTTTTGCGCTTTCTCTAACGCTTTGGTTATCCACGGATGCGTAATTGCCTCGCCCGGCTTCAGGCCCAATGACGTCAGCATTCCATCCAGACGCGATGCACCGAATATACGCATCAAATCATCATCCAACGCCAAAAAGAATTTGGAATCACCCGGATCACCCTGGCGACCGGCACGCCCGCGCAGCTGGTTATCAATACGGCGCGATTCATGACGTTCCGTACCAATTACATACAAACCGCCAACATCCAAGACCAGTTTTTTATTCGCCTCTATCCGATCATAGATTTCTTTTTTCTTTTCTTCAAAATCTGGCGCGGCCGGATCCAATTCCGCAATCAAATCTTCGGCATTACCACCCAGTTTAATATCAGTACCGCGACCCGCCATGTTTGTCGCAATGGTAACCGCACCAGGTGAACCCGCCTGGGATACAATTTTCGCCTCAGACTCGTGCTGTTTTGCATTCAGAACCGCCGGATCAATCCCAAGCGCCGAGCGCACAACCGCCGCCAATTCTTCGGACTTTTCGATCGATACAGTACCAACCAAGACCGGCTGTTTACGATCAATACATTCCTTGATTTGCTTAATAATCGCGGCGTATTTTTCATCTTTGTTGCGATATATTTCGTCATGATGATCAACGCGCGCAACCGGGCGATTTGTCGGAATAGATACCACACGCAGGTTATAGATTTCTTCGAACTCGGCCGCCTCGGTCATCGCCGTCCCTGTCATACCAGACAACATTGGATACAGACGAAACAGGTTTTGATACGAAATGCTGGACACCGTCTGATTTTCAGGCTGAACCGTTACATGTTCCTTGGCCTCGATCGCCTGGTGCAGTCCCTTGCCAAAGCGACGTCCCGACATCACACGCCCCGTAAATTCATCAACGATCAGAATTTCGCCACCACGCACAACATAATTTACGTTTTTCTGATACAGGTGATGCGCCAACAGAGACTGTTGAATATGCATAACCAACGCGGCATTCTCTGACGCATACAGATTGTCACCAACAAGCAAACCCGAATCCTTTAACAGGCGTGTTGCAGTATCAACACCACCTTCCGTTAATGTAACATGGCGGTCTTTTTCATCTTTTTTATAGTCCGAAGGTCCCAATTGCGCAACAACCGCATCAACCTTGGCATACAGTTCACTGGTGTCTTCGGCCGGACCGGATATAATCAGGGGGGTGCGTGCCTCGTCAATCAAGATACTGTCCACTTCGTCAACAATGGCAAAGAACAGAGGGCGCAAAACCTGCTGATCTTTCGAGAATTTCATATTATCGCGCAGATAGTCAAAGCCCAGCTCTGAATTTGTGACATACGTGATATCGCACGCATATGCCGCACGACGTTCATCGTCGGACATATCATGTTGAATAATACCAATGGATAGCCCCAAAAATTTATACACGCGGCCCATCCATTCGGCGTCACGCGCCGCCAGGTAATCGTTCACCGTAATCAGGTGCGCACCCTTGCCATGCAATGCCTTTAAGAACAGTGCCAACGTCGCAACTAATGTCTTACCTTCACCGGTGCGCATTTCTGCAATCTGGCCATTGGTTAAAACCATACCGCCAATCATCTGGACATTAAAGTGACGCATACCGACGGCGCGGATTGCACCTTCGCGCACCAGGGCAAATGCATCCGGCAGGATATCTTTTTCTTTCTCGCCATTTGCCAAACGCTGACGCAGCGCGACCGTTTGCGCACGCAGTTCTTCGTCACTCATTGCGTGGTATTTCGGTTCTAAATCATTAATCAGGGAAACGGTTTTATCATACGACTTTACCAATCTGTCGTTTGCGTTGCCCAAAATCTTACCAATAACGTTTAACATTTCCTTTTTCCTTATTATTTCCCCCGGACGATAGCAATTTTGTGCCTTGCGGTCAAGGTACTTTATGATATAATGCAACTGCACGGACATACAAGTCCCCGGTCACAAGAAAGTTTTCATAAAATGGAGAGATGCATAATGAAAGAACACGCGCAAGCTTTAAACCCGTCCGACATAACCAGCGAAGTCTTCATTATTGCCCCGACACAAATTGAATATATTTCCCGCCTGTTCGCAGACAGTGTTGCCGACACTATGAACATGCGGACATTTGCCCCGAAAATCCGCCAAATTGCAACAGAATCATTACGTCGCGCATTAACATCCGCACGTCATATGGGCGAAAAATAATTTCGTTTGAATTTTCATAAAATACTGATAGAATACCACGCGTAAGATGCGCAGGACATAGCTGGCTCGCAAGAGCTGGAGGAAAGTCCGGACTGCACGGGACAGCATACCGGTTAACGGCCGGGCGGGGTGACCCGACGATCAGAGGAACAGTGACGAATCGATTAAGTTCGAGTGAAACGGCCAATCTCTATGTGCAGCAACTTCAAATAGGCCCCCAATGACAGTCCCAGGAGGGGGCGGGTAGAAGGCTTGACGGCCATGGGAACATGGTTCGCAGACTAATTATGTCCACTACCCGGGCGTGGTTGTGAAAAGACTGGGCCCGTGGCAGGACAGAATCCGGCTTATCGTGCATCTGCACGCCGCCCCCGCGGGGGCGGTTGTTTTTTTGATCCCCCTCCCACGATGGCAAAATCTAGACCGAGCTCAGCACAGCTAACTTTTTCACTAAAAATCCCGCCATCCGGCGGGATTTTACATAACCTTACCCTGGGTCGGATAAAAGGTCAGCTGTATCTTTTCCCACTTGGCAAATTCGTTCACCGGCAGCATGCTAAAAGGCTGACACACGTCAATTGCCGTGCGGATTGTATCCAAGACATAGGCCAGCGTCGGATCTGTTTCCGCGGCGGCCGCCCCTTCGAACCAAACATCACGCACCGTGCCATTCTGGCGCATAGTTAAATGTGCAACCGCACGTATATTTTCCAATCCCGGCCGCGTTGTATCAATGGCCCAGCAACGTGTCATCGCAACGCGCAACGCATCAACCACCGATATAGTCAGCGTCCGATCCAGCGACACTGTTTCACGATTCACGCGCACAACCGTCTTTTTACGCGGCGCAGGTATGTCATCTGGTTTAGCATCCGCTTTGGGCGTTGGCTTTTCCACCTCTGTCGCCGGATTATCATTTGCAATCGGATCCACCATACTGGGTGTGTCCATTGGCACGGGCGCTGGTGCGGGTGGCACTTCCTCCACTTTCTGTGGCGGTTCTTCCTGCTGTTCCGGCTCTGACGGTGCAGATGTGTTATACAGACGCGTTTCATCAACCGACACCTTTACCGCATTTAAATCTATTTCCATAATTTCAACACGGTCCGGCGCGACCAATTGGGCACGGTCAATCACCAGCGCGAACGACGTCAGCAATATCGCCACCAATGCCAAATGCCCACCAACCGACATCAACATGTTTTCTGATGAAAATTGATTAAACCTAGCCATAGTGTTTTATTTCTTGCCCATCTGTGTACGCAGGCCAACACGCTGGAATCCCGCGTCTTTTAAACTGCCCATAACGGACATTACCGCACCATAGTCGGCATGTTGATCACCGTTTATCATAATGGTCAATTGCGGATTTTCCCCGCGCATGGCAATCGCACGTTTTACAACATTGTCGCGCGACATCTGCTCTTTACCAATATAGTAACGCCCGGCCGCGTCAACACTGATTTGTATTGCATGGTCATTGCCCGTCAGTGATGAATTACCGGCATGTGGCAAGTCCAAGTCAATACCCGCCGTCATCATGGGTGTGGTTACCATAAACACCGCCAGCAACACCGTCATGATATCAATCATGGGCGTCAGCGATATTACGGCATCTGAATTTCTGCGTCTGGATCTAGACATCTTGGCATGCCCCCGTATTATTTCTTAGACCGTTTTGCATGCGCGGCATATTTCAAGGAATCATACAGCGCATCCGCACGCTTGGTAAAATATTGATACGCAATCGCCGCCGGCACCGCCGCAATCAGCCCCAGCGCAGTTGTCCCCAGCGCAGTTGCCAAACCCGGCGCAATAACGCCGATGGATACAGACTGGTTCACGCCAATCGACGCAAAGGAATCCATAACACCCCAAATTGTACCAAACAATCCCACAAACGGCGCAACATATGACACCATGGACAAGAACCACAAATTCTTATCATACGGGCGCAGCACACGATCCAGTTCAACATCAATATCGATGTTTTCATCAATCTTAACCGGTGTATGCGGTTGTGCGCGCCACAGGCGAATTTTCTCTATAATAATCGCCCAGGACATAACACTGCCCGCAATCAGCATCAGCGATATCGCCAGCGTCATCAAATCCCCGCTGGTAAACAGCGATAATAATGAAAAGTTATTTGTCATTTTTCCCCTTCCTTTTCTTTCCTTATTTTAACTTGCGAGCGCATCAAGTATCGATTCCGGAATACGTTTCGGCCGCATATTATTCCCCAGATACGCAATCTTGATGTTCATTATAGCACAAACATCATCACCTTTCACGAACTTTTGTTCAATATCCATCGATGCAGCGCCAATTTCTGTGATAACGCTTTCCACAACGAAATCATCGCCCAAGCGTAATGGCTGCAAATACCGCACCGACAATTCCCGCACAACAAAGCCCAAATCGCCATCCGGGAACACCACCCCACGCAGCCAATGCATACGGGCGCGTTCGGCAATTTCTATATATCGGCCATGATATACAATACCGCCCGCGTCTGTATCGGCATAGGCAATTGAAAATGGAAATTTATGCGTGCGTGACATTTTATCTAACCTTTTGCATAAAGCGCGGCGGTATCTTTGACGGCTGGAACTGAAACAATCCTATATCACGCCGCAATATATTCAGATACAACTCTTCCACATACTCGCGTTCATCTTCATCTGTTATAATCAGAGTATTACAATCCTTCTTTAACTGCTTAATCGCATCAGAATCCGTCGCAGCAATTCCGCCCCGACTGCGCATAAAATCTACATATTTCACAAACGGTACAACCTGGGGCATTTGTGACAAGTCCATATCATAATGCACAGATATGAAATCATAAAAATCTTTCATATCTGCAACATCATCCCTATTACCCAATTCACGCTGAAATCCATAACGAAATTTGTTATAGCCCAGCGCCTTTATACCAAAAGTGCGACACTTGCGCGTCCACCCCGTTGGATACGGTATAAACACCCGTGATGTATGTATATTTATCATGATGCTGCCCCCTTGTTTGCTTATTTCACCAACCCCAAATGTGCATAGCCTGCCTCGGTTACAATGCGACCGCGGGGCGTGCGCTGAATAAAGCCCAGTTGCATCAGATACGGCTCTATTACATCTTCTATAGTATCCGCGGGCTCTGACAATGCCGCCGCCAGGTTTTCAATTCCAACCGGGCCGCCGGCATAGTGCCGAATAATCGTCGTCATATACTCACGATCAATTTGATCCAGACCGCATTCATCAATATGTAATTGGAATAGGGTCGTCTTGATAGTGTCACTCGAAATTTCCCGCTTGTCAAGTGCGCCCGCAAAATCGCGTGCACGTTTTAGCAATCTGTTCGCAATACGCGGCGTGCCACGCGACGCCCGCGCCAGCATTAACGCCCCCGCATCATCAATCGGCGCACCAAGAATCCGCGCACTGCGTGAAATAATTTTGGCCAAATCTTCCGGCGAATAAAAAGTCAGGCGCAAATCAATACCAAAACGGTCACGCAGAGGATTCGACAGCAATCCCGTCCGCGTCGTCGCACCCACCAACGTAAACGGGGGCAGGTCGATGCGAACGCTTTTTGCGCTGGGCCCTTCGCCCAGCATGATGTCCAGCTTAAAATCCTCCATCGCGGAATAGAGCACTTCTTCAATCGCGGTCGGCAAACGATGAATCTCATCAATAAACAGAACATCCATCGGTTCCAGCGCGGTAAGTATCGCCGCCAAATCGCCTTGCTTGGTCAGCATCGGCGCCGCCGTTGCACGGAAATTTGTACCCAATTCATTTGCAACAATATGTGCCAGCGTCGTTTTACCCAGCCCCGGCGGCCCATACAGCAAAACATGGTCCATCGCCTCGCCGCGGCCCCGCGCACCAGATATAAACACCGATAAATTTTGTTTCAGACTTTCATGTCCGATAAAGTCCGACAAGCTACGCGGGCGAATTGACGCAGAAATATCGTCCGGAATATTCGCATCTAAAAAGCGCTCTGATGTATTCATATTATAACAACTTATCTTCTGCATTTTCACGACCAACATAGGCCTTTAGGTCATTATACATCTGGCGCAGGTCGGCCGGCGCACTGTAATTCGCATCAGCATTTTTTACACGGATTGTTTCCAGGTCTATCTGGGCCTGCTTTTTCAAAACCTGGGTCAGGTGCCCCGCAAACGCGCGCGCATCATCAGATTCCGCCGCACCCTGCAACAATAACCCACGATTTGGACGCGGTGATAAAAATGCAAAATCCGACACGGACGCATCCGGCGAAACCAGCGCAAAGCCGGAAACCTCTGGCCGACGCATCATCGCCTGGAGCACATACCACGCACCCAGCCCATGACCTGCCAACCATATTTTATCACTATCCTCATTATGATTTTGAATCCAATCAATTACCGTCGCAATATCCAGCATATTGTCTGCCGTCGTACCAACCGCACCCTCGGAATCATTTACACCACGATAATTAAACCGAACAACGGAAAATCCAATATCCATAAATGCACGAAACATTGCATATGACACACGGTCGTTCATATGATATTTCTGGCGCGGATTCCCCGACAATATAACCGCCAACGGCGCCGCCGGCGTGGCCGATTTATGATATACGGCATGCAATTTGCCGGATTCGCCTGTTATTATGATATCAACCATGCGTTCCACCTTTTCTTATGTATTTCAGTCATACTTATAGAACAAAAGCATTTCCATTTTCAATAAAAATATTTTTGCTTTGACACGCATGCGCTAAATGTTCTAATATTTCAGCACGAGAGGATAAAAGGCTTTGATATGTCTAGATTTATTTTAATGACCATTTTTGCATTTTTATACACGACCACCGCGATGGCGTACGAGGATGCAATGATTGACAATTTTCAGACGATATATACCGAAACCCCGGTTCAGTCTTATTATGCATATCCGGACGATCCGAACTTTATCCCGGAAACCGAGTTTATGAACCGCGCAGACAGTCTGAACTATGACCAAACAATTTTAGACGCCCAGGCGGCGGAATACTATGCACATCCCGGCGTATCATTTGCATCGCGCCCCATGGTGATATGCCGCGACTTTGGTTGCACGCGCCTGAACGACAAAATAACACGCACATTTTTGTTTAACAGCATTGCAAACATGTTCATGATGAATTCGCATTCACGCGTATATATATGCGAGGCCGACCCATTCTCGCGCGATTGTCTGCAATCTGGAATTTCCTTTCCGGTACGCAGCGGTATCGCAAACGCAATGGTAAAGATACCAAAGGCAACAATATCCCAGGTAAACATTTCAACTGGCATGTCCAAGGCAACAGTTGGTATGACATATGAATTCTTGGTAAACGGAATTGACCGCCGATGCGAACCAACCGTTATGGATATCGTAATTCCGATTAATTCACAGGCAACACTGTCCAATCGTGAATTTGCCTGTAACATGACCAGCGACGGGATGACAAATGTTTCCCTGATGGTAAATATCGACTATATCGATTTGGACTATGGTATTATGGGTGGGTATTATTCACTGGGGCTGCAGGGGCCAACAACCGGCGGCGGCACTGGATACGCACTGTTCAAAACAGAATTCACAACAAATGGTATGAAGTTCCGGACCGCAATAGACAGCAACACAGAATCAAACGGCGTCGGCAATGCCGTACGCACGATTCAGCCGGGCGAATATGCAGTCGAACCAATGCAGAAATAATGGATAAAACTGTTCTTATTATTGATGATGATGAAATGTTGCGACGCACATTGGCCGCTGGTCTACGGGCCGAAGGCTTTGACGTAATCGGTGCAGAATCTGCCATGCACGCATCAAAAATTTTAGAAAAAATGCACGTTGCTGCCATCGTTCTGGATCGCATGATGGTGGGCCAAGATGGGTTGAGCTTTCTGATCAATTTGCGCGCAACGGGTGACACAACGCCCGTTATAATGCTTACCGCGCTCAGTGGGCCCGAAAACGCAATCGCTGGCTTATCGGGTGGCGCGAATGATTATCTGGCAAAGCCATTCCAAATGAAAGAATTGATTTTGCGTCTAAACAATATAATGAAAAACAACCCCAGCACAGGCCCATCCTTGCCACCGGGCTTGATATTCACAGATGGGGAATTTTTTATTCAAACGGATAACACACCGGCGCGCGCGCTGGCACTGTCTGGCGAAGAAAAACGCCTGTTGTCGCGTTTAACATCACCAATTGGCAATATTGCACCTGCCGCGCCCATGGTAGCAAAACGCTTGCGTACGAAATTAAATAGTGTATTATCGCATATAGACATAATCACAATTCGCGGGCATGGTTACAAAATTGTCACCAATACACCCGTGATAATAACAAAAAACAAGGATACGGTATGACCATAATTCCACGCAGCTTTCTTTGGCGTACAATTTTAATGATTTTAATACCGCTTGTTGTGGCATTGACCATTGTTGCCAATGTATTTTTCGGCAATCACTGGGACCGCGTACATGCAACCCTGGCACGCGGTCTGGCGGGCGAGGTTGCGACAATGATGGACTTTATGGACACAGGCAACACCACTGCGACCCAGGCAATGGCAGAGCGTATTGGTATAAACGTCACTGTAAACGATCATCTGAACCGCCCAAAACATAATGACAATGATTCTATAGAGGCAGGCCCATTGGCCCACGAGTTATCACGTCGTGTTAATCGGCCATCATCGGTATACATAGACAAAGGCAAACGCCTGATATTTATCGATATCCCGACCCGTGACGGCAAAATTGCCACATTCGCAACAACGCTGTACAGGATTTATTCCACCAGCACAGAGGTATTTTTGATCTGGTTACTGGGGTCACTGTTGATTGTGTCGGTATTGATCACACCGTTTATTATCATTCACACACGCAGCATTCGCAGAATTGCACGTGCGGCGTCCCGATTTGGCCGCGGATTGGATGCACCGGGATTTGAGCCAACCGGATCCAAAGAAATACGCGAAGCTGCCGGCGCAATGATAAAGATGAAAGAACGCCTGGACCGCTATAACAGAACCCGCACAGACATGCTAAACGCGGTCAGCCACGACCTAAAGGCGCCATTGACCCGCATGCGTTTAGGGGTCGAAACAGGTGCCGCAAATAAAAAAGATCTGTTGCGCGACATCGACAGAATGACAGAAATGGTAAACGGATATCTGGCGTTTGCGCGTGGTGAAACACCAGAAATAGAGCAGGCAACCGAACTGCCAGCGATGCTGACGCGTCTGGCACGCGATGCGGCACCATCTAAAAAGATTATCACAGAATTTCCGGATACCCCCGCACAATTCTATGCGCATCCGATGGCATTGGCCCAGGCATTTGGCAACATCATCGAAAACGCGGCCAGATATTCGAATAAGAAAATCAAAATAACCGAAATCGATGAGCCAGAACAGGTAGAGGTTATTATTGAGGATGACGGCCCAGGCATTCCGGACGATAAAAAGCGTGACGCAATGCGCCCATTTGTGCGCCTGGATGAATCCCGCAGTGCCGACACAGGCGGCACGGGGTTGGGCCTGTCTATTGCGCAGACAGCGATTGAAAATCACGGTGGTCAATTGTTTCTGGAAGACAGCGAACTGGGCGGCCTGCGTGTAAGAGTTGTTTTACCGATATAATGGATGTTATAAAAAATGAATTTATATAAATATGTATCTGATGCAATTAATGAAAAATTGGGAACTGCTGTAAACCTGGAAACGCCACGCAATCGTGAATTCGGGGACTTTTCAACCAACGCCGCAATGGTTATGGCAAAGGGCGCCGGGAAAAATCCGCGTTCATTGGCGGCAGAATTGTTGCCCCAAATAGCAGATCTTGATTTTGTGGCCGACGCATCAATTGCAGGCCCAGGTTTCATTAATATAAAATTAAAAGATGATTTTATTTGGCACGCGGCAAAAGATGCAACAAAAATCACCCAGCCGACACAGCTGGCCATCGATATGGATTACGGTTCTTACAATGTTGCAAAATCATTGCATATTGGGCATCTGCGCACATCCATTGTCGGCGACACATTGAACCGCGTGGCCCGTTTTTTAGGTCACAGAACGGTTTCTTATAATCATATTGGCGACTGGGGTCGTCCAATGGGTCTGGTTATTGCACATATAGAAAGCCTGCATCCGGATTGGCCTTTTTTTGAGCCAGATTTTGACGCAGAAAAAATCAACCAGGCCGACTATCAGATAACCGCAGCGGAATTGGACACATACTATCCGACAGCATCTGCACGTGGGAAAGAAGATCCGGAATTCTTAGATCATGCCCGCAAAATCACCGCCGACCTGCAGAACGGACATCCGGGCTATACCGCACTGTACAATTTGTTTTTGGCGGTATCGCTGGATATGATGGACGGCATAATAAACAAGCTGAACATGATGCCGTTTGATAAGACGCTGGGCGAACGCAATGCATCAATGCATCTGGACGTGGTTGAAAAAATGTTGCGTGATCGCAACTTACTGACCCTGAGTGATGGCGCAGAAATTGTAACCGTGCGTCGCGACACTGATTCCGAGCCAATGCCGCCGTTTATGTTCTATAACTCACGCGGGGCCGACACTTACGAGGCAACAGATCTGGCCGCAATATGGTACCGTAAAACGAACGACAACCCGGATAAAATATGGTATCTAACAGATGCGCGTCAACAGTTGCACTTTAAACAGGTATTCCGCGTGGCGGAAATGTTGGATCTGTTTCCAACAGAAAATTTGGAACATCTGTATTTCGGCACGATAAATGGCCCAGGGGGCCAGCCGTTTAAAACCCGTGACGGGAACGCGGCGGGACTGTTGGATATTATCGAAATGGTCGAAGATGCGGTACGCACACGCACAGCCGACGCCGGCAAAGAACTGGATGACGATACAGTTAAATCAATTGCATTGGCGGCATTAAAGTTCACAGATTTGATGCATGATGTAAAATCGGATTATATATTCGACCCGGCGGCCGTCACCAGTTTCGAAGGTCGCACCGGCCCGTATATTTTGTATACCGCCGTACGCTTGGGCAATGTATTGCGTCGCGCAGGCGATATCGCACCAACCACACCGATGCCAGCCACATTAGGGACAGACGAACGTAATCTGATGATTGAAATATTGGATTTTGAACGCACGATACACAATACTTTTGAAACACGCTCGCCAGACATATTGGCAAACTATACATACGATCTGTGCCAGTTGATAAATACGTTTTATCATAACTGTCCGATATTGCGTGATGATGTGCCAGCCGATGTGCGAGCGGGGCGCCTGTATATCGCGCATGCGGCGTATGCAGCACTGGCCCGTGCAATTGATTTAATGGGCCTGCGCATTCCAAAAGAAATGTAAAGCGGGATCCGTTAATCCGCACACAAAAACGAACACCATGACGCGTTATGTCATGGTGTTTTGCCGTAAAAAAAGGGTCCTTTAATTTCGTATAAATATTAGAAAAAAATCCCCCACAAATCCAGTGTTTTTTATGCGCCAACTATGCCTAATCCAAAGGACCCTTTTTATTAGGCAGAGGAGGAAGGATGCGCAAGTTATTAATTTTATTGGGTTTTGTGGGCGGCATGCTCTGCAATTCCGCACGCGCCGGTCAGATGGTCAACGTTG
>JAAVBP010000007.1 GCA_014803525.1 bacterium
CCGGCAAACAACTTTACAATAGAAAAATTTGACAGACTGTCCACTAATTTACCTGACAAGCTGGATGCGGATTCACTGGCCTGTTTGGCAGCCCGATGCATTGGCCGCATCAGTGCGACGCCATAAATCAAGCGAAACGCAAACACAAATCCAAAAATAATCGCAACATATGAATTTACCTGTAAAATAAACGCAACATTTAACGCCATCAAAGACAACAGCGCCACAATCCGAACCAAATCAACAATCAACAGAAATCCGTCCGATACATAATTTATCTGGGAATTGATTTTACCCGCCATACGCCCCGACCAAAAAGACATTGACTGATGCTGGATATAATCGGTTAATTCTTCGGAGATTTGATTTTGAATTTTCGGTTTCCAACGCGCACTGAAAAAATCGCGCAACGTCATCCCGCTGGTAAAAGACATTTCCAACAGCACAATCAATATTACCGTTGGCAATGCATATGCAATAAAGCCAGCCGCACTGTCGGCCGGACGTTCAAACAATGCAACAAACCAACGCTGCATCATTGGGAACCACACCATGCCAGAATTCACCCAAACCTGGATGATTGCCCATGCAATCAGAATCCCCCAATGCCCACGGGCGGCATACTTAAAGTAAAATTTCCATAATGATTTTGGCAATGTGTTTGACATATTGTCCCCCTAAATTCGTCGCAGGTTAAAACAATTCAAAAAATTATTCAACAATATCGTGAAAAATTTCCGCAGGGATTGTGCCGCCAGTAATCTTGGGGTTCATGGGCGCAAAATCGTCGTTTCCGACCCATACACCAATTACAACATCATCTGTCGCACCAACAAACCATGCGTCACGGTTTTCGTTACTGGTCCCTGTTTTGCCACCCAAAACCCCATCGGCATTCGCACGGCGACCCGTGCCGGTTACCACCACATCGCCCAGCATTTCACGCATATATTCCGCGGCATCTGTTGACACCACCTGGATCGCATCAGACGGGTCACGTTCATATAAAATATTACCCGCCGGATCCGTTATTTTCGTAATTGAATACGGCCGCACCGATGCCCCATCATTCCATATCACCGCATAAATTGTCGTCAAATCCAACAACGTCATTTCCGACGCGCCAAGTACTGTCGAATATTCACGACGCAGGCGCGTTCCCACCCCCAGACGCCCTGCCATATCCAAGACAGAATCAATACCATATTCTTTGGTTAATTTCAGCGGCACGGAATTCACACTTTTTGCAAAGGCGGTCGCCAACGTAATATCGCCATAGTACCGCTTGTTATAATTTTTGGGGTTATAGTCCCCAATGGCAAACGGCGCGTCATTTACAATATCATCCGGCGTCATGCCGCTCTCTAGCGCGACCAGATATATGACCGGCTTGAAACTGCTGCCCGGTTGACGCATGGCCAGCACGCGGTTAAACTGACTGGCCTGATAATCCGCCCCGCCCGACATCGCGCGCAATGCGCCATCATGCGACATTGCAACCACCGCCCCCTGATATGCACCGGTATGCCCAGGCAAAATCGCGGCAATACGCCCCTGTAAACCCATATCCAATGTGGTATATACATACAAATCTGTATCAAAACCACCCAAACGCGAACGCGTTTCATCCAAAACAAAATCCGTCCAGTAACGATACAGGTTTGTGTCGGGCGCCGGCGCAGCAGGGACCAATTCTGCCGCGGCCGCGCGTGCCTGATTTAAAGTAATATAACCCTGGCGTACCATTTCTTGGAGAACGATACGCGCACGTGCAATATTACGATCCGGATTTTTAAGCGGGCTGTATGACGTGGGCGCCTTTAACATTGCGGCGATTTGCGCCGCCTGGGCCAGCGTCAAATCCCGCGCAGACCGCTGGAACATTACGCGGGCGGCCGCATCAATTCCACGCATACCGCCAACCAATGACACACGATTCATATACAAATCCAGAATTTGGTTCTTATCAAAACGATTTTCTAGCCAGTACGACAATATGAATTCTTGGATTTTGCGTGAAACCTTTTTCTCGCGCGATAAAAATATATTTTTCGCCGTCTGTTGCGTAATAGATGACCCGCCGGCCGCAATCCGACCATGCGCGATATTGGTTACCATGGCGCGTATTATACCACGCATATCAATCGGCCCATGTTCAAAGAAACGCTTATCTTCGATCGCGATTATCGATTGCCAGACATACGGCGGCACACCATCGGTCGACACAGGCACGCCCATAATTCGATTAGAACTGCGTATTTCTGTACCATTTTTATCCAAAAACACAATCGCCGCAGGCCGCGTTTCATGCAAGATCGCATCCAGTGATGGCATCTGGAAAAATATTATTGCGACATAAACAAACACCACCGCCAGCCCCAGCGCCATCAGATTCAGACACCAAAACAACATTCGCAGTTTCAGCGACGAACGCTGCGGCACAGCGATTTCTGTATTTTCTGATTTATTGATGCGACGAAATAACATTTTCCTGTCCAGTATTTGATGGAATTATAACATAAAAATGGCGCGGCGCGCCATATTCAATTTAAACAAAGGAAAATGCCATCAATATGTGGCAAATCTTATTTTGCGCCGCCATTTCCACGACCACCGGCCCGATTGGGCATAAACCGAAGAAAGTCATCCAGCGTAGAACCGGTTGCCTCTAGTATTTTTGCCAAACTCTGGGTTGAGGGCCAGCGCGGTTTTCCATAACTGGTCCAGCGCTTGCTTTTATTAAACGTTGTCGCATCCAGCCCGCTTTTCTTTGCCAAACCAGAGCAAGAAAGATTATGACTTGCCGCAAAACAATCAATCGCGTTCCACATATCCAAATGATTCACAACCACCCTCCTTTCCGGATTCCAAGGATCAAATTCCCGCACAGGTTGTATCATTTCATATATTCAACTGGATTTCAACCAGAAAATTTTCCCAACACAACACCCCCAAATAACAACTAATTGCCCAGAGTCCCACAAAAACAATTACCGTCCACCGCGAAAGTTCTGGAACATCTTGGCAATGCGACAAAAAACCGTCGATCTTTTTTCTGCAGCAGCTTTCTCTGCTGCGGCCTTCTCTGCTGCAGCTTTCTCTGCTGCGGCCTTCTCTGCTGCAGCTTTCTCTGCGGCAGCTTTCTCTGCTGCGGCCTTCTCTGCTGCAGCTTTCTCTGCTGCGGCCTTCTCTGCTGCGGCCCTTTCTGCTGCGACCAATTCTACTTTGGCCCCTTCTGCTGCGGCTTTTTTTGCTGCGGCTTTTGCTGCGACACGCCTCAGAATTTCCGCATTCCGATTCCTAAAAATCGGATGAAGATCCAGAAAACGGCTCCCAATTGTTTTAACGTTCAGCAGATTGACTGCGCGCAACCTCCGATTATGGCACAGGAAATTGTGCTTAATTGTTTCGACATTCGGCAGATTGATTTTGAGCAAACCCTCATTATCTCTCAGAAAATCATACCCAATTGTTTCGACGTTCGGCAGATTGATTGCGCTCAACCCCTCATTAGCCCTCAGAAAAGCACTCCCAATTGTTTTAACGTTCGGCAGATCGATTGTGCGCAACCCCTTATTATAGCTCAGAAAATCATCCCCAATTGTTTCGACCTTCGGTATATTGATTGCGCACAACCTCTTATTATCTCTCAAAAAACGATCCCCAATTCTTTCGACATTCGGCATATTGATTGCGCTCAACCTCTTATTATCTCCCAGAAAATTATCCCCAATTGTTTCGACATTCGGCAGATCGATTGCGTGCACATCCTTATTATAGCCCAGAAAATAATCCCCAATTGTTTTAACGTTCGGCAGATTGATTGCTTCCAAACCCTCATTATTTCTCAGAAAATAATCCCCAATTGTTTCGACATTCGGTATATTGATTGCGCGCAAACGCTCATTAAGCCTCAGAAAAGCATTCCCAATTGTTTTAACGTTCGGCAGATCGATTTTGGACAAATACGTATTATTTTCCAGAAAATTATCCCCAATTGTTTTAACGTTCGGCAGCTTGATTGTGCCCAAAAATCTGCAGACGACCGGCAGATAGCTTTCGCAAAAATACAGATTATCTCTCAGAAAATTATCCCCAATTGTTTCGACATTCGGCAGCTCGATGAAGTCCAATACCCGATTATTTTCCAGAAAATTATCCCCAATTGTTTTAACGTTCGGCAGATCGATTAGCGCCAAAACATTATTATCTCTCAGAAAATCATGCCCAATTGTTTTAACCTTCGGCAGATTGATTGTCACCAAATCCTCATCAGAGCTCAGAAAACCATCCCCTATTGTTTCGACATTCGGTAAACATAATCCAACCATCACGCCGTATGGATCAACGCGCATAATAAACTCGCCATCAGCAAAAACACTACTAAAATGCCCCTGTTCAACAGATAATTTTTTCCCACGTATCTCTTCCTGCAATATCTGAACGAATGGATCTTTATCACCACCAGCCATCCTACACAGACCGGTACGAAGATCCAGCACACAACTACCACAAAACACTTCATAATTTTCAATCATTTTGTAAGCCTCATTTATTTTCTACAGAACATCCAACATCAATGACGCCGCACGACCGTCGTTTCCAATTTAAATATATGTCAACATATAGCACTATTTTTACAGATTGCAAGCAAAATCAACAACGCGGGATTTATTCCTGTTTATTTGCGTACAGCCGCATGCTAGGGTTACCAACAAATGGACACAGACACACAATCTTATGATGTTTTTATCGCTGCATGCCCCGTATGCGAATGCCCCGCGCCCGCAAAACGCGATAACTATGCCGGATTTCGGGTATATATAAACGAACACAGTTCGTATTCTTACAGCCTGGCGAACGACAAAACAATCAAGCATATTGATGACAATTTGGGCTTTGGCACAACAATGGGCAGCAATCTGACGCCATACCTGCGCACAGAATATGAAACATTATACATGGGCGCCCAATACAGCAAATCCGACATGGACTTTGAATATGACATTTGGGTAAACATGCTGAACATATATATAATGCACGAATTTGATAATGCATTTTCTCCATACATCGGTGCCGGATTGGGACTTAGTGGAATATGGGGCGAAATAAACGGCCACCTGGCGAATGCATTTGATTTATCGTACCAGGCCATGGCAGGCGTGTTATTTAAACTAAACAGCCGTATTGATATCGATATCGGATTTAAATATACAAACTTTGGCCAGATAGAACACCCCCGCGGCACGACCAAGATTGACGCCACACAAATATACATCGGCGGAGTGTATAAATTCGGCCTTTGAAAAATACACAAAAACAAGTGTTTCGTATATAAAATTCAATCAGAAATAGAATACAATCCGATACATTATATATTTTGAGATATATTTCCTAATTTTTAATATTGCATATGCATAGGTTTTTGTTCATAATGCCATCAACAGGTAAGGAGGAAAAAATGCACAATCATTTCACAACATTATGGGACTCGTTGGAATTCATAGCCAAGCTAAAACAATGTTCTTGTTCGCGCCTGGCGGTACGTGGCGGATTAAATTCAACCACATTTAACAGAAGCAAAAGAACATCCAATTACAACCAAGAACATTGGATATCGGTCAACTCTCTAATCAAGGTATTAAATGGCGCAAACATGAGCATGCTGGAATTTGGCGTAATTTATCACATAATCTACAAAACGCGCACATCACCCAAACAAGAACACGTTCAAAAAGCAATCAGCGATATAAACACATTGATGCAACAGCACATCGATGGAATCACCCAGGCATCTTAACAAAAACACCCCATGCGGGGTGTTTTTTATTTACCACATATGGAATAACAAGCCCCAGACCGCCCATTACCCCTTACATACCTTGCACGCATGGCCGCCACGTTGGCGCGCCTGGCTCTCTTCCATTTTAACACATTTTTTGCACGCATGGTGTTTACATGTTTCATTATGCCACACCTTGGACCCCATATTATAATAAACCGTACGCGCACACGCCGGCGCCCCCAAGCACAATATTATCGAAACAACACAAAACATTTTTTTCAAGCAGCAACCCCTTGATTATACAAGAATATATTAAATAATTTATTTTTATATGCAAGAAATGTTTTTCCAGCACACAAAAACCAACAAAAAACCGCCCCGAATGAATCACCCACGCAAACAGGTTTGCGTGGGGCCCGATTAGCAGCACATAAATCTTGACTCGGGATGCTGGAGCATGCAGATATTTAAAAGAATTTATAGTTAGCGGCTATATATGTCTTTTTTGTTGATTTTTTAGCCAATTTTTGATATAATACTCGTCAAGTTAAGCAGGCGACGTTTGTCGCCGTTTTTATTACCCCGCCCCGCGCGGGGCTTTTTTTATTACAACACTAAAGGAGCAAAAATATGGCAAAACTACCCGATAATATAATGGAATTGATGCAAAGTGACGCATATAACGATTCCAACGATCCCGACCATGCAAGTGTGGCGGCACAAGTTACAAAATATTTTCAAGACAAATATGGCAAAAGCACAACGGATGCCACGGGACGCAATGTCGCTGTTCGTAAAGTATGGATTTGGCACGCAGAACTGGACGACAGAACATGCGAAGAATGTGAGAGCTTTTCAGAAGAAATTTATGAAAACGAATCCGATATACCAGAACACCCACATCACCCTAATTGCCGTTGCTGGATAGAGGAAGTGTATATGGACGATGGCAATCAACCTGTTCCTGATTTGCGTAAGTTAGGCATAGTTCATAGAGGCATGGCGGAGGAAGGAAATTATGTTGATAATCCTGAATTGATAGATCAGCCAACCAACGCAGGAATAACACAACCAACATTGGATAAGTATAACGCGGGCCATCCAAATTTTCATTTTCCAGATAATTTGAAAGAACTTACGGGCGAACAGGCAGAACAAATATATGGCGAGGATTACTATGATGAACGCCGTATCGCAGATATTGATAATGACCGTATAGCCAATGCGGTATATGACATGGGGGTGATGAGTAATTTTAATAACGTAATGAAAATGGTTCAAGAAACCATAAACGAAGCAACAGATGATACAGTTTCTGTTGATGGCGTAATTGGCAATGAAACACTCAAGGCGCTTAATAATATCCCAGATGATAAGGTTGATGATTTTATGGACGCACTTAAAGAAAACCGGCTGGAATACTTGCAGGGCTTGGACACATGGGACAAATATGGACACGGATGGTCTGCACGCACAAATAGATATTGATTTTTATGCGATCACTCTGCAATAATCACAGCATGAAGATATTGCTTCTGGTTTTATTGTTATTGATACCTGGGACGGCAAATGCTGATCGGCGTTCTGATTTTATAGATCGGTCACTAGAATATGCGGGCGGTAAAAAGCTAACAAAAAACGTCGCGCGTATAAATGCTTATGCGGTAAATCAGGAAAAATTAGATATGTACCGCGCAGCGCATCCGCGATACCATTTTCCGGCAAAAATAAAAGACCTTAACGAAAAACAAGCCGAGCAGGTTCTTAGTTATTTCTGGGACAATTATAGATTTGGCGATTATAAGTATGATGAAATCCAAGAAAAAGTCTGGGATATGATGACTCATATGTCTATGGCGGATTTGGAACGCGAGATAAACGAATGCATTCGTAAATATTACCATTTTGGCAAATATTATGAAGGGGCCGATTGGGCCAAGAAAGAAATGCCAGACTTTTATGCACCATTTGGGTCAGTATCATCGGTCAGCCTGCTAAATGGTATGCCACCAAAAGACATTCCGGACTTTTTATTGATATTGAATGCCGTAGAGTATTGAAAGGCGGGATTTCCAGCCTTTTTTGTTTATGGCGTTCGACTACGAGTAGCAGAGCGCCCACCGGCGCGATGCGTCAGGAGTGCCGCGCAGGCCTATCGCGCCGAGCGATAACGACCAAAAATCAGCGATTTTGATTTCAAAATTATCGAACTGGGCGCAGGCCAGCGCCGCCATAACAAAAACCGCCCCGATGAGGCGGTTTGTAAATCTTGGCTCGGGTTATCTTGCTATTATCGAGAAGAATTTCCGAATGAGTTTCACGAATTACAACAGTTTCTTAACGCTGCTTAAATCCATGTTCTGCCGCCATACGTTCAATAACGGACTTCAGGTGTTTCACATTAGCATTACCAAATCCAGCCGATGTATTTTCAGCCGCTTGGTATATAGCTCTTAATTTGTCTTGAAAAACGCGGCTTTTGGATTGTTCCAACTTATATTTTCGACGTAACTTTCCCAAGGCAGCGTCGATAGACTCCGCCCGTCGCAATATCCTTCCACTCTTCCAGTCATAGGGTTCACGCCAATATAGCTTCAAAGCTGTTGCCAATGCGGCCAAACCGTTCGCAC
Organism: bacterium; assembly: GCA_014803525.1. Classification (GTDB taxonomy): domain Bacteria; phylum Pseudomonadota; class Alphaproteobacteria; order Rs-D84; family Rs-D84; genus Enterousia. Next base: position 8,416 of record JAAVBP010000007.1, read on the forward strand.
GAACATAAAGCGCCGCATCCAGAACGTCCCCGGACAAATCAACTTTCAATGGAACGTTTCTGTAATAATCAAAATAATGATTACTTGAAGAATTCCATATCTTCCCTGCACAATACCAAGAGACTGCTTTCCCAGGAACACACGCCACCGGTTCCAATGGAACATTCGAATCTATCACGTACGAGCCATTTGCACCGTTTATCAAACATTGCAGTAACTCTATTTTATCCCAATTGGTAATATCGATTTTTGTAATATCCATACTTATACTTTGTTCAATTTTCGCGGGGTTATCACTGTGGAACAAATTGTAAAACATGGCCCAGCGCCGCTTGCTGTTATCTATATAAAATCCGGGCATTCTGTTGATTTCTGCCACCGCGCATTCAATAATGAACTTCAGACGTTTTACATTAACAGTGCAAAATGCGGGTGACGTATTTTCAGCCGCCATATATATATCTTTTAAAGCGTCGTATAACTGAGCAATTTTGACTCTTTCGGCATCGTATTCTCGACGTAATTTTGCAAATTCAGAGTTTTCAAAGCCATCCATAAGATATGGGTATTGATAATTTGCCCCCAGGGCCAGCGCCAATGCGGCCAAACTGTTATCGCGAACATAAAGTGTTGCATCCATAGTTTTCCCAGATAAGTCGACTTTCAATGGGCGTTCCTGGAAAGAATCAAAATAATGATTATCTGTAGATTGCCAGAGACACTTTGCTTCGTCATAAGTAATTTTACGTCGGGAATATTCCTGGATTCCACGCCTATCCGTCACCAATACGCCGTCTGCATTGTTTATCAAACGCTGCAGCAACTCCACCTTATCCCAATTGGCAATGTTAATTTTTGCAATATCCATTATTATGCCTTTAGATTATGACCAAAAAAATCGCACAAAAATCCGATAAAATCAATAAATTTATTAGATAAGCGCAAGAAATCAGCACATTGCACCAAGCGAATTATCGAACCGCGCGCGGGATAGCCGCACCATAACAAAAACCGCCCCGGTGGGGCGGCTTATAAATCTTGGCTCGGCATATCTTGCAGTTATCGAGCAGAATGCCCGGATAAATTTCGCGAGCTTATAACAAAAAACACCGGTATTTTACTCAATCGTGTTGATTTTTCTTTTGTTGGATAAGCAACAAATCTATATCGCGAGCGATATTGTGCAGTTGCTGTCTAGCATATCCCCCGACTTCGCGCGCTTCGACTTCAAATATGGAATCTTGATATATTTGACGGTTTTCGTCTGGCAGTTTGTAATATTTACCTGCCATTTTAACAATTTCCGGTTTAATAGTTGATTGGTCTGTTGCTTGTAAATAGTGTGTAAATTCATGAACTATTTGTCCAATCATACCGCTATCCGATAAATCATGGAAAAAAGCAAAAAACGGCTCATCGTTCCCAAAAATTTGATTGGCAAGATGTGTATACGACGGCACAAAGTTCTTTTCAAAAAAACAGGCGTACATTGGCGGAATTGCGACATGATTCTTATTTAATTTTTCAATATCTTCACGAAAATAAATCTTGGGTTTTACTGTTTTGCTTGGAAACTTTTCAAGTAAAGCCGTCATAATTTCACAAACATATTGTTGTCGTTGATTATAAGTTGTCTTTCTCCAGTTATTCAACATGTCTTTATTTTTCACAATATGTGGACGCAAGACTGTTATAATATCATCAGCCAAAGACAAAGCCTGTTGTTTTGAATAATTATCTTCGGTCAGCTGCTTGTTTGCGGTAATCGCATCCATGCTTTTTATTCCATTTCGGAACACCTCGCCACTTTCAAACCATTTTATAAAACCAGACGGCGTTTGTAATTTTTCAATTTGCGGCATAGGATTGCGTTCATCCATAAGCCCCAGCATTAAATAACCTTTATCATAGCCGATACGGTACCAATGATTATCGAATTGTACATAAGCAGAGTTACGATATGCACGAATTTGGTTTTCTATATCATGACCAGTCAATTGCTTACAAAAATCATAAACCTGCTTACTTGGTTCGTCTTGTTTGGATATATTGGCATGTTTTATCGCTGTTTCTATTTTTTCACATGTTTTACTGACGACGTCATCGCGAACAACAGATTCAGCTATAAAACGCTGAAACGAGCTAAGTTCTTTCTCATGATATTCTGGTGTGACGAGTCTTGTAATTTTATAAGGCCTGCCGTGCTTTGCAATTCCCGGAAGGACATGATTTACATAACCACCGACAATAATATCTTCTTTCAAAAATTTGATATCCGGCTCTTGCTCTGTTAATTTTATTTGTGGGTCTAACGCATAATATTTGCCATCACTCATTTTTACACATGGCAATGTATGACCTGCCATACCATCAATAAAATGAACAGGGTCCGTACTTAACATAATCATAATATCCAATTGTTGTCCTGGCGGTAATAACGAATTTATATAACAAAATGCCTTGGCCGCATTTCCACAGGAAGCATAAATACGATTTTCAACAAGTTGTTTACCATGTAATGAGAATTTTTGCTCATCAAAACTGGCATCCGCCCCAATACCATTTTCTGCTGCCAACTCAGCAATTTTAGCCCTGCCGAGTTGTCGCACTTCGTCATCAGTCAGTTTTTCAGTACGTTGACGAGAACGTAACTCATGCTGATAACCACGAAAACCTGTCTTTGGGTCATGTAATCGGCGCAAAATCTCTTTGATTGTTTCTATTATTCGCTGGTCTTTATTGTTGATCATCATTATGCGTCCTATTTATTTCTGTTCATTTGAATCTCTATTCCGTTATTCGCCAAACATCGCCATAGCGAACACCGTCTGCATTCTCGTTCGTTTGCCCATGCCGAAATAAATATAAATTGCACAGCATAACATATTTCCTTATTTTTGTGACCGTATGATAAATTGATACAGCCACAAAAAAAACATTAAACGCGCCATTTATCCGTTATTATAAGTATTTTTTGCAACTTGTTCAATCATCTGTTTCAAGTTATTTACGCCCTTGCTGCCGATACCGGATTGTGCTTGTTGTGCCATTTTTTCAATTCTTTTTATCCCTGCAGCCATTGATTTTGCTTTATTTACTTCATTTAAATATTCCATATTAGATTGTGCACGTGCCACAACAAAGAATTCTAATAATTCCTGGGCTTCCGGTGGCAATGAATTAAAATCAATGGTCAACCGATTTTCATCAAAAGCCAAATATGACGCTTTTTCTGTTATCCCATACTGCTCGAATGCGGATGTTTGCGGATGAATTCCAAATTGGTCTGCCGTCAGTTTTTCCGCTTCAACTGGTTTAATTTCATATTTAGCCAACGCCTCACGTAACTTTTGTAAATCTTCTGGATTACGAGCTTCCAACTGTACCAATCCCAACTTTGTTTTTGTGTCATCAATAACATGCGTTTGAACACCATCTTTGTCCAGGCCGCTAACATCATATGCGAATGTAAGGCTGGCCCAAACATCCATCAAATCACTAACTTCTATTTTCATAATAAATCCCCTTTTGTATTAAAAAACAGACCGCTGTGAAACACACGCGGTCGGGGAAGTTCGAAAATCAAATTGTCAATGACTCCATTGGTCTTTCGGACAAACCGTGTTTTATAACCAGTGGCTCCCCGACCAGTCTTGGTCAGGGATAAATAACGATGCAAATATCAGAAACCTCGGATTAACGATGAATCTTATCTGCACCGGACAATTTAGGCTTTCGACAGCCCCGAACCTGTGTCCCCACAGATTCACCCTTGATTATATCGTAATAACACTGTAAAAGCAAAGGATTTTTTGTCTGTATAGGCATGACTTTCTGCCATGTACGACATAAAGTTCCCCTTAGGGGGGAACTTTTGATTTTGTAGAATTAGAATCCCTGCTATTTAGAAAACAATCAGGGCAGTCGAACTCGAATGTATCAAAAAGGCTGGATTTCCAGCCTTTTTTGTTCGTAGTGTTCGATAAGGGTCAAAAAATTGTGATTTCAATTCACAAATTATCGAACCGGGCGCAGGATAGCCGCACCATAACAAAAACCGCCCCAAGGGAGCGGTTCGTAAATCTTGGCTCGGGATGCTGGACTCGAACCAGCGACATACGGATTGTTAATCTGGTTGTCTTTTGGTTAAAGTGCTTGGAAAACTTGGGTTTGGGTGGCGTGTATTGTGTTTGTGGGGCAAATTCGGGGCACTGATTGGCTAAACAGAATGTGAAAAAGCTCGGAATTCAGAGCTTTTATTTTTATTGTGGCTTGCCACGAAGTGTTATGAAATGTTAAAGCGAGTGCCCCATGCGTGCCCCACAGAACAAAATAAAAAACGCGCCAATCTGACGAAAGGCGCGGAATTCTTGGCTCGGGATGCTGGACTCGAACCAGCGACATACGGATTAACAGTCCGTCAGTCCATCCAATCCGCCGCCAACATGATGTTGGGGTATGCAGGTATAAGTAAGACAATTATCCCATAGTTATGCTTCAAGTCTCTCTAACAAAGGTTCCCATCTATCAAATTCTGCTACATCTTCGCGGTCCCCTCCCTTTGCCAAGAAATCTCTTAAAAAATCAACATGGTCAATAAAAGCTGCGTTTCTAGCACATGTTTGATTATTTCCGTTTATATGATTGTTATTCGTAGCTCGCATCAATTCTATACAATCAGCTTTTGTGAATAAACCTATATAAGGTCTGATACAGCAGCTGAATCTATTGTCTGCATCGTTAAAAGAGTAGGATTTTGAATATATTTTTGTGCATAGGCTCACAAATTTTGGAATACAATCATAAAATCTAGCCATTTCGTATAACTTATTAATAGCATTTGGAGAAAGTTTTTTCATGGCAAGATATTCAGTATCAAGCTTACCATTTATATTTTCTATATGCTGTTCAAAATTTTCTGATAAAAACCAACATTCAACGAAACGTGCTAGCGGATAGTCTATTTCTCCATCCGGCAGTTCACGAACATTCAGAATTTTATTCCTTATTATGAGTTTTACATCATCAGGCAACATCGGATATAACCAGCTAAACCTTTTACACATTTCTATAACTGCCAAAAAACCGAAATTATTAGAAGTCTGATTTATAGCAGCCCCAAAAAGACTACCATTCTGACCAATCGCTGTTTTACAGCATTCTTCAAAGTGTTTTAGCAATGAATATAAAGCCATTGCATTAACATTTTGATTCTCTAATTCTCGTTCGTTTCGTGGATCTATAACAAAACGCCATAAACCCTTTAATAAATAAGTAACTATAGGATCGTTAAAATTATTAAAGTAACGAGACTCTAGATATGAATCTAAATTTTCAAAACTTCCAAGTGTACTTTTCTTGTTTTCTAAATCACCATAGAATATATCGGATATCGATTTCGTCAACAATGGTTCCTTTATCAAAATTGATTCGAGAGCCCCTCTAAGCAAATCTCTGGTTCTTTCAATTGTTGGTTGGTATAATTCCCCATTTTCTATTACAGGATGAGCACACAAATGTCTATTTTTTTGCAGGAAATCTATACTTTGCCTATCAGCTATTCCGAGAAATGTTGTTCGTTCACAAACCTTTTCTATTAAAGTATTTTCCCATTCTGGAGATTTAGGATTAATACGACGTTTTGCTTCGACATCCTCTAATATCTGTATGGCTCGTGCATCTTGATACACATCTTTTAAAAAGTTTAATTTAAATAGAATATCACATATAACGACTGTCCATAGCATCACTATGGCAGAGCGATAATTTCCAGCACAATAAGAACTATAAACCTCTTTGAATAGCCCTTTAGTTCTGTTGTCCGGTATGATTTCTATTGCATTTTCAAATGAAAACATTATGTTATTCCTTTCTGCGAAAAGATAAGTCATTTCATCTGTTTTTGCAAGTGGTCACCTTAATTATTTCGAGCGGCACGGTTCTGGTAATATCTGGGAAAAACATTGACTTTTTTGTGCTTATCTGGTAATATCTGGGAAAACGAGTTAAACCAGGAGTTACCAGATGCCAAGCAATCGCGATATTGTTATTACGCCGGAAACATTGAACAACATTGCCGAAATTGACCGTTTTGCAGCCAGTTGGGCTGGTGGCGTTAGTCGCCCCACGGCGGCCGAGCTGAAGGTTATGCGCCGTGTCGCCACGATTGAATCAATCGGTTCATCAAACCGCATTGAAGGCAACAAGATGACCGACGAACAGGTAGAAGAGCTGTTCAATCATATCAACCAACAGTCGTTTGCTACCCGTGATCAGCAAGAGGTTGCCGGCTACTCCGATCTACTGAATGCGATATTTGAGAACTATCGCGAGATTCCACTGACCGAAAACTATATCAAGCAGTTGCATCAGACCCTGCTACGGTATTCGGATAAAGATGAGCGCCATCGTGGTGAATACAAGAAGGACAGCAACCGCGTCGCTGCGTTTGATGCGACCGGCAATGAAATTGGCTCTATTTTTGAGACAGCGACGCCGTTTGACACACCGCTTTTGATGGAAGAAATTATCAAGTGGACGAACAATACGCTGGACGATCACTATTTCCACCCGTTGATTACGATCGGGGTGTTTGTAGTGCATTTCCTGTCAATCCACCCGTTTACGGATGGCAATGGTCGCCTGTCGCGCGCGCTGACGGTTTTGTTGATGCTAAAAGCCGGATATGAGTATATGCCATACGCATCAATGGAATCTATCATAGAGGCCAGCAAGGACGCCTACTATCGCGCTTTGCGTGGCACACAAAAGACTATCTGGGGCGACAAGGTCGACTACGAACCGTGGCTGACGTTCTTTATCGGGTCACTAGTAAAGCAGAAACGCCATCTGGAGGCAAAGCTTCAGCAACTACAGGATTCCAACCATAAGCTATCAGCAACAGCCTTGGCGATTTTGAACCTGTTCGCAAATAAGTCCGAAATGACCATGCCGGAAATTGTGGCCGGTCTGGGCAAGAATCCAGAAACCGTTCGCAAGGCGGTCCAAACTCTGGTCAAGACAGGCCGCCTGACCAAGGTCGGCACCACCAAGGGCGCAGTTTATGGTATTACAAGCAAGAGTGAAACGTATGACGTTAGAAGAAGCTAAAGAGTATTTGCATTTTGTAGACAACGTTTTGGGGCAGTTAATTTTTGAGCGTCAGTGCTATTTGGACTTTCATAATGCGCTCATAGCACAAAAAGCAAAACTTAACCTGTTTATTTCATGGACTCTTGGGAATTATCATCGAAACTTGATAATGAATCTATGCAAAATACTCGAGCCCAGGAAGGATGATAAAGACAAACACACTCTACGGTTCTTTGTGCAGTTCTGTAAAGACAATTATCAATTACTGGAAGAAACTATGCAAAAAGCCACTGTTACTTTTACTGATGTTACTACTGGAGAGCTTCACGAGCATTCTATTGGGCCAGAAATGCTTGAGGCGCTACATAACGTGGACTTCGACGCTGATTTAGCAAAGATAGATATGATGCACCGAAAACTGAAACGCTGTAGAGATAAGCGGCTGGCTCACAATTATAAAACTGCCAATGAAATACCTTTTCCGCCAATAGATGAATTACATGGCTTTATTGATATCATTGAACAAATGATGGTGACTTATCATCACCTGTTTCGAGAGGGCATCGACAATAGTGGCCTAAAACACCCAAATCGATACGGGAATTTTAACTTGCATTTAGCCTGAGCCTCAAAACCTTCTTATCAATTCAATTTCCACGCGGTGCTTGTCGTATTCGTGTTATAATATGTTGTAGTCATGGCATAAGTATATCGGAAGGCATTTAATTCTAAATACTATATTGCCATTAAATATACTCTAATAATTTCTCCATTTGGGTATCGTGGAGCAAAATTATATTGTTTGTATTGGCGAGTTGCCGTGCTGATTTGGTAAAATCGGCATTACTGACGACAACACCATAATCGGTATTATAATGTTTTTGACCAGCACTTACCTCTTGTACCGCTTTATTTCCGACCGGCTTGGTATACAACTTACATTGTATGGCAAAAGAAACACCATTTTTATCTGCCAAAACATCTACACCCTGGTCACCAGATGCTTTTGTTGTTCTGGCATTAAAACCAATTTCCTGCAAGAGATCCGCTATGCGCTTTTCATAATCTAAGGGACTTTCATGACTTTCTGTGCATTCGGCACTATTATTGCTTTTTTGTGCCAGAAAGGCTTTGCTGATTTTAAGAAACGCATCTGTTATAGAAAGCATCTTACCCGATTTAGTGGTTTTGACTTTTCTATCAGAAAATACATTATCCAAGTAAAGCGAGATATTAACATGCAGCCATTTTTTTAATAACCCAAGATATACCGAGTTTCTATCTCTAGATTCTTTACCAGATTCGAATTGCTCCTCAAGATATTCTCGTAAGTTGTATTGTCGTCGAAATAAAATTAAGCTAGTCGTTGGATCATCATTAATTCTTATTTTTACTCCTTTCATATTGTCAAGTATTTCATATTGGGCGTTTAATACACACATGAACATTTCTGAAACATCAGCACATTTCTCTATATCGTCATCAAGAACCAAACCTTTATCAGCAGCTGCGGCGTCCAGTTCGTCAAATTTCTTTATATATTGAGCGTCTTGTTGAACTTGAGATCCACAAGCAGTTAAATAACTACGGACAATATCGTTAAGTTTGTCGATTTGTACAGAATTCTCCCAATGATAATCATACAATCCCCCAAGGAAGCCCATTTGTTCTATAGCAAATAGTCGAAGTTCTATTGCTAGATTAGATATATCTTTATGAATACGCGCGTTCAAATCCATAGGAGTATAAAATAGATTCTTTTCCTTAACATATGGAATCACTACATTTTCAATAAAGTAGTCTTGCTCTTTTTCCCAACCATCTATTATAGATTTGCCATAATCATCTTTGTAGGTACATTGACGCCGCTTTTGTAACAGCACAGGAAAATGCTGTAATATACATTTTATTACTGCAAGACATAAGTTCTTCTTAAAAGCAGAAATTTGTTGCTGGTATTCAATCCATTTCTCTAACCAATCATTAATACTTTCTTTTTGAGATTGGGTTAAGCTTTGTTCTGTCTCAATAGCATGTCGCTTAAACTGTTCATAATCCGCATCTTGTTCCAGAATTTCGGTATTGTTCATACATAATCCTTTGAGCTTAGGTTAAGAATTATCTCGTATTTTGTGTCCCAATGGAGAATCAGCAGGCACTGGCCGCATACAACCACATGCAGGACAAATATATTTATAATTATTAGCTATACTGCCGCACATGCTAAATATGGTGAGACATATTATACATAATATGCCCAAGATCGTTGAGGGACCGTCGAAGAAGAAAGGAAATATTGCTGGCATGACAACAAAAAAATATACCCAATAATACATTGCTGCGAACATAAATACTGCAAAAAGCGCAAAGGACAAACACATTGTCACCTTAAATTGTTTTGGTATTTTTCTCTTTTCTTCGAGGCTCCATTCTGTTCCACAGTTTTTGCAAATAACTTTTTTATTCTTATTCATTTCATCCTTCCCTTTCTAAAATAGACTGAACTTCTTACTCTTGTTGATTTTATGCTGCCAGATGCACTTCTATAAGTTCTTGATCCAGCACTTTTGAATATCATTTTGCCCATAAATTCCCCCTACTCATATTCGGATACGTTTAAAGGCCCATAAAATCTGTGATAAAATTCTAATGAAGGTTAAATTTTGTTAATGATTTTGATTGAAAAAGTGAGGATTTTTAAATAAAATAGGAATGAAAATTGTAAGTTTCAAAGGTTCGTTAATTAATATCAATATTATTGCGAATAAAGGCGTTAAGGGTCGGGGCACTGACCTTTAATTTTTTGGCAATTTTGCGCTTAGACAGACCTGACTTTATTAGTTTTTGTATCTTTGATGCCTGGCCATCCAGTTTATGACTGTGGTTTTTACTGCCAAAGGCACGCCCCAGTTTGCGGCCTTGGGCCTTTATTCTGGCCAAAGATTCACGGGTGCGCTGACTTATCAAATCCCGCTCTATTTCTGCGGAAAGCGCAAACGCGAAAGCCAAAACTTTGGATTGGATATTATCGCCCAGTTCATAGCCGTCTTTGACGGTGTAAACCTTTGCGCCGGATTTCATGCAATGCTCTAAAATTCGCATAATCATGAACAGTTTCCGCCCCAGACGAGATAGTTCACTGCAAATAATAATATCCCCAGCTTTCAAATTCTTTAGACAACCACCCAGCGCACGCGCATCTGGTTCGGCTGTGCCAGAAATTCCAGAATCTTTGATATATTTGTCTATGGCAAGGCCAAGGGCCCTTGCCTTGGCCTCTATCCCTAACTTTTGGTTTTCACAGTCTTGACGGTCGGTGCTGACCCTGATATAGCCATAGGTCATTTTGACACCTCTATCTCATTTAAAATCTCGCCTATTCTGGTCGCAGGCAGTTGGCCATAGTACTGCATACTGGTCTGAATATGCGAATGACCCAACGACTGGCTGGCTGCATTTAATATTGGCGCGGATTGAGCACTGGCCCATCTGATAATAGTGTGCCGGAAAGAATGAGGATTCAAATATCGCACGCCAGCATCATTAAATACCTTCCTAAATATGTTTCTTATGGACTTGTTGCCTTTTATATTGGTTTTCATAATTTGGTGTTCGGTAACGCCTGGTCTAATAAAGCGTGATTCTATTGGTGGGAAAAATGGATCTTTACCTGTCCAGCCCAGTTCATGCAGCCGGTCACGCCAAGAAATGACATTATCCATCCATTCTTTATCAAACGGCATAAAGAAAGCCTGACGCTGCTTGGCAAACTTTACCTCCATATCTTTTGGTGTTACAAAGACCATCCATCGATTGGCGGACTTGTCAAAAATAACATGCTTTAATTTAAGCGTTCTAATTTCGGCCGTTCTTAACCCACATAGTGCCTGTAGAGACACCATCGCCAGATTCCGCAGATCAATATCAGTATTGCGCGGCATTTTATTAATTGCCTCGCGAATCTCGGCCAGGTCATAGCTTTCTTTATATTCTGTCGCACGGGCAGCTTTTCGCTGATTATCGCTTAAACGAAAGTGCGCCACCATATTATAGTCTATTTTGTAGCCACGCTGATGCAACAGCCATTCATAAAAATCCTTTATCGTCCGTACATTATGCTCGCAAAACGATAAATGCCTCTTTTTTACAATATTGCTTATATAGTTATGGATGGTGTTAGCATCAATTTGCTCAAAATTGGAGTAATTATTAAATGCTTCAAACTGATGCAAGTGCTGTATAGCGGCCATGCCAGTTTTTAAATCGCGTCCCTTGGCCTCGCAAAGATAAAGCTTATAGTTATATTTCAGCCTTTCGTTGTGCTCATTAATTGGCATAATTGGCTTTTTAGAAATGCCTTTTTTATTGTTATTTTCAGGTATACTCTGGGTATTGTCAAAGTTAGGTCTATGGCTTGGACGTACTAAATCATATAATCTTTGGTCCCTGGCTATGGTGAAAACGCGGCATAATTCGTCATAGTCGCTATTTTTATAGTTCCGGTTCATCGTTTTGCTGGTACGCGGACACAGGCCGCGCGCCTTGAGGCAGGCCGCATCTTGCTCAAGTTCTATACAATGATTCAGCGGAACATGTTTTGTGCGACAGTGCAGGCAAAACATCTCGTCAAAACGCATTTTGAATTTACGGCTGGCATTTTTCTGTTTTAGAAACTCAGCCAAGGCAGCACCATGAATAAGTTTTGGTGTACCCTTGCAGCATACCGGAAGGCCTTGCTTTATCCAGTTACGGACAGTATTTGGACAGAGGCCTTGGTCACTAAAAAGCCGACAAATATCTTCTATCGTATAGCCAAGTGATGTTGAAATACGAACAGAGCTGTATATTCGCTTTGTGGAGGTTATCATTTTATCCCTCCTTGGTCTGCGATTTGCGTATTTTCACTATGCTGGGCAATCCAGGCATCCAAATCCTCTTTACGGTATCTGATACGATTACCCCAGCGCACAAATGGGATATCATGACGACCATAATGCCGCCAGCTGTTCAATGTTCCGACAGTCGTCCCAAGATAAGCCGCCGCCTCTGCCTGGGTCATTAAAATTTTTGATTCAAACATATTTTCTTCCTTTTTTTGTTAATTATCAAAGCATCGCGCTTGTTCGGATTAAATATGAGTGAATATTTGTTATCAGTAAATCCCCTAAAGGCATTAGCCCATTAGGCGCAAAATGGGTTAAACCCATCAATTAATTTATTGAAATTAAATAAAAAAATGGGTTGAACCCATTTTATTTTTTTAATGCTTTTCCCTTTTGGGATTCTGGCAGTCTAATCAATGTCGCCATTGCATTAGTGAGATTTTTAGATTTCGGTAATCCGCGTTCTTTCATTTTGTTATCTATTATTTCAATAAGAGCTTCTTTATTACCCTGATTGGTGGCAGAAATTTGCTCTTCATCAATTACCTCATGCATAATTTCTAAGTACGGAGTGGTGTATGTTGATACGAAATTGCTTAAAAGTTTATTATTGGGGAACTCTCTCTGCAGTTCAGCAATTTGTATTTTCACATTAAAGTACACCAATAATCTATTTATGCGTATTGTATTACGGGCATAGTCAATTTCTGCCTTGTCACTAAAGTTAATTGGTCGGGGCGTATCGGTTCCTGTTAAAAATCCCTCTGCCTTAATACCTCCATCGAATAAAGCACGACGTAATAGATTTTTAGCATTATCTGTTACGTTGGAACGATTTGCTTTCTGCTCAGCGGTCATTGTTGCCCCACGAAACGCAATCCAATTAATAGCTTCTTGTAATGTAAAAAAGTTATGTTCTGCCATGGTGTGCCCCCTGCCCCCTCCGGTGGTATAAGATTTTAAGAGGGCTAAGTGTGGAAGTTAAAATAACAATCCTTTTTTTATATGCACTTTTCCCATCTTAGGTAGGGGGTATTTAATATAAATCCTAGGGTTCAAAATATGGGTTGTCAACGCATAATCTTAAATATTTCTTATCAAAATATACTGGAAATTCACGCCGCGGGTAGCAAATAGGTAGCAAAAAGAAATTCAATGAAAACGGGGCTTCGCGTGGAAGCCCCGGAATTCTTGGCTCGGGATGCTGGACTCGAACCAGCGACATACGGATTAACAGTCCGTTGTTCTACCGACTGAACTAATCCCGAACAACGAAACATATCTTATACCCTTTTTTATCCTATTTCAAGTATTTTTTTCATTTATTGCATTTTAATATTTTTGATGCTATATTCCCATTGTCCAATACTAATAAATGGAAAGGATTTAAAAATGTTATTGAAAGGAAAAAAGATTCTGATTACTGGCGTCGCCAACGATTGGTCTATGGCGTGGGCCATTGCAAAGCGCGCACATGAAATGGGCGCAGAAATTGCAATGCCGTATGCAATGCCGAACTTGGAAAAGCGTGTACGCCCGTTGGCGGAAAGCATCGGCGCAAAGTTCGTTCAGGAATGCAATGTTCAAAACGATGAACAGATGGACGCCTTGTTCAATGCAATTGAACAGGAATGGGGTCATCTGGACGGCGTTCTGCACGCGATTGCATTTTCAGACAAAAATGAATTAACCGGTCGTTATGCCGACACAACACGCGCAAACTTTAAGAATACAATGGATATTTCTGTGTATTCTTTGGTTGATTTGACACGTCGTGCAGCACCGTTGATGAAGGACGGCGGCAGCATTGTTGCCCTGACCTATTTCGGTGGGGAAAAGTCTGTACCGAACTATAATGTTATGGGTGTTGCCAAGTCCGCATTGGACAGCAGCGTTCGCTATCTGGCGTCCGATTTGGGACGTGACAAGATTCGCGTTAACGCAATCAGCGCGGGCCCGATTATGACCCTGGCGTCCAGTGGTGTCGGCGGGTTTAAGGCTATGTTGCGCCTGAATGCAGAACAGACACCGTTGCGTCGCAATATGACGTTGGATGATGTATCTGGTGCGGCTGTTTATCTGTTCAGCGATCTGTCCAGCGCGGTGACCGGCGAAATCCACCACGTGGATTGCGGTTATTCCACCACAGGCATGATGCCCAATGAATTAAAGGACATCTTGCTGAAAGGTCTGGACGATCAGCAGTAAAAATTTTTTATTGGTAAAAACCCTTTGGGACTGGAGTGTTTTACATCTGGGGTGACTGATTTGGGTTGCTAATCCTGCTACAAAATCCCGCCGAACGGCGGGATTTTTATTGACAAAAAAATTTATTTTTATAATATACAACATGTATTAATAAAAGGCGTACGCTATGAACAACACACAAAAAACGGAATTAGAAACAAGTAAATTATTTTTGGACGCATGTCGCACCAATAAGGCCGCCCATAACATGAGCTTTATGCTGAAACATAAATCCGCAAACGCAACTGAATATGTATTCTTTAGCCCGGCGATATATAAAACTATTCATATTACCAAGAAAGACACGTGGTATACAGTTCGCATTGACGGCATGATGCATGTAAATTTTGATAAAAATCATCAGGTGGCGATATGTGCCGAAGAACTTATCACGGTGGCGGAAGAACGCCTGCGTCGCGAACAAGCCGCGGCCATACAGGTCACAAACAACGTGCATGGTCGATAAAGCACGATACCCCGATGGGAAAAGACATGAAAATTGGAAATATGTTCAAGAAAAAAGTAAAATCCAGCGCAACGACAACGGAACGTCCGGCGTACAGTGCGGTGTCTGTCGCAATTCGCCAGGAATATAATTATATGCGCAACCATGCCACCAATCGCGAGGTTGCCACATACGCATTATTTCATCGTGCATATCGCGCCGGAAATATCCAATTCATAGGCATGGCAAGATACCCCAGCATTGGTGGACGCCTGCCCACGCCGGTGGAATATGCTTTTTACAGCCCGGAACTGGCACGACATATCTATATTCGTGAAGCATATCCGGAACAAAACGTCGGCATGTATATGGTGCGCATATCGGACGATCCCGAAGTATACTTTAATAAATACAATCTGGGCGCGATGCGTGCGGCACGTCTGATTGCCGGGGCAGAAAAACAGCGATAAATTACCATGGCGCGGCGATATTTTGCGTAATAAAAAATACACTTTGTTGCAACATTAGCATTAAACCAAAGGAATATTATATGCTGAAAGATATATTCAAGACAAAAAAGCATGAGCAAGCAGAGCCGCAAATACTGTCCGCAGAGGCAGAACGCCGGCACCGCGAACAGGCAGAAACGAAAGCAACACAAGAAAAAGCCGACCGCGAACGCCAGGAAAGCCCGGAACAGGTTGCGGTATATAAATTGCTGGACGCGGCATTGCGGGATACAGAACTACGTTGGATATCTGACGACGCCAAAACAAACACACATAAGTTTTATAGCCCCGCCCTGTCCGCTGATATATATTTAACTTACATCTTTGCGGTAAACAACAGCCGCCGCACGGACTATCGCGTAAGATTTAATGATTCCATAGAAGTATTTTTGCAAGAACCCGATCCGGTTGGAAAATTGGCGAAAGAATTGCACGAAATTGGCTGTCGCGCCCGCTTTGCTGCGAACAATGCCGAACGCAAACGCCGCGAACAGATATTGTTTGATTTGGCCGCACGGGTAAAAAGCAGATAAATTCCCGTTGCGTGGATTTTTGGAATTTTCTATAATCGGGCTATGACTAATACGCCCGATTTATTTATCCGTGCCGAGCACGCAGATTTAATGAAAAAATTGTCCGAATGGGACATTGCATACCATCAAAATGACGCGCCAATTGTGGACGACGCAACATACGATGCCGCCCGACGCCGGGCGGAGGAGATTGAGGCCGAGTACCCCGAACTGGCCCAAAACGGCGCATCGTCGCGCGTTGGTGCGGCGGTGGCAACCAAGTTTAAATCACATGCGCACAGTGTGCCGATGCTGTCCATATCCGATGTGTTTGACGAGAAAGAAGTCGCGGACTGGTTTGAAAAACTGTCTGACAAAAACGTATTTATCGAACTGAAAGTCGATGGCGTGTCTTATTCCGCCCGATATGAAAACGGCGTGTTTGTGCGGGGGCTGACCCGTGGCAGTGGCGCGCTCGGTGAAGATATCACAGAAAACCTGCGCACGATTGCGGATATTCCACAGCGCCTGTCCGGTGATTTTCCAGACGTTATCGAAATCCGCGGCGAGGTCTATATGTCCCGCGCGGATTTTATCGCCCTGAACACTGCGGCGGCCGAACGCGGTGACAAAGTCTTTGCCAATCCGCGCAATGCGGCGGCGGGGTCACTGCGCCAATTAAATCCGGCGGTGACGGCGACGCGGCGCCTGTCGGCATTTGGGTATACGTATGGCGAACTGTCATCGCGTGATTGGGCAACACAAAGCGAATTTTTTGACCGGCTGGAATCATGGGGATTTAAGACGACGCGGCAATGGGCACGACACGCCAACGACATGGATGGAATTCAGCAAACATACAACGACATAATGATGATGCGTGCCGATATTCCGTTTGATATTGATGGATTGGTTATCAAGGTAAACAATGTTGATCTGCAAGAAAAGATGGGCGCACGCGCCAACAGCCCCAGGTGGGAGGTTGCATATAAATTTCCTGCCGCGCGGGCAATAACGGCATTAAACGCGATAACTATTCAGGTCGGACGCACGGGCGTTTTGACGCCGGTGGCAGAACTGGAGCCCATAAACATCGGTGGCGTGTTGGTGTCACGCGCAACACTGCATAATGCCGACGAAATTACACGATTAAATGTACACGTTGGCGACCGCGTCACAGTTCAGCGGGCGGGTGACGTTATTCCACAAATTGTTGATGTCGCCGAAAGTTCGGGCGGTGCGCCATTTGAATTTCCGACCACCTGCCCCGTTTGTGGTGCGGCCGTCGTGCAAGAGGCGGGCGCCGTCGCACGGCGGTGCATAAATACACTGGGGTGTCCGGCACAGCGCATTGGCGAACTGGAACACTTTGTTTCGCGCAAGGGTTTTGATATTGAGGGACTGGGGACCAAACAACTGGAACAATTTATCGAACGTGAATGGATCGAATCACCAGCCGATATATTTACGTTAATCGCACGCCATGGGGACAAGATTAAACGCTTAGACGGATTTGGCGACAAATCTGTTGCAAACCTGAACGATGCAATTGAACGCGCACGGGACATCCCCCTGCACCGCTTTATTTATGCCATCGGCGTACCAGAGGTCGGTCAGGCCACGGCCAAAATACTGGCGAACGCATTTGGCACATTGGATGCAGTGCGCACGGCGCCGGTTTGGAAATTAAAACAGATTGATGGCATTGGTGACGTGATGGCCGAAGAAATATCATCATTTATGAGTGACGCGCATAATATCGACGTGCTGGACGCGTTACTTGCCCAGGCTCGCGTACAAGACGCGGAACAAATTGCCGCACCAACAGACGGAAAACTGGTTGGTAAAAAGATTGTTTTGACAGGAACTCTGTCTAAATATACGCGTGACGCAGCCAAAGAAATCTTGGAACGCATGGGCGCAAAGGTGCAAAGCAGCGTATCGGCAAAAACAGACATTGTGCTGGCCGGTAGTGACGCAGGGTCAAAACTGGCCAAGGCCGAATCTCTGGGCATTACCATATGGGGTGAAGATGATTTTGAACGTGAAACCGCCGCAGCCTAGAAAGTCACGTTCAACAGACGCAACTTAACCTCTATATTATCAATATTATACCCATCCATGAATGGCAGGGTCATAACAGGTACACGCAATGCGGGATCTGAAAAATCCATGGCACTGGCCCAATTCATATCCAATATATCAGTATTAATGGACAACAATGGCGTCGATGATTTTTTTTGCACTGTGGACACCGGCGTATCACCGGACGCCGGCCGCACATCATCCGCATCGGCATCCGAAATCGCGACACCTGCATACACCGGCGTTGCCGTCGGCAAACTATCCGGATCCGCCACGGGCATGGGCGGCGTCGCCATAACAAAAGAAGCAAACAACAAGGATATCATATACTAAATTATAGCATATTTTATGAACATGCGCACTATGAATCTGTGATGCGTTTTACAACATAATTGGCCAAATACAGTCCAAATGCCCCGGTTACCGTCACAATTGACCCAAACGCACGGCCATCGGCGGTGCCAGGCGCGGCCGGTTCAGTCGAAAACACAACATCATAATCTGCCAACCCTGCATCACGCACCATGCGACGCATACGCGACGCCAACGGACAGACGGATGTTTTTGATAGTTTGGCAATTTTTATCTGTGATAAATCGGTCTTACGCGCGGCACCCATGCTGGCAATAAATCCGGCACCATGGTTTTGTGCCCACCGGGCCAGTGCCACCTTGGACGGGGCCGTATCAATCGCATCGATCACAAAATCAGGCCGCACATCAAGTTTGGTATTTTCATCGAAAAACATCTGGTGGGCATCCACACGGATTTCCGGGTTTATATCATGAATACGCGCGGCGGCGACATCAACCTTTGGCACACCAATCGTACTGCCCAGTGCAAATAATTGACGATTAATATTTGATTCTTCGATGATGTCTGAATCAACTAAAATCAAACGACCGACGCCACTGCGGGCCAATGCCTCTATCGCGAACGACCCAACGGCACCACAGCCAACCACCATAACACACGCGCCGCGCAATTTGGCGACCGCGGCGTCACCCAATAACATCCTGATTCTCTTTAATCTGTCCATTACTTATCACCCGCAAAGTATTGTTGTATATAATTTCTGAAATTTGTGAAATGCTGCACCCGCGCGCATAGGCAATCTGGGACAGCAGCGCCATAATCTTGTCCGGGCGCGGCGCAAAGTCATCTGATTCCACCAATAATCGCGACGCCGGAACGGCCTGCATCAATTTATTCATACGCTCATTATTAATATCACGAAATGAATAATAGATTCGATTATCAAACCGCTTGCGCAGGGCAACCAAAAATTCCTGCGATGCAGTAAACCGATGAACAACGATCGCCGGGGGCAATGGTATTGTGCTGCATATTTTTTGTAACAGATTCCATGCATGAACACAGTGCACATGAACCGTTCGCCCCAATTCTGATGCCATCATGTACTGGGCCCGAAAGACCTTGGCCTGGACCCGTATGTCCAAGCGGGCGTTATCCAGCCCAATTTCCCCAACCATCAGATGTGGATTTTCAACCAATATTTGTCGCATACGATCCGCCCATCCGGCCATGGCATGTTCCCAATACCACGGATGCAGCCCAATCGCCGGATGAATACGTGAATCCATCGCCGCAGCGGACATAATCGGCCGCCAATCATCTTCGGTTGTTGCATTACATATAAATTCGCAATTACCAGTATATGCCGAAAACGCATCCCGATTATAATGACAATGTGCATCAATCAAATGTTCCATGTTCAAAAATATAATATTTTATAATTATGTTTACAATATAAAAAGCGCCCCAAAACCCAGGGGCGCCAAATTGACATGACACGCATTTAAACATTATCTGTCACGTTGGGCCGGGCGATCAATCATCATAACAATCAACCACAGCAGTGCCGCAACACCAATGATGCAATATACAATACTGCTGGCGATGGTCGCGGTGCCAAACAAGAATGTTACAAAGTTGAAACCAAACAAACCAATCAAGCCCCAGTTCAAAGCACCGATGAATGTTAACGGTTTCAAAATATAGTTGGTCAATCCTCTCATTTATTTTTTCTCCTTTCAAGGTTTGTACTATGTCTTAAACTACAAGACATGTTAATTATACCTTGTTTGAAGGCATGTTTCAATTCGAATACTGCATTTAGGAAAAGGTACCCAGTCAGGATTTACAACCTATTACACGAACAAATTGCCGCGTTGTTTTCAAACACCAAAAAACATATGAACAATCATTGGGGCCACCACCGCCGTCATCAGCCCCGATATCACGATGGCCAGGCTGCTCATTGCGCCCTCGACCGGTCCCATCTGGATTGCCTTGGTCGTGCCGGCGGCGTGCGATGCATTTCCAATGGCCAGACCGCGCGCAATCGGACTGCGCAGCCCCATGCGGCGACAGACAATATCACTGACCGACGCCCCCAGTATCCCCGTCACAATCACTGATGACACAGTCAATGCAACAACACCGCCCAGGCTTTCTGTTATACCGATCGCAATCGCGGTTGTAACGGATATTGCGGCCAAAGATCGCGCAACAACATCCCCCAGTCCAAAGAATATGCAAACCAAACACACGGCCATAACAGATGACACAACGCCGACCGCCATTGCCGTCAATATTGCGGCGGCATGCTTTTTCAGTAACGGCATCTGGCGATACATCGGCACGGCAAAACACACCGTTACCGGCACCAAAAAGTATGTTAAATACCCCGCACTTTTGTTATATGTATCATACGGAATATCCAACCCAACCAGCACCGCCACAACAAATATCGTCGCCAAGAACAGCGGCGTAGTCAGCGCCCACGACCAACGACGATTGATAAAAACCGCAACCAAGAACATAAATATCGTCAGCGCCGCGCCAAAATATAAAGATATGTCAAAAAATCCACTCATTTATTCTCCTCCGTCGCGGGTTCTGCATCTTTTATTAATGCCTGGGCCGTGACACCGGTTGTTATCATCGACACCAGATATGTAATCACCAACAGTAATACCAGCAACCACCAAACGCTTTTTATATCGCCCCAAATGTTTATAATTGCCGCAGCCGGCGCCACAAAAAACAGCCCCATAATGGAATGGAACCAATCAGCCACATCCGCCACCCAGCTCAGTTTCACAATACCCGTTGCCAGCGCCAGGAATAACAAAACCAGACCATAAATACTGCCTGCGATGGGCAATGGAATCAAGTATTCCAACAATTCCCCCAGGGCAACAAATATCATTATAATGCAAAATTGAAAAAGGTATTTCATATTCTCCCCACCTGTATATGACAGGATACAAGATTTTTCGCAACCATGTCAATAGGTGCTTGTGATGCAATTCGGTTTGTATTTGCAAATTTGAAAACAATCCGATATAATACATGTGCATCGGGTGACGCCCGGTGTGAGGTGTAAGAACCTCGCACGTTGCATCTCCAACATTGGTTGGAGGGTCGTGATATATTTGAATAAGCGACACTATTGACGTGATAGTTCTTAACCTCCAACCGCTTCTCGTCAAAGCGGGCTTTTTTTATTAACAAAAAGTAAGGAGAAGAAAAAATGGCAAAAACAATAATAATCAGCGCAGACTATTTCGGAACCGGAATCCAAATGGCGCGCCAGCTGGACGGTACCGCATCAGAACAGATGGCGCATCTGTTGGATTGTGATATAAAGATGCTGCATCGGTACGAGGCGGGTCTGGAACTGTTGCCCAAAGCTGTCTTGCGGCGAGTATTCCGTTGCGCCGCTAAAATGGACGCGGTGATGGAAAAAGAATAAAAAAATCCCCGCACCCGCGGGGATTTTTATTACTTTGCGAATGAATAATCCATCTTTACATGATCGGGATTGTACGTGCCGTTCATGATGGCGACCGTATCTTCGACCAAGACCAGTTCTTCGTTCGTCGGTATCATAAATACTTTGACCTTAGACTCCGGTGCGCTGATTTCCATTTCGCCTGCGCCCAGGAATGCCTTGGCCGCTTCGTTTTTCGCCGGATCCAATTTCACGCCCAGATGTTCCATATTCTCGCAAATTTTCGCGCGAATATCGGCATTATTTTCACCAACGCCGGCCGTGAACACGATGGCGTGCGTATCTTCACCCATGGCGGCCATGTATGACCCGATGAATTTCTTGGCGCGGGCGGCCTCCATCTCCATCGCTAAGCGACACTTGTCATCTTCGCGATAGTGTTCCAGAACGTCACGACGATCGGCATAGCATTCGGTAATACCCAGAATACCGGACTGTTTATTCAGCGCCTGCATCACCAGTTCATCGGACAAACCCAACTGTTCCTTTACGTAGAATGGGATCGATGGATCCAAATCGCCACAGCGTGTCCCCATAACCAGTCCCGCGAGCGGCGTCATCCCCAGTGATGTATCAATACTGTATCCGTGTTTAATTGCGCAGGCAGATGCCCCCGATCCCATATGCATAGAGATCACATTGCATTTATCCGCCGGCATCCCCAGCAAGGCCGCCGCACGCTTGGCCACGTACAGATGTGACGTGCCATGGAATCCATACTTGCGCACGCCCAGTTCACGATACCACGCGCCCGGCACTGCATAGCGATAGTGATAATCTGGCAGTGTCTGGTGAAATGCGGTGTCGAATACGGCAACCTGTTTGGCGTTCGGCAAGACTTCGCGCGCCGCAACAATACCAATTAAATTCGCCGGGTTATGCAATGGCGCCAAACTGCTTAGTTCTTTGATTGTCTGGATGACTTCATCTGTTGCCTCTACACTGCATGCGAATTTATCACCGCCGTGTACAACGCGATGGCCAACACCGCCGATTTCAGACAGCGGAATTCCGTTTTCCTTTAACAAATCAATCACCGCCGTCAGGGCATCTGAATGATTTTGCATCGGCAATTCTTTCTTGCCACGATTAGTGTCGGATTTAAAGGTGATAAACGCCCCATCTTCACCAATCTTTTCGGCATTACCCTTGAACACCGGTGCATATGTTTTTGTATCGAAAACCTGGAACTTTAGTGTCGAAGAACCGCAATTCAGCGCGAGTATGTACATATTTCTATCCTTTCTTTTACTGACCGTCACAGGCTAGCAAAAGATTTTCCGACTTTCAACAGTAAAGTCTGAACTGAATACTCCAACGCCCCGCCGTAATGTTTGTGGCGACGCCCGTGTCATGATGCGCAACCCATGGGGTCTGGGAACCGATCATCATACGCACGTGCAGGCCGGACGCATCGCGAAATACATTTGGCGCCGGTGCGCACCGCGACCCAAAACCAAATGCGCGAACGCTGTCGCCAACGCTGTAACCCGCATCCGGTGTTTGACACACCAGGGCGCAACCAACATGGAATGGTGTCTTATCGGTATCGAATATATAATCAACATATGCCGTCGCGCGCACCGGAACAGGATCATGCGTGATAGATGTTATGGGCGCAGCCGCGAATTGGGCAATTTTTGCAGCCCAGAATTCATCCGGGACAGAATTAATATCAAATGCCCCGCCAGACGCCCCATCGCCGGATGTCACCTGGTCCGCGCGGGCAAGCGGATAACCACCCAACAGCACCCCATCATGTACGCGCAGTGTTTTGGTATCTGTATCGAACGTTATTTCGCCGGGCATCCCCGTGAAATTATTATTTTGTGCGGACGAGCCGCGCCGAATTTGTAAAACTCGTGCCATAATTTATCCTTTTAATTAAAAGTTGGAAACAAAAACGGCCCCACAAAATGCGGCGCCGTGTTGATCATATTATAACACAAATCAAAGAAAAAATCAATGCTCCATTTTAATTTTCTTCTGCAAAGCCTTTTTAATCATATCGTCACGGTCAGCCTTGAATTTTGCCTCTTGGGTTTTCTTTTTGCCGAACCATGAATACATAGGACCACTGTGCGTATTGCGCCCCTTTTCCAGCCGATTCCAGTAATTTAGTAATTCTTCTATTTTATCATGGTGATTTTTATCCCAGTCGGCGGCCTCTTTGTTATGACGATCCAATTGGTCAGATAATGCAGCGATGGTATTTTCTGCATCAACAAATTTATTCAGTTTATCATTTGCCCTATCATAAACCTGGGAATATGTTTCCATATTCTGTAACGCGGTCACGATATTTGCGGCCACCCCACCCGCCAATGGCCCGGGCGCCGGCATACCCGCCAATGCGGCATGGCCATCACCATTTTCCTCAAATGCCTTTGATGCCGCTTCATAATAATTTAAGACATCGTTATAATTCGGATCAGTATTCGGTGTTGTTGCCAGCCACTGATATATCGCGCGCAGTTCCACCGCGGCATTATCTTTGGCCGCCTTTAAATCAGTGTCGGCGGCAGTCATGTCGTTATTTAGGTCTTGCTTGTACGCGTCCGCGGTGCGACCACCTGCGCGATTTAACGTCTCGTCACGCCAATACTCCAGTCTGCCTTTTCTTCGGCCTTCTGCGATAATGGTTTTATCCAGCTGTTGCTTATCTGCCTCATTTTGGGCATTAATCTTTTTGCGTTCTTTGTTAAGTTCTCCGGTTGTTTTCTTTATCTTACTGTGTGATTGTCTGATTGCATTGCCAACAAAGGTTAAACCATAGCCAAGGCCCACAACGGCATACTTAATACTTCTATCCATTGCCGCGGTTATAAACTGCATTCCTTCGTTTTTATTCCATGACAGGCCCTTATCCGAAAATATCGACACCGGTTCCTTGCGCAGGGCATCCATAATCTTGGATGTGGTGTATCCGTATTTCATAACGGATAAAACCTCCATCGCGGTTTTGGCCTCTTCTATCTTGTCCTCTTTTATAGCCTTGAATATCAATTCACGTATCAGAGCCTTCATGTGCGTGCTGTTTTTCAGGGCGCCCGCAAAAATACGCGACATTTTCTTATCATTGCTGAATTCGGTCAGGGTCGACGCAAACCATTTTGCGTGCTTGGCAGACTTAAATTTGTCTGATGCCTTTAGATTTTTTTCTAAGCCTGCGGCTTCTTTCAACAGACCTTCTAACCCATCGGTCGGCTTTACTTTTTTTAAGCCCCCAACAATATCCTTGGCATGGTCTGAGAAGAAGAACCGGTCGCCGTTCAGTGATATGTATTTATCCAAATATTCGTCATACGTATCACGGAAAAACTTTGAAATATGTTGTGGAATTGTTAATTCATCCGTACGTTTTGGCTTTATAAAATCATCGCTGTTCGGATCGTTATAGTTCAGATGCTCCTTGGCCTCGGTTAATGACTTGGATATTTTACCATTATCAAACCGCTGAAAATCGTTCAAGATTTTCGGTTCTTTATACAGTGCTTTCAGTAACTCTGCATAATTTAACTGAAAATTATGCATTTGTTGCGGACTAATCGCGTCATTGTTGAACCCATTGCTGATATCCGATAAATCCGGTATATCTTTGGTTGAACCCAAACGCAACGCCTTGGCCAAATCGTCTTGATCTGATGCAGAAATATATTCAACAACATTCAGCAAGCGACGTTGAAACGTCGGATCACTGTTATATTTTTTTTGCTTAATGCCATCAATCAAATCTTTAAATGTAAATTCATCGTTCAGCAGCCCCGCACGCTTTAATACAAAGCCCATATTTCTGGTATTTTGCAAAAACGGCAACAAATCCGTTTTGATTTGGTTATCTGCACGCGGACTGGCCGACGCATTATCAAACATGCGTGCGACAGGTGGTATAGCGGTTAAATCCTTGCCGAAATATTTATCTAAAAACTTAACCGTTTTATCATCCAATGACTTCCGCGATGTGGCCATGGCACGAAATGCAGTCTGGAACGCGCGATACATTTTTTCCAGGTCACCAGACTCCAGCTCTGCTAAACGGGGCAAGTCTTTCGGTTTGTATAGTCCGGTTGCAGGATCCGAAACAAATCCACTGGCATTTGTTTCCAGCAACTTTTTCCAATCTTTCATATGGCCGTTGAAATTATCGGCCTTTACATAGTCACAATATTGGGCAAACTGTTCCACGGAATGGGACATTTCGCGGAAAATTAACCGCTTGTAAAACTCTAACAAAAATTCGTCCATTTTCATTGCCATTTTGTGCCCTTATCTTTACCAATATAATTATAGTGTTTTTTTGTGAAATTTCAATATTTTTAGCTGTGACGCCGCGGCAAATTGTGTATAATCCACATTATGGATGGGAATTCGTCATTAAAGCGATTTTTAATAAGCATATATGGATACACATTTTTTAATGCACTGATGTGGTTGTCGCCGGTGTATGCTGTGTTTATGCAGGATAATGGTGTCAGTGATATTGGGATATCTATCCTGCTGATGATGTGGTCTGGTGCGATTATTTTGACACAATTTCCCGTCACATGGTTCGCACGCAAATTTGGCGCAAAAAACACCCTGTTCGTGGGCCAGATGTTAAAAATAATGGCGTTCAACCTGTGGATTATATGGCCATGCTTTACCGGATTTGCCATCGGCATGGTTTTGTGGGGAATGCATGGCGCAATTTACGATACCATTTCCGAAGATATTTTGTATGACGAGGTGCGCGCCCGCACCCATACAAACGTATACGCGAAAATACTGGGGCGGCGGCGCAATTTCGCATCCGCCGGCAAGGCCCTGTCGGCCGCCGGATCATTGCTGATGCTGTTTGGATACCCGGCGATTACTGCGGCAACGGTTGTATGCCTGTGTCTGTCGATGTTATTTTTAATGCGAATGCAATTGATTGAAGAATACGCCGGGATTCAGCCTGATGTCAGTTTAACATCACAGATAAAAATGGGGCTGGCTACATTTCGGGCGGTACCTGCATTAATCGTGCTGTTGGCCCTGTGTGTAATGGTGACCAATTTTTCGTACCTGAATGATTATCTTACACTGATTGGACTGGATATCGGATTGCGACCTGAATTTATCGGGATCGTTCCTTTCTTTATGCTATGCGCCCAGGCGGCCGGCCAAACGGTGGCACACAGATTTTACAACGCGCGATGGCCGGTAATATATTCAATGATCATTATGTCTGGGGGATTATTTATCTGGTTTGCGATGCGATATAATATATTGGCTTTGGTGGCATTGGGGGCGGCGTACATGATGTGTTCGATTGTTAAAATTGTTACATACGCCCATTTCCAAGACCGCACGCCCGATAAAAACAGGATGGAGGTTTTATCACTATACAGCATTACCGACCAGGCAACATATATGTTCGTTAGTTTGATAATCGGCCTGGGGTCACTGTTTGGCAGTTGGCGGTACAGTATTCTGATTTTAGGATGTTTACTGGCATTGGTCGGTGTATGGGCGGCTGTATTTATGCGTCGCGCCAAAACCAGATATCGCAAAATCGCATATCCGCCGACACCAAACGTTGTTGTGCGCACCGACGGCATTGATGTGATATAAACATTCCTATATCTTTATACAGGTGTATTTTATAAAATCCACCGTATGAATATAAAACTGCGCGACATTTTACTGAAATCAATACCGTACCTGCTGTCGATTGCTGGTGGGATTGCACTGTTTTTGGTAACGGTTGATACGGTTAAAAATCCATCCGTAGCCGATCTGATGAATAATATTGCAGCGTCCCTGCTGTCGATTCCGATTGTGTTTTTACTGTATGACTATTCAAACTATCGCATTTCCAAAAAATTAAACCAGAGCCTGGCGTCCAGTATGTCTTCGCGGATAACGGCGCTGATGCTGGGGCTGGTCATGACGTTGCGCGGGGCGGCGGGAATGCGGGGGAAATTGACACTTAGCGCGCTAAATAAAATGCGGGATATTTCCCCGCATCATATTGAAAAGAATATCAAAATGCCACCGGCGGTACGCCAAAAACTGGGGACATATCATACCGACCTGGGGGATGTGATATATAAATACGGAAAAAACAACATTCTGGACAGTGCCAGCATGCAGAATTTAACAGGAATAACACTGGATTTACTGCATATGCTGAACGAATACGAATTCCGCAAGGACAGACATGCAGTGGCAAAAAACATGGTGGATATATTTGGGCGTATCGCCGACTGGATGGATTCAGATGCGGCGGCCGCGATAAACTTTCAAAAACTGTTGCAACAGGCATCGGATGAAAAAATTGCATAAAAAAGAAAATAAAATCTCATTTTTCCTTGCATTTTAATTTTTTATATGGCAAAATTGGCCCCGAACCACGGAAATAGAACCCCGCGTTCTCCCTTTCCGGGTCCGGTTCTGGGGACATAGCTCAGTTGGTAGAGCAAATGACTTTTAATCATTGGGTCCAGGGTTCGAGTCCCTGTGTCCCCACCAGAATAAAAGAGCGCCGTTTATCGGCGTTTTTTTATTCTGTGACACATGGGATGAAGAACCCGTAAAAGCCACGTAGTGGCGTGGGTTCGACTATGAGTTGGCGTTCGCAAACAACGTGCAGCGAATGTCATATGAATGCCTCACAGGCCGCCAGGCCAAGAGAGTCCTAGCGCCCCACCAGAATAAAAGAGCGCCGTTTATCGGCGTTTTTTTATTTTGTGACACATGGGACGAAGACTATGAGTAGCAGAGACAAGCGACAGCGCAGTCGATGCGTCAGGAATGCCGCGCAGCGCATATGCGCGAGCGAACCCGTAAAAGGGTTCGTGTGCGGAGTTGGCAAGGCCAAGCATTTGCGCCGGCCGCGCCTTACGAGCCGAAAGGGGTCCCGTTGCAACTTGTTGCAATGGGAATGTGCAGTCCCTGTGTCCCCACCAGAAATTCAACCGCCATTATGGCGGTTGAATTTATTGGCATGCAATCATTTCTGAAATTTTTCCATACAATCTTTGACAATCTGTAAAGACCGATATCCATATCGAACATCCGGTTCCAGATGTGCGCCTTCGCCCCATTCGTTCCATGCATTTATATAAACATACTGCTGGGTAGGTAAATTATTGGCCTTGGTCCATATTATTATATCAGACAACCATTGCGCAAAATCAGAATCATCCATCATAAAACAAAATCCGTTTGAATATGTTTTGCGCGCCGAATTATCCCATCGCGGAAAGCAACATTTAAACAGTGTATAAGGCACCTTGTACAGGTAATCTTTGCTTTGAATATATCCCTTCATATCACAAATATGCAGGTTTGCATTTTTACTGATGCGCTGATATTCCATTTCGGTGGGCCGTATACAATGTGGCGGGAATTCTATGATCCCATTCAATCCATATTCCACAGGCGTTTTAAAATCAAACGCATTTGACGCCATGAAAAAGAATCCATCAAATCCGTTCTGAATCGCCAATTCATCCAGACGGTTCAGAAACTTTTTAATAACGGCCGGATCAAACATTTTTGGATTATATATCATCAACAGCGGTTTGTTTTCTATTTTTTCGTATCTGGCATCTTGGATAAATGGCAAAATATCCGCAAAGAATCCATCCGCATCCATATCAGATACTTCCTGGCGCAGGATTACTTCTTTATTGCCACCATCCCACAACTTGGACCAATTTTCATTTGCCCAGCAAAAATGAAATGGAAAATCTATATCCGAATTCAAAAAGTTATACAGTGGCTTTTCCAATACTTTTTTGCCAGAAAACCAATAATAATAAAAGCAAAAGCCATAAACGCCATATGATTTTGCAATTTCAACCTGGCGGCGCATAACGTTTACATCATTCAGATTATAAAAACCAACATCATATGGGACATGCGGCTGATAATGTCCGACAAATTGTGGCGCACATGATGCGACATTTGTCCATTCTGTAAATCCTTTGCCGTGGGCATCGTCGTTTTCCGGAATCGCATGAAACTGGGCCAGATAGTATGCAAATATCTTTACATCACCGGGGCGGCGGTTATACGGCCGATCTGTAAACGGAACAAAATGCGATTTGTTGTTATGCATATCATCCAGCCATGCGCCATATGCATCTGCAAATGAATTATTTTCCACGGAATATTTCGGCATTTGAATATGAACATAACGCTTATACAAACTGCGTCGCAAATTCCGACGATATTTCGGAACCGGCACACAACAACACAACGCGTTCACCAAAGTTTTTTTCATTTTACATTTCTCCTTTATTTTTTCTTGAACATATCAACGCGCTTAATGCGTTTAACCATTTCATTCTTTTTACTTTTATATTTTTGACGTGATTTACCCGATGTAACATGCGACATAATGCGATATTTATGGAATTTCAGTCTGTACAACCAATATCGCCGCAGATCCTTGTACGTGGGTCCGTCACAACCCGGCATTTGACCGCAACCACGGCGTGCATCGGCAAAAAAATTCCCCAGATATGTGCCACAAGTTTCGGCCGGCACGACCCAGGCACTGAAATATCCCGCACTTTGGGCCACCAGGCATATACTGCGTTCAATCGCATGCAGTATTAATCCGTCATTTGCAGTCAGGGGTTCTGCCGGAAAATCTGTTACACGCCACGGATAGTCCAGCAAAGGCTTTAGCGCATCCACACGAAACCACCACATGCCACCCGCAGGAAACATCAGATTATTGTCGATTTTTACATTTAAATGTAATCGATTGGTCAACAGGTCGTGTACCCCCGAATAATTACCCAACCACGGATTAGATAAACAATAGTTTAGCGGACTGGTATTCGGCAGAAACGGCATCAAAACGCCCAGGCGACTGTTATGCTGAAACGTCGATATAATATTTTCGATATACGGCGAACTGAACATCAAACTGTCCAGGCAATGCGCACGAAAGAAATCGCCCACAGACGAATAATTCAAATACTGGGATTTTTTGGAATGTATAAAACATACATATTCGTAATTTGGAATTAAATCTTTGGCTGTAATCAACAGCGCCGCCTGGTCACGTCCCCGATTTTCTTGGATCAAATATTTCTGATTATGCCCCAGTTTTTCAAACGCCATTTTACATTTTTTCTGAACCGCGGCGTCTGTATTTATTATTATAATATCGATATATTCCGGGATATTTTTTGCATATGAATATAGCACCGGTACCATATCTGCCGAATATATATAGATAATCACTGCAACACGCGGCCTTGGCGTCGCCGTCGGAATGCGACACGCGCCCGGCAATATAAAATTCATATGCAGACATGCATCCAATTCCCCCAGCGTGTTGCCCGCCAACAAATCGTCCCAGATCATTTTGGTGTCATAGTGTTTTGTCTGCTCTAGAAAATCCAGTAATTTACGCGGGCCATCGTTATTACCGTACAGCCGGCTTAGCCGATTATATTCACAATTACAGAAAAATTTGCGTTTTATAATCGGCATGCGATCATTTATAACCTGGACATCGGTCAGCAAGATTGGATCATCGGCAACAATCCCGTTATATTTTTCAAAATTCATATATGTATCGGATTTAAAACCACGACTTTCGAAATAACGCGTCAAACGGCATTCCCCGTATGCGACGGCCTGCATAAAGTCGTTATAGCATGGAATATTTTGCCAATATTGCTTAAAATCCGGTGATTTTAAAACGCGTTGTTTGAACACCAACCAATATGACTGGATATGTTCCAGTACGACCGCCGATGTATCATATGGCAATAATTGACGCCCTGTTTCACAATGCCGGTTTATCCCCCAGAAATCACAATCACGTGCACACATTTGATTCCACATTTCGGAAAACGGGTAAATCGGCCCATAAAAAGAGTTATTGACCAGCAACAAATTATCGTATTCGGCAACTTTATCATACCCATAGTATTCCATGCCGGCACGCCATGCACACGCATCCAAACCGACATTATCACGTACCAGGACACGCACGCCCATATCTTCGATAGCGCGGCGCCCGGCGGGCGTTATTGTGCCGTTTACAACAACCAATATTTCATCCACAATATCCATCAGACCACGCAGACAGTGGACGACATAATCTTGGACATTGCCGGTGGGATCGTACTGAACATAAATCGCTAAATTTTTTCCCATAATCAATCCGTTATTAATTTATTTTGTACTTTTTCCCGCCCCAAACATATGGCGCCACAGACGTCGCAGACCACGCGGACGGGGCTTTATTGGGGCAAAATTTGGCACCGACACATGCCGGGCAATACCATTATCGGACGCGGACTGATCAACGATCATTTCACAGTAATCGAACAGCAAACGATTGTTATTATTAACCCGGATATGCCGTACAGGTTTTTTTGCATATAATTTTTTCAAAACCGCATTGATTCTGGTTGATAGTTTATACCTGTCCGTTGCAATTGATTGCAATTGTGATTGATATTGCTGTACGGTGGCAAAATCTTTCATGATTTCATCGGCAATTTCTGTACCTGTCTTTTTTGTAAAATGACTGCGACCAGAAAAATTATGCGCCTGTTCTTCGTCAATGTTTTCCGGTGTTATATATCCACTGCCACCAAAATAGTCATAGTTATATACCGGGATTCCCATTGCCAAGGCATACTGAACTGTTTTTCCAATTGTAACAACAGCGTCATATTGCGCCAATATTTGTGGTGTAATATCAACAGGTTTTGTGGCATTCCCGTACATAACAACATCAATACCGCGCCCACGCAGAATTTCAATTGCATCCCAAATTTCTTGGGGGGGATGATTTGTTACAACCGCAACCTTGTGCAGCGTATTATCGTGCGGATTGCGATTATATTCAAAGAACGCGTCCGGGGCGGTATTGGGCAAGATTTCTATTTGACCGGCTGGAATATTATATTTCTGGGTGAACAATAATTTTGTCTGGCTTGTCAATGTCAGGTACATATCGATATTTTTACGAAACCATATCGGACGTTCAACCAACAAAAAATGACTGATACAAGAATTTATAACCCGTTTGTACTGTAACCCCCGTCTTATTAAATACGGCAAAATTGGCCAATGATGCGCCCAAACCAAATCAAATTCTATATCTGTTGGGAAATCTGCAACATTGTACATTTTCACATTGTTTGCTGCAAAAAATTCCCGCGCTGCATCATCTGTCACAACGCCACACAAATACACACTGTACCCCATCGAGTGCAGATAATTCCCCAATTCTGCCGAATACTTTACCCCTCCATGCAGCCCATTGACGTACCATAATGTGATTAATGCATTTTTTGACATTGATTATCTCCATTTTACCTTGAATACCGGGATACATTCGAATAAATATATACGGTTGTTTTTTATCTTTAATAATGGAATACGCCCAAACAAGCGCAGCCGAAACACCGTAATATTTGCATTATCAGACCGACGCATTTCCCGCCAATATGCCGGATAGCGGTTCTGAATATCCAACGCAATTGCGTCATGACATCGACGCATCTGACAACGCACACGAACAGATGTTTGTTCCGGATAATCACGATAACGAACCAATACGCATTGAATATTATGAAAATGCGTAATCCCCATTAAACGCGCCCACAGGCGATAATCTTCGGCTGGCGAACAATACGCGTCATATTCAATGTGATTATCCGTAAACAGTGTGCGGCGTATCATCGCGGCACTGTGCGCGATACAGCAGTCCCGTGTTAACATCACCTTGATATCAGTGTCATATTCTGGCGCGTGCAATATGCATTTTGGACCGGAATTTGTAAAAACCTGCATTAATGCGGATACAACACCGATATCCGGATTTTTATCCAAGAAATCAACCTGGGCCGCCAGACGTTCCGGCATGCACACATCATCATGATCAAAAATCGCCAGATATCGCCCGCGCGCCAATTCCACCAGCCGATTGCGCGACGCAGAAATACCCATATTCCTGTCATTTTTATAATAACGAATGCGCGGATCATTATATTCGGCCACAATCCGGTCCAATTGAATGTTATTCGGGCTGTCATTCAATATGATAAATTCAAAGTCTGTAAAAGTCTGGCCCAGCACAGATTCAATACATTCGCGCAGATATTCTGGCCGCGTGTTATAAATAGGCGTCAAGACCGATACAGTTGGATTATTCATGCGCGGGGCCCTCCATGTGAATAATATGCGTTATTTAACCGCCATTATATATTGCGCGGAATTTATGCACATTTCCATAGTACAATATTCCTATTTTTGTTAATAAAAAACCTTCAACAAGAAATGAAGGTCAAGGGCTAGAAAAAATCAATACCACCGCTGATCCCCACAGTCTTTAAGGTTACCCTCTGAACATACACTGCGGGACCCTTGACCTGGGGGCCAAGGGGAATAATAACGTGTCCTGTTGCCCTGTTTGGGCATTGAACCGGGCGGTATTAGGCTTTTCTAAGGCCTTGAATCTCTATTCCCAGTTGAGTTCAATAACAATGATAAATTACCATAATTATAAAATCAAGTTTTTTAATTCCCCCGGCATCGAAAACCCGGGGCAATTGGGCACCTGGGGCATCAAAATATTTCGGGGGAAATGGGTTGACAATAGATGAATTTTTTCTTATCCTGACCGAACAGGTTGCCTAATATATTGTAAAGAACATCAAACTATTATGCCATGGGGTGCAAAACATGAAGAAACAGAACATCAAAGTGTCCATAATTGTGCCGGTTTATAATGTTGCGCCGTATTTGGCGCGATGCCTGGACAGTTTGATTGCACAAACACTGCGTGACATTGAAATCATATGCATTGATGACAAATCAACTGATAATTCACTGGAAATTCTGAATCAATACGGGAACAAGTATCCGCAGATTAAGGTTATTGCACTGGATAAAAACAGTGGTGTTTCAACCGCGCGCAACATCGGAATTGATGCGGCAACGGGCGAATATTTGGGCTTTGTCGACAGTGACGATTACATAGATGCAGATTTTTATGAAAAATTATACAAAACGGCCCGCGCATCGGGTGCCGACATTACGCGTGGCGGGGTCAAAATAACATCTTATGATGGCGCAACCACCACCGACAACAGTGAAATTAAAAACATTGAACGACATGGCAAATGGTATTTTGCATGGCAATGGTGGGCGGCCATTTATCGCACAGATATGATCAAAGGCGGCAAGGTTTCATTCCCCGCCAGCATTATCAGCGGCGAAGATACGGTATTCCTGGTGAAAAGCCTGGTGCTGGCGGAATCGGTATTGATTGTGCCGGATACATATTACCACTATATCCGCCGCGAAGGCAGTTTGGACGAACAAATAATGTCCGTGGCCAAGATTACATCGCGCATTACCGCATTGGAAACGATATCCCAGATATACAACATATCAGATATGACGTCCGATGATTATATTTCCAGATATGCATGGACAATTGGTGCGCTGTACACTCATTTTTTCAAAAACACCGCCGAACACAGCAAGCGCCAGGTTACAGACGCCATTGTGCGCATGTATATGGCATGCCGGGACAAGGGTGGCATTTCAAAAAAACTGGTGGATATTATGGGGGCGCATGGTGCGGCGTACCTGAAATCTTGTGACATGGACGGATTGTTTAATTATTTATGTAATACCGTAAATAAATCCGACGCCTTTGTTCAAACAGATACATTTTATTTATTCGGCGCCATACCATTGCTGAAAATTTTCCGGGCGTCGGAACGCCTGTTGGTGCGTTTTTGCGGAATAAATGTATTAAGGGTCAAATCCGCCCCAAAAGATTATCGCATATGGGTTCTGTATATACCGATAATTAGAAAGAAAAGAAGATACAAAGGATAAACGTATGCCAAAGATAAGTGTTATTGTTCCGGTCTATAACGTGGCGCCGTATTTGGAACGGTGTTTGAATTCATTAATTGGGCAAACATTAAAAGATATTGAGATTATATGTGTCGATGACAAATCAACAGATAACTCTTTAGAAATACTGCGAGAATATGAAAAGAAAGACAAACGTGTTAAGGTGTTTGCCTTGGAAAAAAATGGCGGTGTTGCCATTGCCCGCAATACCGGAATTGATGCGGCAACGGGCGAATTTATCGGCTTTGTCGACCCGGATGATTATGTTGATTTGGATTTTTATGAAAAATTATATACATGCGCTATTAAAACCAATTCGACAATAGTGAAAGGAAACGGTTGTCGTATTGATGTGAATACCGGGCGAAAGTATATCCCAAATGATAACTTCCAGATAATGCATAATATTGGATACTGGCATGCCCTTTTTGTTACCGCGATATATAAACGTAATTTTTTGATCAAGCATAATCTTAGATTCCCAAGTGATTTATGCATATCAGAAGATGCACTGTTTCTGACGCGCGTAACACTGCAAAAGCCATCTATATATTGTATTGATGATGTATTTTATTATTACATGTTCGGTCGACCGGATCATTTAGATTCTGATAAACTGTCGCACAAAAAAGCGGTGTCAAATAGCGCGGCTCATAAATTATTGTGGGATGCTGTACGCAATGCAAATCTAAGTTCCGCCGACATGGATATTTGGCTAGAAAATCATATTTTTATGCGTATGCGTTATATGCTGAAGAAAAAGTATGAAAGCAAAGATGATCACAAGATTGCTTTTGAAACATTGGTGGCAATTGCAAAAGAATCAGGCGCATATCATCTGATTGATATGATGTTTGGTTCCGGTTTGGCCAATGCAATAAAAACGAATAATTTTCCTTTATTCCTTGCGCGGCTATATGCAGACATTAAATGGTGGTTTTTATTTGGTATTCTGCCAATTATAAAGGTTCGTCGCCTAAATAATAAACCAAGAACATATGTATCGTTGTTTGGGATTATACCGCTGTTGGAAATAAAGCGCGGAAAACGTTTCTATTTGTTTAATGTAATACCTCTTTTAAAAATCAAAGGATAATGGGTATGTGGATGGAATTATATAATCGAATTTGTCCGCAACGGCATATCCATGCCGGCAGTGGTCGATTCTTGTTCCATCGCATACCGTTATTGCTGGTAAAACATTCCAGAAAAAAGACCCGTTATCGGTTATTTGGATTTATTCCTGTTGTCACATGTAAACGCACCCGCGCACATTACAAATATAAATTGTTTGATTTTATTACAATATGCCGAATGAATTTTGATCAAATGCTGCAAAAACGATACAAATCGCATATATCGCGCATTGCACATAAATCTAAAATTCATATCGGATTTTTGGTTTGGCAGAACACCAAATGGTCATATGAATCTTTGTATAATCAATTCGCGTCAAATCCGCGATATGATGTTACCGTATTGATTATAAATGCCAAAAGTGCACGCGTGTCACCACAGGTAAATACCCAGGACAATATCGCCTTTTTTAAAAATCATAATGTCAAAGTAATAAACAATATTGCCGATTACAAAAATGCAAATATAGATATCGCGTTCTATGAACAGCCATGGTTTGTAATTGACAATCTGGACACGGACTTTCACCCCCATAATTTGTCACTGTATTCATTAACGTTTTATGTTCCATATGCGATTCAGATGGATGCAGATAATCCAAACGTTGTTGAAGCATGTAAAAGTTTTTACGACACCCTGTATTTGTCTTTTATGTTTAATGATTTGATATTGTCTAATTTCAAAGCATACAATATTACAAATATGATTGCGGTTGGTCATCCGAAACTAGATGTGTATGCAAGTCCCGCAAAAACGGATAACGCATGGCGATCCGCAGATAAATTACGTGTTATCTATGCCCCACACCATTCATTTGGAAATTCGTTCCTAAAATGGGCAACATGGGAATGGAATGGGCAACATTTATTGGAATTGGCCACGAAAACACAAGA
This sequence comes from bacterium, assembly GCA_014803525.1. Lineage (GTDB taxonomy): Bacteria > Pseudomonadota > Alphaproteobacteria > Rs-D84 > Rs-D84 > Enterousia. Next base: position 45,920 of record JAAVBP010000007.1, read on the forward strand.
TTCTGTTGAATGGATCTTTAAACCACATCCACGGTTCCTGGTTGCATTAAAGGAACTGTTGGGCAGCGCCGAAAAAGCCCAGGCCGTTTATGATGACTGGCAAAAGGTTGCAACCGTATGCACCAGTGGCGATTATTTTGATATATTTAAAACCGCGGATTTAATGATTTCAGATTGCGGCAGTTTCGTGTTGGAATGGCTGCCCACTGGGAAACCATATATGCAATTAATCCCGCATTATCCGGATACTTCACCGCGCAGTGAAACGGATCGGCATTATTCATCACAATACTATAAGTGCAATACCAACGATGATATTGACACTATTTTTGACATGTTAATAAACCAACACCAAGATCCAATGAAAGATTCGCGCATAAAACTGGCGCAAAGCATTCCGATGAATGCAACAGAAAAAATTTATAGTTATATAAATAACTTAACAAATAACAAGGAGTAAACAAATGAATTATGGTATTATCTTGGCATCAGGCCTGGGGACCCGTTTTAACACAGACCTGCCTAAACAATTTACCAAGATTGCCGGCAAGACGGTTATAGAACACACAATTGATGTATTTGAATCTTCGAAACATATTGATCGCATTATTGTCGTGATTACCCCGGAATACAGACATATATTTGAAAATATATTGTTAAAAAATCACTTTACCAAGATTTACAAAGTGTTAAATGGTGGTGATACCCGAAAAGAAAGTTCTTTTATTGGAATATCATCAATCGATGACAAGGATGCAAATGTTCTTATTCACGATTGCGCCAGACCGTTTTTGTCCGAATCAATCATAGACGATTGCGTGACCGCACTGAAAACCCATGACGCGGTGGATGTTGCGATTCCGGCATCTGATACATTGATAGAGGTTGACAAGAACAATAACATAACATCTATTCCAAACCGCGCCAATATGCGACGTGGTCAAACACCCCAGTGCTTTAAATTGTCTGTTATAAAAAAAGCACACGAATTATCACGTAATGATGAAAACTTTACAGATGACTGTGGATTGATTGTTCAACATAATTTGTGTCCCGTACATGTTGTCCAGGGCGACACACAAAATATAAAGATAACATTCCCAGAAGATATATTTTTGGCAGATAAACTGTTTCAGATAAAATCTATTGCGTCCGTACATTCTGAAAAATATGCGGATTTAAAGGGTAAAGTAATGGCCGTGTTTGGTGGCAATTCCGGGATTGGAAAATGTTTGATCGATATGGCCGCAAAATACGGGGCAAAAACGTTTGCTTTTTCCAGCTCTAATGGTGTTGATATCTCGGATTATAATACCATATGCCAGAAATTAGCTGATGTGTACAAGCAAACCGGTCGCATAGATTATGTTATTAATACCGCCGGTGTATTAAAGATAGGCAAATTAACCGATCGTAATATCGAAGATATAAACAAAGAAATAATGATTAATTATATGGGTAATGTATATATCTGCAAGGCGGCAATACCATACTTAACAAAAACACAAGGTAAAATATTGTTATTTGCCAGTTCGTCATATACACGCGGTCGCGCGTTATATTCAACGTATTCTTCGACCAAGGCCGCTGTTGTAAATTTATCCCAGGCCCTGGCAGAAGAACTGGCACCGGATAACATCAAACTGAATGTGATAAATCCTGAAAGAACCGCGACACCAATGCGATTCAAGGCATTTGGTAAAGAACCGGCAGACAGCTTGCTGCAACCTGAAAAAGTAGCAGAGGCAAGTATTGATACACTGCTGTCTGAATTAACCGGTCAGGTAATTGATGTACGCAGAAGATAAAATAACATACCGGCGCTTGTCTATTTAGGACAAGCGCCAATATATTGTTCTCTATTAATTTGCGGCCCGGCCACATGTATAAACGTCAATATAATTAACCTTGGCTGCGGTGTTTCTTATTATGCAATATGTATTTGTTCGTTTAGCGGCGCCCGCCCATGCAGTACCTGATTCAGCCCCCATCGCATTTATAAAATATTCATGCTGACTTTTATACGGCACCGGAAAATTAAAGGTAAATTCGCCATTGGCTGCCAGATCAAAAATATAACATCCTTGTTCCAGCCAACCACTTTTATATTTCCGATACCAAATGTAATTATTCCCAGGAATGGGCATTTGAAAATCTACAACATAATCCGCACCACCTATATCCGACGGTACCGATGGAATCTCAGAATGTTTAGCCAGCCTGAAACCACCAGCGGTCACGCCATCATGGACACGCAGGGTTTTTATGCTGGTGTCAACCGTTACCTCTCCCACGGCACCGGTAAAGTTATTATGTTCGGCCGTGGTACCACGGCGTAATTGTATTTGTTTTGCCATAATCTCTCCTTTTAAATAAAAAAGACCGGCGCGCGGCCGGTCAAATAAAAAAACGCCCCCTGTGGCGTGTCAATAATCTTATTATATCACAAATCGGTATAAAAAGCAATAGAAAAGGCGTCCATTCGGACGCCCCGGTCAATTTAGCAACCACCGGTCGCATTGCCGATAATTTTGGAAATAGAAATATCCTTGTGCAACAGGAAATCATATTCGCAGTTACCAGATTTATAAGAACCTGTGCATGCAGCCAGTGTCATAACAGCAAACAATGCCAACATTACTTTTTTCATTTTTACTTCTCCTTTTCATATAAAAAAGCAAAAGCATTATAATAGGAAACAGTTCCTTTTTCAAGCTATTTCATATAGCCCCACGAATCCAATGGATTTTTCGACCAATAACAATGATAACATCAAACCGCGCATCGCATTTCAGACGATTACGTGCCAAATAATTTTCCGCCGCCGCACGCAGACGCCGCGACTGCGTCGGCGTTATCGCGCCCCAGGCCGCCTCAATCGTTGGGCGGCACTTTACCTCTACAAAAACCACCAGATTCCCACGCCGGGCGATTATATCTATCTCGGCCCGGCCGGTGTAACGGCCCGTCACATACCGCGTCGCAACAATACGGAACCCATGCAGCCGCAAATACATCCGCGCCCACCATTCGGCAAACAGGCCCCTCTTATAAGAAGATGGTTTAGAACGCATATGGTTTTGACTTGAAATTCGTGCGGGAATCATTGATATTTTTCGCCTGGTCCGATGCATTACGACCCGCATCCACCAGATCCAGCGCACCGTAATACGCCGTCATCATCGGATCATATGAATTTACCGTCGTTATCCATTTATCAGATCCAGAATTTGGTGCACCATACTTATCCAACACATTTTGCCAAAATGACAAAATCTTTTTCTGACGCTGGTTCTCAAACTTTTCCGCGTCGCCTTCCATTTCATCGACGTCATTATTATACATAACGCGCCACACAACGTTATCGGTTGCGTTGCTGGTGAAATATACGGTTATGGTTTCACCCGTGTGCGTGCGTTCCAGATGTAATTCCGATGCATACAGCAGACCGCGCCGACGCGCCAGACCATTTATACATTTTTCCAGTTCAGATGGCACAAAGACGCCTTGGCCACGGCATTCGTAATCCAGGTTATATTTCCAGTCCGGATTTATGGTGTATATAATACTGTTATGTGCGCGTGGTGTGTACAGTGCGTGCCCCCGTACAAATTGCCCATAGACATCATCAAAGCCCATCCCCAGCATGATGCCCGCAATATCAAATGTTGAAACACTGGCGCCGACCGCATCATCATTCATTGTAACCGGCGCGGTCGTTATATCCATGGGTGCACTGTCTTCGATGGCATAGTCCAGAAATGCGCCGTCATCTTCATAAAACTCGTCATCGGCATATGCCGGTAATTGCGACATTAATCCAATGGCCATAAACAATAATATCATATTTTTTTTCATCGCACCCCTATCCCCGTTCCTGGGCAATATCCAGAACGCCAAATCTAAATATCGACGCCGGATCCTGGCCTGATTCTATAAAATTGTTAATATCGGCATCTGTGCGCAATTCCATCATATTGGTGTCATCGATTTTCAATAATATTGTTCCGGTTGTGTATTCCGGTTCTTCGCGCATATTGTTTGGACGTGCCCATGTGGACAATTCATAATGCACAACCCAAAAATCACTGTCATCTGGTTTATATATATCATTTGTGACACGTACCGTGCGAAACACCCCGGCCGCGGCCAGCTCCCTTATCTGGGCCCCGGGACCACGAACCCATTGTTTGAAAACATGCGGCATAGACATTCGATCCAATGTTGAACCCGTATCCATGCGCCGTTCTGCATCTGCGACATCTGGGATAACATAAAAATATTCTGTAACATATCGTTCGACCAACATCTGGCGCATCTTGGCCGGGCCCAATTCCTGGGCGGTAAGCGGCATTTCAATGCGTTGTGCCGACAAATTATTTGGTGCAAAGAAATACGTTTCAATTGTTGTCCGACGCGTAATATCAAAAACAGCCGCCGCCCCACCCAGCGCCAGCAACATAACGCCCAAAATTATTAATCCAGTAAAAAATCTTAATATCATCCTCATTTTATTCTGTATGCGTTAAATTCTGTAACATAATATCCCATTGTCATCGGGTATTCCCCAGGTTTTCGCCCAATACGTACAAATGCGATAATATTAAATACCGAATTAACATTGGACCAAACGGATGCATTAACCCGCCACATGCCACCATCTGCGGAAACTTTACCGATTTTGGTTATTTGAAGTGTATCCTGCATCACCCCCCAGGTTTCGCCGCCTTCGGCCTGGCGACGACGGTATATTGGCGCAACATCATCTGTGAATTGTTTGTACAGCGCGGTTTCCGACATGCACGATATTGCGCATTCATATCGATTATGATTTAATATTTCGGCGCCGGTGCATCTGTCGGCCGGACACTTGCGCCAGACATCTTCGTTTCTGGTGGGTGAATTGGATATATAAAACCAGCCTTGTGTAAAGTTTATGGCCACCGCCTCTTGCATGGTGTGCCATATTGGATATTGGATATTTCTGGACGTGCTGCGTCCGATAACATGCCATGCCCCGCCCGGATTACCCGTCGTTATCAGATATGGTTCCAACTGCATGGATCGTCGCGCCCATGCAACCATGACGCACATGAATACAACCAGTAAAAACACACCCAATATTCCAATGCCAAACGCCCGGGAAACAGCAATTTGTTTCCCCGCCGGAAATGCAGGTGTATCAAAATCACTTGGGTATTCCATAGGCGCCCCCCAACAGCCCAACAAGACCAGTAACCTAGGCCTGGTAAACCATTATGCAGGCACAAGGACTTAATTTCAGTTCATTATTATCATATCCGACACCAACCGGTTCACGATCGTAAACCTGGCCACAGCCGGCCAATGCGACGGCAATAAACGCCCCTAAGATCAGCTTCTTCATCCTTTCAATCCCCTTGGCTTTATTATCTATGTAAAGAATTATAGGCAATTTTCGCGCCATCCGTCAAGATGAAAAGAAAAATATGTACCATAAATAATTTGACAAAACCAAAGCACGTATTATTATATGCATGATATATCGAGATTTTATAATGACCACGACATCAGATATTAATATTACACAAAAATATTTTGATAATTTTCATGGCATTCTGGACCGGGATGGCAATCCTTTGACCAATGTATATTGGTCTTATACATCTGACACATTGCCAATATATGGTACACTGTATGTGATTCACGGATATGGCGGCAGCCCGGTTGAACCATGCCTGAAACTGCCGATGCAACAGGCAATTGCCGATGGATTTAATGTTGTTGCAATCGAAGGTGTCGATCTGTCGGCAACATCGGGATCGGCCAAGAACTTGAATTCAATGACCCTGGCCCGCCAGAAGCAGGCCATCGCGGCGGGTCTGCGCTATGCGACAACGATCGCGGATTTAAATACGTCGCGCAAAATCGCATGGGCACATTCAATATCATGTCGTGCGTTGGCCGAATTGATTGTGGACGACACCGATATGCGTGATTATTTCAGCGAAGTTGTTCTGAATAATCCATATTTTCTGGCCCCGCCCAAGGTGGAAAATATGCGTACCAAACTGATGCAAAAAGATCCGTCGGGAAAAACATGGGAACAGCTGACCCATAAATCATCAAATATGGAGCGCATCATAGAAAATCATAAATTCAAGATTCCGACATGTTTATACAATCTGTGTGTGCCACTGCCACCGATATGGCAATCGGCCAGTATAAAGGCGCTGACCCGAATAATGGCCCGATTTGTATCCAAAATTCGTATGTATTGCGTGTTGGGCACCAGTGATAACATGGCGGATTATCAGCAAAATATGACGTTGATTCAAAATCTGCATATCCCGCACAAGGAATTAATTTCTATTCCTGGCGCAAATCATTCATTTGAAAACGAATTGGATGCGTATCGGCGTTTTACCAAGAGCATCCTGGATTCCATCATAAAACATCCAGTACACTAAAAATAAAAAAACGGGGGCGATACCTCCGTTTTTTTATGGTACTAATGACAAATCCCCATTCCACATACGAATGCAATTCGCGGGGGGCTTATTTTAGGATGTTATGTGAAATACAACGGAAGGGGTAACCATAATAATTTGCAAATTTGAAAACAATCCGTTATAATAGCTATGCATCGGGTGACGCCCGGTGCGAGGCGTAACAACCTCCAAGAGAAAACTCCAACCATGGTTGGAGGGCTGTGATATATTTGAATAAACAGCGCTATACTCTTATAGTTGTTAACCTCCAACCGCTTCTAGTCAAAGCGGGCTTTTTTTATTAACAAAAAGTAAGGAGTAAAACATGGCAATAATAGTAAGTGCGGATTATATCGGTGGTGTAATCAAATCTATCCGGGACAAGCATGATGCAACATCGGAAAGGTTATGTCATTTGTTGGGATGCGGCGGGAAACAGTTGCACCGGTATGAAGATGGCAAAGACCTGATTCCGCGCGACGTTCTGAAACGCGTATTTAAATATGCCGCAAAAATGGATGCCGCATTGGAACAGAATTAAAAAAAATCCCCCGAACGGGGGGATTTTTTTAAAACTGGGTTTCGAATGACAACAGGAATCGCTGTTCCCGGTCGTACTTATTCAGCTTTAACGGCCAGCCCCAGCTGAAATTCATCGGCCCCATGGGGGTATTCCAATAAATACCCACACCATATGACGTACGCAAATCGTCATCGATATAGTTATCGCGGCATGTGCCATATAGACAGTATGTATCCTCGCGCTTTGGCGGTTTGCCCAAGAAGCCATAGTCCATAAACACAAATCCCTTGATCTGATATTCATCGGGGATAAAGACCGGGAAATTCAACTGGGTCGAACCATTCAATTTCCACATACCGCCCAACGAATATGTATGATATGCCCAATTTCGTGATCCAACACCCGCAACATCAAATCCGCGCAGACTTTCACCGCCCAAGAAATAACGGTATACACGCGACACATAATCGCCATCCAACGGTTGAATCAAACCAAAATCCAGCGAGCTGCGCAATTGCCAACGGTCGGAAAAGAATTTAACCATACCTGTTACATCCGCATTATATCGCATAAATGTTTCCGTACCGCCAAACCCGGTATATGCCGCACCAATATTTCCGACAACACCAGTATGGGTATTCTGTTGGAAATTGGTATCCAGGTTATGATATCGGAAATTTGTTCCCAGTGTATACAGATTTGCATCATGCCATCCAGACATCTGGATATCATAGTTTTGGTCGAATGATGCCGACAGACGCAATGTTTGGAACCAGTGATCGGTCAGTTTCCATCCCATACGCCCCGTAACCGCGAAAGAGTCACGATCATACCCCAGCGACCCCAGTGATGAATAGTTATACATTGTATACGACACATCAAATCCGGCCGACAGCGCGCGCCCAAACAGATACGGTTCGGTAAAGCTGAATAACGCCTGTTTCTGATATTCCGCCAGCGATCCACGCAGCTGCACCACCTGGCCGCGGCCCATAAAGTTACTTTCTGTGATACCGGCATCAACCATAAAACCGTTGATGTTTGACCAACCAAAACCACCAGACAGTTCACCAGTCGGCTGTTCTTCAACCTTAACATCCAGGTTCATCATATTTGCATCTGCGATGCGTGACGGCACCATTTGGACATCTTTGAAATAACGGGTACGCATCAAATTCTGGCGTCCGGTTTCAATATCCTGAAGCGAGAACGGATCACCAGCGCGCATTGGCAACGATTGTTCAATAACACTGTCAAACGTACGAACATTGCCCAGAATATTGATCGAATTTAAATAGATTCTGTTGGTCTTTTCTATTTTAAATGTCAGGTCAATTGTACGGCTGTCATCATGTTTTACCGGTTCCGGTTCAACCGTAATGAACGCGTAACCGTGTTCAGCCACCACACTGCGCAGCGCCGTCATGGTTTCTTCAACCTTGTCAATATTATATACCTGGCGCTTAGATACCTTTAGTGCCTTTTTCAATTCCGCATCCGGCACGTCATCAAATGGATTATCGATTTTCACATCGCCTATTTTGTACTGGGGGCCTTCGTCTACGACAAAGGTTACAGAATAATATTCGCGATCCGGCGTAAATACACCATTTGCACTTTTTACCTGGAAATCAACATATCCGTTGCGCAGATAGAACTGACGCAGCATTTGCTGGTCGTATTGGATTCTGTCTTCGTCAAACACGTCAAACTGGGTCATAAAGCGCCACCAGGCATGTTCGCGCGACAAAATCGCATTACGCAGGTCTTTGGAACGGAACTTTTTATTTCCCGAAAACTTGATATCGCGGATGTATGTCGGATGTCCCTCTGTAATTTCATAGACGATATTTACACGATTATCATCCAGTTCGATTTTCTTGGGATTAATTTTCGTGCCAAAATAGCCCTTGCGCTGATACAGGGTCAGCATCCGCTGGACATCGCCACCGATCACGGCCTCGTCATACGATGTGCGTTCCTTGGTTTTTATTTCTTTTTTCAAATCATCGACTGATATCTCATCATTACCTTCGACGGTAACCTGGCCGATAATCGGCGCCTCGGTAATATTGATTTTCAGCACGTCACCCGACATCCGAACATCAATTTTAGAGAAGTATCCACTTTCACGCAGTTTTTTTGCAATTTGATTGGCACGTTCACTATTTACATTTTCGCCAATCTTTACATCGGCCAAAATACGTATCGATTCTGCATCCATACGGCGGTTACCCGCAACATCAACACGACGAACAGACGCCGCATATGCGGGACAAACCGTCGCCGCCGCAATCGTTGCACATAATAATTTATTTACTTTCATCATCTTAATTCAATCCAAATACACGGGCCACATCGTTCCACATTGTTAATATAAACAGTCCAAATATCAAAACCCAGCCTGCGACAATGGCAAATTCCATCGCGCGTCCGACCAATTTCCGACGCGTTATGGCCTCTATTATCAATATCAACAGATACCCGCCATCCAATACCGGCAGCGGCAGTAAATTGATAACACCCAAATTCACCGACAACAATGCAATTATCGATAACAGCGCAAAGAATCCCATTGCCATGGCCTGGCCGGAAACCTCGGCTATTGTGATAAATGATCCCAACTGTTTAGAAGAACGTTCGCCCGTCACAATTTGCTTCAGCACAACCAGCAACGTTTTTGATTGGTGATACGTTTCGCGTGCGCCGGAATAAATTGCACCGAAAAATCCTTTCTTGCGAAATTCAGTCTTGCTGCCATCGGCGACCAGTCCCCAACGATCGGCCGGCGCCAATTTTACCTGAACCATTTTGTCGCCACGAACCAGTAATACATTTGCATCGCGGTTTGATGCGATTTCTTTGGCGATAATCAATTCACCCCAATTTGTAATTTTTTCTTCATCAATGCGCAGAATAACATCGCCCGGCTGGACCCCCGCGTTAAATGCCACAGATTCCTGAATCACCTGGCCAACGACCGGCAATTGCACCGTTTTCGGTTGAAACATAAACAATGCCGAATATATCACCCATGCCAACAAGAAATTCATCGTAACGCCGGCGGCAATTATAATAAACTGTTTCCACGCGGGCGCAGACAGATAATGCCCCTTCTTTTTTGCAGGGCTTAAATCCGCATACTTTTTGCGATTAAACATATCCTCCTGGCCATAAATGGATACATATCCACCCAGTGGCAACATCGATAATTTCCATACTGTGCCGCGACGATCCGTCCATTTTACCAGTGCCGGGCCAAATCCGATTGAAAACGCGTCAACACGAACACCCGCCCAACGCGCCGCCAAAAAGTGGCCCAATTCGTGCACAAAAACCACGACGCCCAGTACAATCAACAATGCGACAATGGTCAATAAGGTATGCATATTTGTTTCCTTTCCTTAAACTGTGTTTACATCATAACCAGCCAGATTATCGGCAATACATAAATCCATCCGTCAAATCTGTCAATCAATCCACCATGCCCGGGCAAAATATTACCAAAATCTTTGACGCCCATACGACGTTTTATCCAACTGGCGGTCAGATCACCATATTGCGACAGTAATGCAACACTGATACCAATCCACATTAATTGCGGCATAAATGTATCAGTCCCCAATAATCCATACAGCACTGCCGCCGCAGTACCACACAGGATACCCGCAATCTGGCCGGACCATGTTTTGCCCGCGGACATATTTTCCCACATTTTATCGCCGCCAATAATGCGTCCAAACAGCCATGCCCCAACATCTGCCGCCACAATAATCATCAGCAACAGCAAGATAATCCACGGGCGCGTACCAACCGCGTAAACAGACGCCAACATTAATAACAACCATGCGATAAATGCGCCACATATCAACACATTACCGGGACGGGCCAATTGTGCGCGATTGCGCGACATCATTGCCGCCATTTCGACAATCATCATTATGACAACCGTAACACCCAACCAGCGCACCGCCGGAAAACCAAAAGATTCGCCCAATGCCGCCGCACCCGCCACCAGGGCCAAAATCGCGCCAACCAAAATTCTTTGTTGTGTATTTGACATATTATTTCACCTTTGCTTTGCCAGCATAGTTTGCCTTTTTCCCGCCACCGAATCGACGATCGCGACGCGCGTATTCATCCAAAGTGTATTGCCACAGCGTTTCATCGCGCACCAAATCCGGCCAATGTACCTGCATAAACAGCAATTCCGCATATGCCAATTTCCACAGCAAGAAATTTGATATTCTGAATTCATTGCTGGTACGAACCATCAAATCAATCGGCAATAAATCGCCCGTATCCAGATATGTTTCAAATGTATCTTTATCCACAGGCGTGCCGTCGGCAATTGCCGCGTTTACTGCATCAATAATTTCCGCCTGGCCGCCATAGTTCAATGCGAAAACAACCGTACCGCCGGTATTTTCCGCCGACGTTTCTTCCAATTTATCACACATATCTGCCAATTTTTTCGGCAGGCGGTCGCGTGACCCGACAACACGATAGCGCAGATTTTTTTCCAACGCATGCGCCATATTCTTTTTCAATTCTGCATAAAACAGATCCATCAAAAATCCGACCTCTTCATCCGAACGATTCCAATTTTCAGTCGAAAAGATAAAGAATGTGACGGTGGAAACACCGCGCGCCATGTACCAATCCACCAGGTTTTCAAAGTTTGAAATCCCAGCCTGATGCCCCATCAGCGGCGGCAGGCCGCGATTTTCCGCCCACCGGCGATTACCATCGCAAATAAATGCGATATGCGACGGCACACGCGTTTGCGTTGCAATATCCGTTTTCTTTTTTTTGAACAATTTAAACATATGCGAATCCATCCTGTGGTAATTAATTATACGGACAGGATGTCTGATTCTTTCTGCTTGGCCAGGGCATCAACCTCTGATGCACGGCGTTCAAAAACCTTTTGCAGATCATCTTCGTATTTACGCTGATCATCTTCGGAAATTTCTTTGTCTGTAACGGCACGTTTGATTTTACCCATGGCATCCTGGCGGATATTACGCATGGAAATCTTGGCCTCTTCGGCGTATTTACCGGAAACCTTGACCAATTCTTTACGACGCTCTTCGGTCAGTGGCGGCAAATTCAGGCGAATAACACCACCAGCCGTCATCGGATTCAGCCCCAAACCCGAATCACGAATTGCCTTTTCTACGGCCGGTGCATTTGTCGCATCCCATACCGTCACAGACAGTGTTTGGTTATCCGGCGCAGATACGGTTGCAACCTGGTTCAGTGGCATTTCTGCGCCATAAACCATTGCACGCACCCCATCCAACAGGTGTACCGACGCGCGTCCGGTGCGCAAACCTGCAAATTCATTCTTTAAAACTTCGATAGTTTGGGCGGTTTTCTGTTCAACTTCGGCCTTTAATGCGGTATAATCCATAACAAATTCTCCTTATTTACAAAAATCGTAGCAAATTGATTTGACATTTGGCAAGAAGAAATATAGAATAAGCATCCGCATGGGGTTGTAGCTCAGTTGGTAGAGCACTTGCATGGCATGCAAGGGGTCGTCGGTTCGAGTCCGATCAGCTCCACCAGAATAAAATATCGTCCGCAAGGGCGATTTTTTATTTTGATGATGCTCGGACGAGAACCGTCGGTTCGTGTGCATAGTTGGCGAAAACAAATGAAATGCGGTTTGAGCCTTACGAGCCGAAAGGGGCCTATGTGTCGCATCCGCGACACATGGGAATTACAGTCCGATCAGTCATCGGGCCCCACAAAAATTTGCAAATTTTTGTGGGTGATTTTCACCAGAATAAAATATCGTCCGCAAGGGCGATTTTTTATTATCTGGTTTTTGATTTATTAATCAGCATGTTAAATGGATCATTGTAGTTCATTATCGTTTCTGCATCAACGTATATCACACGGCCACACAATGGTTTAAACACATCGCCAGTACCCACAAAATCCTTAAACCCGTCACGCCATACCAACCATGTCAGATTCTTTACCTTTTTCAAACTTTCGTCTCTGACGAAGCCAAATCCGTCGGTAAAGACAATTTTATTAACACTGGCTTTTTTTGAAAAGTTTCGAACCGCAACATCCATATCCGTACCGCCGCCACCCGGAATACGCAGCCTGTCAATATCTTTATCCTTTTTGATTTCCACAAATGGATAGAATTCAACATCAAAAAATCCGACACGCAGTTTACTGTTTTTCAACAGTGGCTTTAACTGGCGCAAAAATTCGCGCAGAAAAGCCTTGGACACAGAACCACTGACGTCCAAGACAACCTCGGTCTCGGCCTGGTCCTCGTCTTCCTCTTCTTCAACGCGCGCCATAAAATGGTTTTCGGCATTACTACGGCGATAAGACCATTTATCAGTGTCTTTTTCCACACTTTTCTTTAACAGTTTTCGCCAATCCACCGCCTGATTAGATTTTTCAACTTTACCAATATCACCCATCGACCGATCTGAATTTCCAGCCCCACTACCAATACCCGGCAGTCCGGACATTTCAATTTCGCGATACGCCTGTTCAATCTGGTTATCGCGTTCCTGTTTATTTTGATCCAAGAAATTTTTTTCCAAATCAGGTATTTCATTCACGTGATTATTGTCTTCAAGTTTTTTTGCTTTTGGTTGTTGCGCCATCTGTTTGGCAACCTGTTCCCAGAAATTATGGTTTTGCGGCATTTTTTTCAACAGGTCTTCAATATCCAACAATTTATCCCGTGACGAATTATCGTCCCCGTTATTTTGAGGTGTTTTCTGTTTTGGGGGCTGGTCGCCCTGCTGTGGCTGACCGTCTTGTTGTTGGTCTTGACCCTGGTCACCCTGCTGTGGCTGGCCACCCTGTTGTTGGTCTTGGCCTTGGTCACCCTGCTGTGGCTGGCCACCCTGTTGTTGGTCTTGNCCTTGGTCACCCTGNTGTGGCTGGCCANCCTGTTGTTGGTCTTGACCCTGGTCACCCTGCTGTGGCTGGCCGTCTTGTTGTTGGTCTTGGCCTTGGTCGCCCTGTTGCGGTTGGCCACCCTGTTGTTGGTCTTGGCCTTGGTCGCCCTGTTGCGGCTGGCCACCCTGTTGTTGGTCTTGGCCTTGGTCACCCTGCTGTGGCTGGCCACCCTGTTGTTGGTCTTGACCTTGGTCGCCCTGTTGCGGTTGGCCGTTTTGCTTTTGTTTCTGATGTTCCAGCAATATGTCATACATTTCTTCGGCGCTGTGATTTATAGCATCCGGTATATCAACGCAATCATCCGGAAGTGGCAGATTTTCAGCCTTTAACATTTGGTTAATTACCGCATCCGTTGCGATATTCCACAATTCAATATCACGCCCCAGACAACGCGGAACGTGATTAAATGCAACGTGCATAATCTCGTGCGCATAGACAAACATTCTTTCTTGTTCGGTCAATGACATAATATAATTGGGATTATAATATATCGCCTTGCTATCTGTTGAGGCCCTCTCTACGTCTTCGCGCACGACACTTTTCAGTCTTGACATCGTCCCACCCAACAGCGGGAATTTTGCCAAGACACGGCTATGGATATACTCCATTTCGGATTTAGCAGCCATTTTTATATCGGTTGCTTTAAAAACAGGCGCGGTATTCATCCCATATTACCTTTGTATTGCATTGCGCAGAAATACTGCGCGTTCCGGATTAGATGCAATCCATGCATTATCAAATGCAGCCAGGCATTCTCTGCCCAAGTTATCCCTTATAAAATTGCGGATAATTAAAACATTGCGCTCACCAACCGTTACCAGCCCAAGTGCCATCGCCAGGCGTTCAGTATGATTGTTTGGTATATCACGCTGGGAGTAATTATTGGCTAAAATATCCTGAACGCTGATGACTGACCGGCGCGCCAATGCAATCATATTCGCCGCGTTTTCAGGACCTATCTTGTTTTCCAGCAATTCACGACGCAATACATTATTGTTCTTGTATATCATGGTTGAAACCTGTTCCCAACCACGCGGGTCTATCGCCCATTTTTGAGGTTCTTCTTCGTCATACGCGGTATAGAAGCACCTTGGATTGGTCGCCAAAAAGCGCATAACCAACGGATGTATGTTTGTACGGTTTGGGTCGCCGGGATATTTCATAGACGGCTGAGATCCCCATATCATCCATTCCGTTAAATCAGCCTTTAGATGTATATGTCCCGTCATTCGGCGGAACAATGGTGCCGGCATATTGTATGCCGCACCGGAATCTTCACATTCATTACCGGCCAAAACAACAACCACATTATCAGGTAAACGACCCTGGGACGGGCTGATTGAATGTTCCAACACTATGTGATATATCAGCGATTGGGTCGTGGGGCGGGCATTTGTAACCTCGTCAATAAACAGAACATGCTTGAAATCTGGCGCCGCACTGGATTTGCGCAATACTTCGTTATACCATTGGGGCGCAACCCAAACTCCGCCCGCCGCCATGTTTTCGGTTGCATTTTCTCCCGTCTCATTTGGGTTCATCAGCGGTTGAACATTACCATTGGGATAAATAACCTTGCCAACGACATCTTCGGGCAGAACGCCATTCCATAACGGAATCGCAGTCAAATCAGGATCAATCGCACGAACACGGGCAGATTTACCAACCCCCGACGGACCATGCATCATAAATGATTCCCCGGCTTCAACATAAAAACGTATCTGTTCCGTAACCGACATTGGTGCATCTATGACAGTTACCAATCTGCTGGCCCCCGCAGGAAATCCATTACTGTTGGACACTGCACTGTTTGCGGGATTGACGGTACCGGAGGACGATCCATTACTGTTGGACACTGCACTGTTTGTGGGATTAACGGCACCGGAGGACGATCCATTACTGTTGGACACTGCACTGTTTGCGGGATTGACGGCACCGGAGGACGATCCATTACTGTTGGACACCGCTGTGTTTGCGGGATTGACGGCACTGGTGGACGATCCATTACTGTTGGACACCGCTGTGTTTGTGGGATTGACGGCACCGGAGGACGATCCATTACTGTTGGACACCGCTGTGTTTGTGGGATTGGCGGTATTGACGGCAATATTTGACTTGCCGCTGGGCAACATTTGCTTGGCGAAATATTTTTTCAAATACGATGCTAGTTCCGTTGCTTCAAAATCTTTACTACTGTAGTTCGACGCAAACCGAATCCCGGCAA
Source organism: bacterium (assembly GCA_014803525.1). Lineage (GTDB taxonomy): Bacteria > Pseudomonadota > Alphaproteobacteria > Rs-D84 > Rs-D84 > Enterousia. The sequence continues at coordinate 62,082 of JAAVBP010000007.1, forward strand.
ACAGGCAATCTTTGGCAAGCCACCAGCGCTCGAACACATTGGTCAACCATTGAATTGGTTCTACGCGTACCCAATACAATCTGCCATTTTGAACCTTATTATTATTACGCAGTAACACATCACTGTTGCCCACTGCAGGAACGTGTATATATCGTTCATTATCCAGAACATATTCTTCATAGTCTACAAATTTTGGACTGTCTTTTATGCTCTCTAAATAGACCGTATTAAATGTATATTTCTTGCCTGTGGTCTGTAGCTTTCCAGATCCCAACATATCATCTAATTTTTCTGATTCTTGTTCAGATGCGGCTGTTTGTGGATACTCTCCGAATTCAACGATTTGTACGTCGTCAATTGAGCGTATGTGTCTCGCTACGCTCGACCAGATTGCAGAGGTTTCACAGGGCGGCAAAGCGGGACGGGTAGCAACATTGCCCCAATATGGCAACGTCAAAGAACATCTATCGCCACGGCAGGCGTACACCAAACCTTCAGAAATAGAGGATGTCCACCACTCAACGCCACGCAGACCATCAAGGGACTCGTGCCAATTACCATGCGTAGCACTAGCGCCCAAGATTATCGCCAAATCAGACGCGTCTGCGATAGCGCCGTATTTTCTCATTATATACATGCGCTCATCAGGAGCCCCCATGAGCTTATTATACCAGATATCTTTCTCTTTTAGACATGTAGGCTTCATATTTATACACCCTATATTATTTTTTGTACATTTTATATCTTTATTTTTAATTCGCAACAAAAAACTTTTTGTCAAGTAATCCGATATATTTATTTTTGCGCAAAGAAAGAAAAAACTTGAAATTTAATATTTTTCCTATATCATAGGCAAATGTTTATGGCGGGTGTAGCTCAGTTGGTTAGAGCGCCAGTTTGTGGTACTGGATGTCGCCGGTTCGAATCCGGTCACCCGCCCCATTAAAATTAAAAGACCACCGCAAGATGGTGTTTTTATTTTAATCACGGCGCAGTCGGATGAGAACCGGCCGGTTCGTCTGCGAAGTTATTGAGAACAAGCGAAGCGCAGTTCGAAATTTACGAGCGGAAAGGGGCCCATCGCAAAGCGATGGAAATTACAATCCGGTCACCCGCCCCATTAATAAAGCCGCCATTTGGCGGATTTTTTAATTGGATTGCGGTGCCGTGATAAGAACCGGCGAGAAAGCCGGTCGAACCACAGTGCAAGGCTAATTAATCGGAACACAGTTTTGAATTTACACCACTGTTGTAAAACATATTACTGTTTCGTATAATCGATTCCGGTGTGTCATCAATACCGGCAAACAATTCATCCGGGACACATCCAGCCAGATTTTCACAGGACGCAAAAGCCCCTTGGAACATATATGCGGCCGGTGCACCTGACAAATTCCCAAACAATTTTTCTGGGATCGTTCCAGTTAAACCATGACATCCGGAAAATATTTGGTTAAACATGAATTCGGCCGGGGCCCCCGCAATCCCCGCAAACAGGTTTCCGGGGATGGAACCTGAAAGACCACTGCATCCATAAAATGTACGACCAAACATGTTATTGACCGGTGTGCCCGATATCCCTGCGAACAGGCGACCGGGGATATGGCCGGACAGGCCACTGCAACCATAAAATGTTTCGGAAAACATGCTATCGGCCGGTGCGCCCTGGATGCCGGCAAATAATCCGCCGGGAATTTCCCCACGCAAACCAGAACACCCATAAAATGTCGCAAAAAACAATGAAGCACTGGGCGCGCCAACCAATCCAGAAAACAGCGCCTGGGGAATTTCCCCGGACAGGCCGCGACAACCATAAAAGGTAGAGTGAAATGCCTCGGGCCCGGGGGCGGTAACACCGGCAAATAATCCCGCTGGGATTTGGCCGGTCAATCCTGTACAGTTATAAAACGTACCGCGAAACACACGCAATTCGGCTTTGCCGGATATGCCGGAAAACAAATTCTCTGGTATAGATCCGGTCAACCCCACACACCCGTCAAATGTATGATAAAATGCAGTTACCACCGGTCGCCCAACGATGCCAGGAAACAGCCCCCCAGGAATAGATCCAATAAGGTTAGCACAACCATAAAAAGTACCAGAAAACACCCCTGCCGTGATATTCCCGGCAATTTCCCCAAACAAATTTTCCGGTATTGCACCGGATATTTTACTGCACCCATTAAACGTATTGGCAAACATTTGTAATGCTGGCGCACCCTTTACACCAGAAAACAGGTTTTCTGGAATCGTGCTAGACAGGTTGCCGCACCCACTAAACGTATTATAAAATTTTGGCTGGTGACTGGCATCCGCGCCATTTCCAATTGTGGGAAAGACCGCCCCCAAAGATCCATATATCCCCGCAACATTTAAATTATTTTTAAACGATATTGCCGCATAATATGGCGACACACCAAAATTATATCCCTTAACATATCCACCGATACCGATCATGTATTCGCCGGGCGCAGTGTATGTATGAACGTATGTTGATGCCGTTGTGTCATCGCGCTTTATCACGTCATACGTGCCGTCACCCCAGTAAATCTGAAACACACCAGACGCAGACATGGTAAATTCAAACTCCGTTGTATCCGCGGTGGTTGTGACCCAGAATTTCGGTTCTATCTTAATCAGGCGATCCGCCGCATCAATTGTTGCAATGGTGTCCGCCGCATACTGTGTGGCAAACGCGCCATTGCCATAGTCCGTTATCGCATCGCCATTTAATATTTTATTCGCACGATCCACCGCCGTCAGCAGGTATTTCATATTTGCCGCAACCTTAGGATTTTCAAGGGCCGGGTTATACGGAACCGTGATTCCCCATTTTTGTTCAATCAGCAGGTGGATGTATTCAACATT
>JAAVBP010000008.1 GCA_014803525.1 bacterium
CAATTCCGCACGCGCCGCCGAAATGGTTAATGTTGAATACATCCACCTGCTGATTGAACAAAAATGGGGCATAACGGTACCGTATAATCCGGCGCTGCAAAACGTAAAGGTTGCGGCAAATATGAAATACCTGCTGACTGCGGTGGACCGCGCGAACAAGATATTAAATGGCACGTCAACTACAGACTATGGCAATGGCGCGTTTGCCACACAGTATGCGGCGGACACCGTTGCAACAATTGATGCGGCGGATCGCTTGATCAAAATAGAACCAAAATTCTGGGTCACGACGACCAATGATACAGCCGAATTTGAATTCAAGATGTCCGCACGTGGCATTTTCCAGATTTACTGGGGCGATGGCACATATGACATAATCAAGCGTACCGATACAACGGCCGCAACATATTTCCACACATACGCCGAACCGGGCCGGTATATTATCGGTATGGGTGGCCGGGGTACGGGATATTCGCCTGACAATTATCCAAATCCCATTGTGCCGGTGATATCGTTTGCAGATAATCAGAATATTATGGGTATATCGGGCAGTCTGGGCGCCGTGTTCCCAACCATTGCTAACGGGGGCAGCAGTAGCAATCAGCCGCGATTTTATCACACATTTACGGGTTGTAGAAATCTGAGTGGCCCGATACCAGAAGACCTGTTTGTTGGTGTATCTGGTTCTGCCATGAATATGTTTGAAGGCACATTTCAAGATTGTGTAAATCTGTCGGGCTATATTCCTGAAAAGCTGTTCGCGGGTGTAAACAGTACGCAATGGCATCTGTTTTCGTATACATTTAAAAATTGCACTGGGCTGACGGGGGAAATCCCAGAAGATTTGTTTTCTGGAATAACGTCCGGTGTTGGCGCAACCGCTGTATTTCATTCTACATTTATGGGGTGCACGGGCTTAACGGGTTCTATACCCAGTGGGCTGTTCAGGGGGATACGTGGTTTGGGGGCTGATATGTTTGCCAATACCTTTGATGGATGCAGTGGTCTTTCTGGGTCGATCCCGGAAAATTTATTTGCTGGGATATCGGGTGCGCCCACTGGCGGAGGATTCTATTACACATTTGCTAATTGTACAGGACTGACCGGGGCAATACCTGAAAAGTTATTTGTGGGGATAACTGGCAAACCCGCAGGCGGTATGTTCCGCGCCACATTTTATGGGTGCCGCGGGCTGACCGGGGCAATACCTGAAAATTTATTTTCGGGGATAAAGGGTGCGCCGGCGGTTTGGATGTATACTGATACGTTTAATGGGTGTCGCGGGTTGACAGGCCCAATTCCAAAACGCCTGTTTGGGGACCTGGATGGTGCGCCGGCCGCACATATGTTTAATGGTGTGTTCGCAAATTGCAATGGCCTGACGGGTGAAATCCCAGAGGACTTATTTGCCGGTATATCCGGCCCCAGCCAGGTATGGATGTTTGCAAATGCATTTGTGGGATGCAGTGGACTGACCGGCCCATCCGCCCGGATTGATGGTGTGCCGCTGTATGATATATGGCAGGATAATAGTACACTCGGCTATAAATGTTATGCCGGTGCGACGGGCTTGTCGGATTATGAGGATATGCCAAATGGCTGGAAATGATCGGATGGGCGTTGTAATCCAGAAAAAGTATATATTTACTGGATTGAATCACTCACCACCTACAAAAAAATTGATTTTTGTGTGGGCTGATTATGCCCGCAATGACACTATCCATGTCCATATATTATTCTGTGTATTGATCGTGTTCAACAAGCGTATAATTATTCAAATTTGTATGAAAATTCACAGGCTGTGTAATTACCATGTTTACCCGTGGGCAGGGCGTTACCATAGTATTTAACAGACGGTGTTTCTTTGAATTTCAAAGATTCACATCTGTTCCCGTTGTCCGTATCAGGGGCATAAACGTATCCATCAATGGCGAATTTTTTTAGCGCTTCTTGGTATTCGGGTTTGCTGTCTGCAATTGTTGGATCGTTTTGACCACTTTGATCAGATGTGTTAGATTTTTTTACAAATATGCAATAAGCACGCTGGTGTATTGCCGATACCCGGGAACTCCATCTGGTGGCTTGGGTGTCTATAATGAATTTTCCTATAACGCCGTTCTGGTTATAGTTTTCGCAAGTTTGAGCAATAGTTCCACTGTTGCTTATAAACTCATCCCTTGTCAATGGTGTTTTTGAACTTGATGTGATGTTATTGTTTCCACTGGGAATGGCGGCATCTTTTGCTGTTGTGGTGGTCGCCCCAGCTATAGAAGATGCGCTAGGTGTTGCTGAATTCCCTGTATCGCAATAATTCTTATCTTCTGGTAACTGTTCATCTCCAAACAGCAAATAGAAATCAACTTTTCTATCTTTTGCTTTTTGTTCGCTAGATACTGGTTGCTTTTTGCTGCCTTTATGGGCGCATTTATCACCAAGCGATATTACATTGATGTTGCCAGTGTTAAAGAGATTATTGCCGTTTGTAATAAGATAATCTTTTACCGCCTCGCCACGTTTTTTGCCCAGCTGCTCATTATTCTTCACGCCTTGTTTGTATAAATTTCCATAAGGCGATATCCTATCTGAATCTGTATGTGCGGCCAGAACTATTTTAAATGTCGTGTCTTGGCCAATATTATTGGTTAATGTTTCAATAACCGTGTTCAAATCAGTTTTCGCTGATTCTTTCAGGTCAAATTTGCCACTGTCAAATAACGATTTATCATACAGTGTAAAAAGCGGTTTCACAGAATCTGCTTCTGGTGTGATCGGTGTGTTTTCCTGTATGGTTGGTTGTTCCGGTTTTGGTGTTGTATCCGGTAAAATTTCGTTTGGTTCTTCCTTGGATTCTTCCACCTGTGGTGATTCTGTTATGGCTTCTTGTTCGGATTTTTTCTCTATTGGGGACAATTCCTTACGAATTTCTTCGCGTGCCTTATCATACTCGCGTTTATGTAAAATATCATTTAATTGATTTTTCTTGTCTTTACCGCTGTTTATGGCCAGGTTTCCAATTAATCCACCAATTGCACCCGCACCGGCCGTGATGGCGCCTATTTTTACCTTGGATGCGGTGTCGGCCTTTTGCTGGGCCCATGCGGCGGCATCCGCGCTGGTTTCATCTGTTAATGCCCTCGACAGGGATGTATATGCGCCACTTTGACGGCCCATGCCGACATTGTCGTACAGGCCTGTTTCGGCGGTGTCAAATATAACCTCGGACTCAATACCCGGTTGTTTCCCCAGGGCTTCTTTGCGTGCTTTTAAATCCGCCGCCAGTGCCCGATATTCCGTCGCCGCGCCGATTAGATCGTTGCCGCCGGGAACCTCTATTGCGGTTTGGCCACCGCGGATATTACGACCCTGGCCATAATCACAGACAAATGTGGCAAGATAGGCCTTCATATCTTCTTCGGCGGCATCATCCGCCTTTTGTTCGGCCAGTCCCGACATCAAATTCATGCCGCCGATACCGGTCGCGCCAATTGCCGCCGCGCCAAGTGCTTTGTTCGCAGTGGATTGTTCCTTGTCCTTCATTGCCTGGGCGTTGTCTTTCAGATCATTTATTTTATCCTGGGATCCTTTTTCAGACAATTCTGCCTGATCGCATTTTTTACCATCTTTGGATGGATGGTATCCTTTGGCGCATGCGGTGATAACACATTCGCCCTTGCGCAGACTGCCCGCTGTGGCGTTTGCAACGGCCTTTATCTGGGTGTCGGTACACGGCCCGTCACTTTCGTCACATTTGGTCTTTTTATCGTTTGGTACGTATCCGGGTTCATCACATTTTTCAACACGACATACTAATTTATCGCCGTCCATCTGATATGTGGCGGTTACAGAGTGTGATATTTTATCAGTGCAATCCTGGCCCACCATGTTCATGCATGTGCCGTTTATTAGTCTGTATTGCGGTTCAGCACATTTCTTTATAACACATTCGCCGTTTTCCATGTGCGCAACGGTGGCATTATCTGGCATTGGATTACATGGTGTACCCTGGGTATCAAAGCATTCACCAGATATGGTGTATGTAAGACCAGCCTCGTCTGTTTTGGTTTCTGCATTGCGCAGACTGTAGCGTGGTTCTTCGCATTTTGTTGGAATGCATTTTTCTGTTTCTTTGGATATAACGCCTTTGGTGGCATGCAGTGCCTGTAAATCCGCCTTGCTACATATTTTTGCCGTAATATCAAAATTTTGCAAGGTTTGGGAATCCGCGCTCAGGATTATATCATATGATGTTTTTCCATCTTCGACGGCAAACGTCTGTGTCTGTTGGCCGACGTAACTTACTTGGATTGTGTCGCCGATATTCAGATTTTTCAGTTCATAATACCCGTTTTCATCTGTGGTGGTTCCGATGGGGGTATTTGGTTTTTGTATTGTGGCGAATGCAGCCGGTTCTTTTTTTCCGGTGTCTGTTGTATGTACGGTGCCGGATATATCAATGGCCATGGCGGGCAGGGCGCTGAACATCGCCATGATTGCAATAATACTGGTAAAAGATATGTTTTTTTTGTTTTTCATTAATCTTGCCCTGTTATATATAGTTTTTGTGCAAAGCATGAAAAGCTATATTTGACCCTTCGTTTTTACACCATGTATCCAATTCTTGGTTGCATTGTTTTAAATCTGCCTCTGTATATTCTGATGAATCAGATATTTGTTTTATGCATTCATCATCATTAGTTTTTATACCTGTTGGTTCACCTTTGTCGTTAATTTCACAATGTTGTTTTATAAAATTCTCGTATGCATCTGTTGCGTTTTTGTATTTGCCCTGGAATTTAAATATTTTGTTATTTTTTATCCCCCCCCGCGGTTGACGAGTTTGATGAAGTCTGTGCTGTTGTTGGTAGTGGGCGTATTGTGGCGGATATATTTTCTGCCGCCTTTATGGCGTTTGTGCCTGGTGCCTGGGTGCCCGCGCTAATTTTTTCATCAATTTTATCACTATTTTTTTGTCTTTGGGCGGCGGCTTGATTTTGCGCTTTTGTGGAATCCGATGCGTTATTATTCGTGGCATCTGATGCTGGTGCATCATCTGTGTCAGTATTATTGTTTGTCTTGGGTACATTATTGCTGGCAGCATCTTTGTCACCATAATTTGCCTCGTGCTCTTTCTCGGCCTGCTTTACGGCGTTTTCCGCCTTTTGACGGTCGATTGCACGATCAACCGCACCGGATGTCAGGGCGCCAACCGCCTGGCCCAAACCGGACCCCAGCATGGCCGACGATGCCGCTGTTTGATCGCGTGTTAAACGATATGCGTTTTCTTTGAATGTTGTAACGTCAATGCCAAACCAGTCCGGATGACAGTCAAATGTACTGCCGCCATACAGTTTTTTCGATGCCGTTGGTGTTGTCGAATTGCCCGCAAAGAAATTCACCGTAAATACGCAGACCAGGCTGCGGTCATCAAATGTTGCGCCCAGACGCTGGCACTGGGACCGCATTTGATCACGCATTTCGTACAGACGTTTTTCATCCGCAGCGATTGTTTTTTCAGCGTCTTGACGTAATGTGCCGAACACATTCATTGTGCGGGATGCCAGACCGCTGTCTTGCTGGGTGCAATTTTTGGCAATCTTTTCGCATGCGGCAATGGCGGCGTTTTCCGCTGTTTTACTTAGACATTTGGAATACGTTACGCCGCATTGTTCAACAATACAAGAATTGTACGAATTTCCGCATTCTATGATTTTATTATACGCCGCCAGTTTGGCGTTCGTGTCACGGTCGGCCTTGATCTCGGGTGCGAACATCTGATACTGATGTCCGGTGCATGTGGTGTTGCGTCGGCACGCATCCATTTTGTCGCCCCATATGGTGTCGCCATCGCCGGCACATTTTGAATAATCCGAACCACATTTTTCCTGCATACATTGGCGTAAACCAATGTCGCATTCACTTTGGCCAGATGATAATGATGTCGCCGCGGCAGTCTGTGCCGCATTAACCGCACTTTGCGTGTCCAATGCCGCGCGCTGGCGGCGAATTGCCTCGGCCAGGTCGGATGAATTCCCATCCGTGCCACCATCGCTGACCGTTGTGGTCAGTGTTGTATCAAACTGAGAAGACTTGTTTTCTATTATAACCGGACCATCGTCTGGTGTGATTTCTGGGGTGGGGGTTGGATCCTGGGGTTGTTCTGGTGTTGTATCCGCGTTCGCGGCCGGTTCAGACGTTGTCGCAGATGGTGTCGACGACAGACTTTGTGCGCGGCTGTTTAATGTTGGCATGCGGGTTTCGGCATTGTTCGCACGTGGCGCACGCGTTGTTGTGCCAGACCCGCGGGATACCACGTTCGCCCCATATGCGTCCATTCCGATTACGGCAATCAGCGCAACCATCGCAGTGCGAAGACCGGTGCGACGCATAAAATCAAAAAAATTAAAAGATGTCTGGACTGGCTTCATTTTATTTTCTTTATTTCAGGGTTGCGCACGCCACATCATGGAACTTGCACAGCTGGGTTGCCATGCTGCGTTCTGCTTCATATCCGGCGGCGCATTTGTGGGCCATACTGCGTTCGCATACCGTGGTGATGCATGATTCGCGGCCCGTATTATCGGTACAGTTTGTACGAACAGACGCCTCTTTCTGGTTGCGTGCGGTCTGGTATGACGCAACAATGGTTTCTATTATTTTATCCGCATTGTTAATTGCGTTATCGCGCGCCGCCAACAGGTCTGTGCGTATTGATGACGCATAATCATCGCATCCGGTGGCCGTTACACTGCATGCGGCAAAGAATTTATCAAAGTCGGCATTATCGGCACACGCGCTGTAATCAGCACCACAACGTGTGGTATCAATCAAGCATGCCTGAATATCTGTCTGGCACGATGCATTTGATTTCTTTTTAGATGCCGCCGCACGCAAACTGGCCATCTGGGCCGATATTCCGGCGGCCTTGCACGATTGTTCAATCAATGCATCATATGTATCCGTTACATCATCTGGTGTGCATCCCTCAACCTTTTTAATACATTCGGCCGTTGCCCATGTGTAACGTGCGCCCGGGTCATCGGGGGCCTTTTTTAATTCCTTGTCTGTAAAAGAATATTTCGCAGACGTGCCAACAGATACGCTGCGCATTGCATTGCCCGCGGTTGGTTCGCCGGCTGATGACGTGCCGCAATACTGGCACCGGGCCGCCGGATTGGACGATACATTTATTGCACATGCAGAATCCAGACAGCGGGTCAGATTTGCCTTGGAACACGTGGTTGCACCAATGGCCAATCCGGGGATGGTTGTGAATATAATTGCCAAAAATAGTAATTTTTTATTCATTTCTCTCTTTATTTTACAACTATATCAAAAATACTATACGTGCGTAAAGCAGAAAAAATATTTTTTAATTGACAAATTTGCATAATTTGTCTACGCTTGGTTATGACAAGTAAGGAGTAAACATAATGGCTAAGTTTAACAGAGCAACATTGGTAAAGGCAAAACCGTGGCTGATTGGGGCGGCGATGGTTGGACTGTTTATGTGGAATATGAAACAGTGCAGCAGTCTGGATAAAGAGCATGCAACAAACGAAAACCAGGATGCGGTAATTGCACAGGTTGATTCTGTATCAAGAAACGCGGATGCGCGTTCCAAAAATAATGACAGAAGAATTTCTGACTTGGTGCGTGCGACCGAGAATTTGAAAGACGCTGTCAGCAATCATGAAGCGCGTATCAATAACCTGGAAGAACGTATGGATTCTGTAGAAGTACGTCTGGACAGCGTAAAACCGTGCCCGTGCGAGAATGCGGCCCAGCCGGCGGTCAAAACTGTGGCAAAACCGGCGCGTTCGGCAAAAAAGCGTGCGGCGGCCAAGAAAAAATCTCGCCCGGCAAAACCGGCGGAAACAACAACTGCGCCGGTGGTTCAGCAGACCGTTATCGGGATTAACAATGGTACCGTAAATATTGTTGGTAATGGTTGCGAAGTGGCGCCGGTGGCCGAACCTAAGCCCAAGGCCAAACCACGTGTTGTATCGGTCGAGGTGGAAATCGAAAGAACATATACCATCGAAGTAATTAACGGTAAATGCAGATAATTTATCAACAATATATATCAGGCCTGCCATTTGGTGGGCCTATTATTTTGTATCGTGCATTTTTGTCTGGACAGATAATTCAAACGTATGTTAAAATCGCGTGTGTAGAGAGATGTTATCATGAAATATATCAGATTTTTATTGTTCGTGTTATTTTTTTCACCTGCGTCTGTGATGGCGGCGCAAAGTGATTTTATGGTCGCGGCGCAATTATTGTCGGCGGCCAAGAATGCCGATATTGCCCAGGTAGAGCTGTTGGTTAATAACGGCGCGGATGTTAATTTTGTTGACTCTACGGGATTGTCTATTGTGTGCACGGCGCTGATGAATAATGACGTGCGTGCGGCCCAGATATTACAGATGTATGGTGCGGACGCATCACAGTGTGATAAACAAATAAAAAAATATAACAGCCGGAACAAGCAAGAGCGAAGTGGCGGATTGTTTAGCGGGCTGTCTTCCGCCCATACACTGACATTGGCGGCGGCGGGTGCCGCCGTTGTCGTAGGGGGGCTGTTGTTACTAACCGATGCGTTTGATGGCGGTGGCAGTCACAGTTCCAGTGGCGGCAGTGGTGATCGTCCGAATAATGGTGGCGGCGACGATAACAGTGGTGGTGGAACGGCGACTGCGAAAATAACCCTGCCATATGGTCCCGCCATGCCGAATGCAGAATCCGAGGCGGAAAATTATACCGCTAATTTAGATTATTACAGTCCGTCCGTAGAAGGCATCTTGAAAGATAATTTTGCATTTATGTCAAACAGCCAGTATCAAAATTACTTGTTAATGATGCATGGATATTCGCCGTTGGCGCGGGGGTATTTGGGTCAACGTACTTTGCGCCTGGGGACGGCGCCATATACGGCATATCCGTTAAAAGATGCGTCTGGAAATTATTTGTATGTATTGGATGGCAGTGTTGTTCAAGGTGGGCGACCGGTTAATGTATCTGTAATTAGCCAGAATGGAATTAATGCCGCGCCCAATACTTCGTTGGGTGAATGGGATGAAACACTGGGGCGATGGGATGTATTATTATATTCAGAGGTAAATGGTACCGTTTTAAATCCTGCATCCAAGGATCGGATTTATAGCAAGTATTATAATAACGCCGTGACATCTGGGGCCAGTTTAGCTGATAGTACGGTTACAGAAGATCCGGTACTGTTAGAGAATTTTGATTTAGCCGGTATGGGAACTGTAATACATAATAATCAGGCAACGCTCGAAAATAATTTGTTGGCACAGATTGTTGGGGGCAAGGACGCCGGATATACAGATGCAAGTTTTTTTGGTTTTATGCCAAACGGCCAGATGACGGTATTTCGTACCGGTGGTGGTACCGGTATGAAAAGTGTTTCGGGAACGCCCCAGACCGGGTCTTATGTTATGGCCGGTGGCAGTCTGGCGGATAATGATACGATTACATTGTTTGGCAAAACAATGAAGATTCAGATTACGTCGCCTGTGGGGAATGATTTGTTGACATTTAACGCGACCGAGGTTTTGCCAGATGGCAGTACGGAAACACCGACGAAATATACCGGATATATCGGGACAGATGGTTTGCTGTATATTGATGCGGCGGCCGATGGCAAGATAAGTCAGGCGTATGCCCTGAAAGATGGCGTGTTGACCCAGACCAAGGAAATAGGGACGATTGATTATTATAATTACAAAGCATTGCGTAAGTCTGGGGCCTTGTGGTTTGCGGGGGATTTGTCAGGTGGACGTTCATTGGTTGATGTTATTGCCAATGCCAGTGTTGTGCCAGCACTGCGTATGAATGGTGCGAAAAACATCGATGATGTGTTGTCTCTGGGGGCGGATAACACTGTTCGTAATGCAGGTTTCATATCATATGTAAATCAGTATTATAATCGCGATGATACTGATGGATATGTTCCGGGTGTTGATGCGCAAAGCTTCTTTACAGAGCTGGGGTCGACTTATTTCCCATTGGTGTTGTTTTCAACCGGTGCCAGTGATACCGGCAATTCTGGTTATCTGGGACGGGCAGAGGTGGCATCGTTTGAAAATGCGGCGCCATTGGTGTTTGCTAATTTGGATCACTTGTTTATGTCTGTTGTTGCGGTTGGATTGCAAAATGGTACAAGTAATGCAAAAACGGTTAGTGGTTATTTGCCATCGTCTTCATACAAACTGGCCCAATGGCAGGATCAAAATGGGACACCGGATAATACCGCAGATGATAAGTATTACAAGGCGCGCGTTTGTGGTGTTGCTGGCCAGGGCGCCGAGGGCGTTGATCCATGGTGTTTTGCGTCGGCCGGAATTACAGATGAATTGGCGGTGGCATCTGCCGCGGGTGCGGTTGGCGCGGTGAAATCTGCATTTGCATATATGAATAACAAACAGCTGTTTACGTTATTAGCACTGACCGCGGATGGGCCGTATCTGGGGACATCAACAGACGGTAATATATTATCCAAGGATACATTGCGTGGTTATTTACAGGGAATGTATGAATTGCCAAATGAATATGCACAGCGTGTGACAAATGGCGAAGAATATTTGGATGTCTTTAAGGAAGTTTTCGGTTATGGACTTATTAACCTGGAACGTGCGACAAAACCCGGGACAAACATATATTTTTATGATGGATCAAAAATTGTATCGGCATCCGGTAATGCGTATTGGCGGGCGGCATCCGGTACACAATTCCGTATGTCTTCGGCCTTTGGTGGACGTGGGGCATCAATCAGCGCACCGTTCTTTGACGTGTTGGAAAGTGCCGACGGGGATTTGCGCCTGCCGCGCGTTTGGGAAAATGAATTTAGTCTGGGGGCGTCACGTCGTCGCGGCCTGTATATGACGGATGTCTTTGATGATTTGAAAATAGACGTGTCTGATAATTCGGTCGAAATGGGTGATTTGCGTTTTTCCATGACAACATCGCCGCGTATGTATTCTGATAATATGGGCGGATTGGATACGATGCATTTGGGACTTTCACGCGGTAATTGGGAATTAGATGCCGGGTATCAGCATCGCTTTACAGATGGGGCGGGGCTGTTTAGTGGTATGGCAAATCCGATAATGTCCCTGGCATCGGACGCCATGCATGGTGATGCGCGTTATTCGATGGGGCGTTGGAATTTTGGAATGCGCGCATTTTCTGGCGCAATAACAGATGATACTTTGCTGGAAAATGATCCGACAGTATCGGCCGAATTTGCACCGGCACGTTTGGGTCTGATGCATGGTGCGGCGTTTACGGCCGGGTGGGGCGCCCAGAAATTGAATTTTGATACATCAATCGGTATCCTGCGCGAGACGGATACAATACTTGGCGCCCAGACAGGCGGCCTGTTGGCGTTGGGTGGTGGTGATACATCATATATTGATATGATTGGGCGTTATAATTTTGCAGATAATATTTCCATGATGGCGCGCGGCACATTTGCGCGTACCACGGCGGATCCATCGGGCCAGTATATTATGGGATTAAGTGCGATTGATTCTGACGCGTTCGCCATTGGGATGAAATTTGGTGGATTAGAATTGGTTGCGGCACGGCCGTTGGCGGTGACATCGGGACGGATGCGGTATTCATATGCTGAATATGATGTGACGGATTCTGGTGACGGCCGGTTCGATATTGCGGCAATTGATTCCGGGGTTCGCAGTCTGGATCTGCGTGCGGGGCGCCGCGAAACACGCCTGACGGGTATGTATCATCATGCACTTGGGGCGTTTACCGATGGGGCAGTGGGGCTGGTTTACAGAATTAATCCAGATAATACGGATGAATTTGGAAATGAAACCGTATTTATGTTCAAATTGCACCACAGAATTGGGATATAAAAAAAGCTTGATAAAAATAAATCTTTTAGTATGATAACGTTGACAAAAGCGAAAAAGGTGGTTGTGTTATGAAAATATTTCAGAAAATAAAAAATTGGTTTGCACCGAAATATATGGGCCAGCAGGTTGGGCCGTTTTATAAAGATGATGCGGCAATTTTAAATCGTTTGGCCTGGGATAATTTGATTATGCATGCCAGCAATGGTAAACAGTATTGGTATTATTTCCCGGTTGATGCCAATGATGTTGATGTCGTACGTTACCTGTTAAACCGTAATGGTATATGGGCACAGCAGCATAATTCCAAGTATTGCGTCGACCGATTTGGTAAAAAGCGTTTGTCGTTTCGTTTAAAGACATCATATTTCATAGACAATCCGGATGTGGAAAAATTTGTAAGATTGGTTTCCAAATCATACAGTTATGATGAAAAAATGATAATGGAACAGATCAATGGCATTCATGCGCAAATAAAACAGATGCAAAGATAAAAAAAATCCCGCAACTGCGGGATTTTTTAGTGAAAAAATTAAAAAGTGAAATTGTTAAAAAGTTGTTCCTGCTTGCGGCGTACTAAAATAAAAAATGCCGTAAAAAAAGGGTCCTTTATTTTCGAATATATGTTAGAAAAAAATACCCCATAAATCCAGTGTTTTTTGCGCCCAAACTATGCCTAATCCAAAGGACCCTTTTTATTAGGCAGAGGAGAAAGAATGCGCAAGTTATTAATTTTATTGGTTTTTGTGGGCGGGATGTTCTGCAATTCCGCACACGCCGGCCAGATGGTTAATGTTGAATACATACATCTGCTGATCGAACAAAAATGGGGCATTGCAATTCCATATAACCCAAATGTCACAAATCCAAAGGTTGCGGCGAATATGGAATACTTGCTGGGGATGGTGGATATTGCGAACAAACGGTTGAATGGTGATGCGACCACGGATTATCTGCACAGCGAATATGCCACACAGTACGCGGCCGATACCGTTGCGGCAAACGATGCGGCCAAACGTTTAATTCGTATAGAACCCAAATTTTTTGTAACCACGACCGCCGACACAACCAGCTTTGAATTCAAAATGTCCGCAAAGGGTACTTTTATGGTTGATTGGGGTGATGGCAATACAGAAATAATCAAGCGCACCAAGATAGCGTCTACAACATACAAACACACTTATAGCACCGCGGGGAAATACACTATCAGCATTGGCGGCCAGGCAACAGGTTACAGCACATCTAATCTAGTCGCTGCAATATCTTTCTCAAATAATAAAAATGTTTCGGGAATTGATGGCAGTCTGGGGGCGATATTTTCAACCATCGGTGATGGGGCCACAAAGGGCCTGCAACCACGCTTTTATAGCACGTTTTCCGGTTGCAGTAACCTCTCAGGCAGTATCCCCGGTGCGCTATTTGCCGGGATCCAAGGCGCCCCGGCACGGTATATGTTCTATCAGACATTTTCCGGGTGCAGTAGCATTTCTGGCTCTATCCCCGAAAACCTGTTTGCAGGGATATCTGGCGCCCCGGTATCAGATATGTTCAGCAGCACATTTTCTGGATGCAGCGGGCTAACCGGCTCTATCCCGGGAAACCTGTTTGCGGGGATATCGGGTGCGCCGGTGAAGGATATGTTCTTTGAAACATTTTATGGGTGCAGTAAGCTTTCTGGGCCTATCCCGGGAAACCTGTTCGTGGGTATATCCGGTGCCCCGGCAGAGAGTATGTTCGACGGTACATTTTCCGGCTGCAGCAGTCTGACATCAATCCCCGAAAACCTGTTCGCCGGAATATCTGGCGCCCCGGCATCCAGTATGTTCAGTATCACATTTTACAGATGCGGCGGTCTGACGGGATCGATTCCAGAAAACCTGTTCGCGGGGATATCCGGTGCCCCGGCAGAGAGTATGTTCTATGGTACATTTTACGAATGCAGCGGGCTCACAGGCAGCATCCCCGAAAACCTATTTGTGGGGATATCTGGCGCGCCGGCATTAGATATGTTCTTTGAAACATTTTCCGGATGCAGTGGGCTAACTGGTTCCATCCCGGAAAACCTGTTTTCTGGCATATCTGGCGCACCGGCAGAGAGTATGTTCTATGGTACATTTTACGAATGCAGCGGGCTCACAGGCAGCATCCCCGAAAACCTGTTCGCCGGAATATCTGGCGCCCCGGCATTCAATATGTTCAGTAGCACATTTTCTAGATGCAGCAACCTTTCTGGTTCGATCCCGGGAAACCTGTTTGCGGGGATATCTGGCGCACCGGTACAGTCTATGTTCAGTAGCACATTTTATGGATGCAGTGGTCTGACGGGCCCGATTCCAGAAAACCTGTTTGCGGGGATATCTGGCGCGCCGGCATCAAATATGTTCGAAAGCACATTTTCCGGCTGCAGTCGTCTGACATCCATCCCGGAAAACTTGTTTGCCGGGATATCGGGCGCGCCAGCATCATTTATGTTCAGCCACACATTTTCTGGATGCCATAGGCTGACGTCAATCCCGGAAAACCTGTTCGCGGGAATATCCGGCACGGCGCAAAACCGTATGTTTGCATACATGTTTTATAATTGTTACTTGCTGAGGGGGGCGTCTGCAAAAATAAATGGTAAATATTTATATGAAATCTGGCCAAGTGCCGCCACGACCCAGGTGGGTTCTTGTTATTCTGGTGCCACGGAGCTGGATGATTATGCCGATATTCCGGCGGAATGGAAATAATCGGAACAATGGATCGTTGGAATATAAAAAGCGCCCCAATGGGGCGCTGATTTGGTTTTGCTAATCTTATTTTGCAACCACAACCATGGCCGTGCGCAGAACCGTGTCACCGAACATGTATCCGGACTGCATCTCTTCGATAACTGTATTTGATTTTGTGCCATCCGGCGCGGGGATTGCCTGGATCACATTATGAAATTGTGGGTTTAACATTTCCCCCACAGATTCTATTCGAACAATGCCGATTTGGGCAAATGCGGCCCCAATCGCGCGGGCCATTGCCTGGATGCCGTCGTCATCTGGTGTGTGTTTTAACGCCGCATCCGCCGCATCCATTACGGGCAGAAATTTTTCTGCGACATTCATTGCACGTCGACGGGCGGCGGCATCAATATCCAGGGTTGCGCGCCGGCGTGTGTTTTCTAATTCCGCTGCAATACGCAGATATTTGTCATTTAATTCTTTGATTTCGGCAATCAGGCTGTCTACCTGGGTGCCACAATCGGCGGTTTGTACCGTGTCCGCACCGGTGATGGTCGGATGTTCAGGCTGTTGCGATGTTATATTTTCCGTACCGTCGTTAACGGATACTTCTTCTATGATTGGTTCTTTTACTTCTTTGTTTTCCATTTCATACCATCCATATAATATTTTGGGGGACGGCGGATGCGCCCCCGGATCACACTATATATTTATTTTACTGCTGTTATTATAGGTATGAAATCATCAGGTTTCAAGGATGCGCCGCCAACCAATACGCCATCAACGTTTGGTATCGACATTATTTCGGCGGCATTGTTTCCTTTGACCGATGCGCCGTACAGTACTGGTGTGCCGCCCAGGCCCATTGATTCCAGTGTTTTTGCGATCAGTTCGTGTGCAGTCGCGATTTCGGCCGCTGTCGGGGTCAGGCCTGCGCCAATTGCCCAACGTGGTTCATACGCAACAATAATTTTCCCGCGCGGATCTGATGGAATGGATTCACGTACGCCGGATTCAATCACAGACATTGTTTTGCCGGCCTGTTTTTCATCCATTGTTTCGCCAACGCATATAATCGGAATGATGTCGTTTGCAATGGCAGATTCCGCCTTTGTGCGGACAATGTCATTGGTTTCACCATGATACATGCGACGTTCGCTGTGCCCGACGATAACATATTTTGCACCCGCCGAACGTAACATTTGGGCCGATACTTCGCCCGTAAAGGCGCCGTGGTCATGTGCGCTAACATCTTGGGCGCCGATGGCCGCGCGGCCACCGTCCGGTGTCAGCATGGTAAATGGTACACACAGTATGACTGTATTTTGCGTGTCGACATCGCGCAATGCGTCCTGCATATTTTTTAATGCATCGCTTGATCCATTCATTTTCCAATTTCCGGCGATAATTTTCATACGAATTTTCCCCTTTTTTTAATTGATTTTATTTATTGCGTTTTGCTATGGTATCGCAAAAGGGGATTAAATGCTAGAATATTTACGTAATGCGGCAGAAAAACCTGTTGCAAAGATTTTAATTGGAATTTTGGCTTTTTCATTTGTCGGATGGGGCGTTGCGGAATGGATTTTTGGCGGCGCGGTCGGCGATAATGTTCTGGTGCGTGTCGGTGGACAAAAGGTTAATGTCACCCAGTATAATCAGGTGCGTGCCCAGGAAATGGGAAAACTGAGCAAGGAACAGCAGCGTGTCGTATATACCGATGCGGCCGCTGGCGCAGAATTTGCAGACAAGGTTATGGCGCGTTTGACGTCCGAAGCCATGGCAGAGGCACGTGCCCGCGATTTGGGCTTTGTGGTGACGAATGCGCGCATTGCGCGTGAAATTCGCGAATTGCCTGAATTCCAACAGAATGGAAAATTCTCGCCATTTTGGTTTGATTATGTGTTGTCTAATACCGGATACACCGAAGATGACTATGCGAATTATCTGCGTGCCCAGGATCTGCGCACGATGGTATTGGGGGGGCTGAACGTTGATGTGCCGGTGCCGGAATTCGCGGTGATGGCGGCGTACAATGCGCGATATGTCACCCGTGATATTGAATATGCAACGGTACGGTTTGCAGATTTTCAGGCGCAAAATCCGACAGATGATGATTTGCGTGAATTTTATGCGCAAAATCCCCATGTAATCGAAGAAACGCGTACGGTATCATATGTTCTGGTTCCGGCGGAAATGAACAAGCCTGATCAGTATGATGCGGCACTGGTTCGTGCCCAGGCCATGGAAGATGATATTATCGGTGGTGAAACATTGTCCACCGCGGCCAAGAAGCATGGCGCCCGTTATGTGTCTTTGGGGACGTTTGATCGTGAACATCGGCCGGTGGATGCCATATTGTCCGACCAGATGGTTGCAAATATCTTTGATATGGCCGAGGGTACAGAATCCGAATTGTTGGAAACCAATCAGGGATTTGTTATTGCACGGGTAGAGCAGGTTATACCACGTCACAATGCAGAATTTGACAGTGTTAAGGCTGGCCTGGTCAATGATTGGCGCACGGCCCAGCAGCGCAAGCAGGCATATGTTCGTGCGAATGAAATGTTGACTGCGGTGCGTGCGGGTGAAAAAACCGCCGGTATAACCGCCAAGACAATATCACGTACATCTGGTGCACCGTTGAAAGTATTGACGGCAGCATATGGCGCAAATGCTGGTGATAAAATCATCGTAGAAGATGACAATGCGTTCTATGTTCTGGATGTAAAGAATGAAAACATGCCGGCGATGGATAATGCGAAAAAAGCCGCATTGCGCAAAGAAATGCAAAATATGTCCACGCACACGGTTGCTGATGATTATGATTCATTCTTGAAACGTGAATATCCGGTAAAGGTAAACAAAAGGGTTTATGACCGGGTGGTTACAAAATAGTAAATATACCGCCGGTCTTGCGGCGGTTTTTTATTCGATATGAAACTGGAATCAGATGGCATTTTGATAGAATTGCGGCCACTGGCGGAACGCGATGCAATTGCGCGTATATTTACACGCGATCATGGTGTTGTGGGGGGCGTTATGCGTGCGGCCCAGATTGCGAAAAAGAATAAACCATTGGTCGGCCAGATGGGTGGCGTAATATGGAATGCGCGACTGGATTCCCAACTGGGCGTTTTTCATTGGGAGGCCACGCGTAACATGGCCGCGCCATTGATGTGTGATGCAATGCGTCTGGGACTGATGAATGCGGCATTTAGTTTAATTGGCACATTTTTGCCAGAGCGTGAATCATACCCCAACATATATGCACAGACTGTGGTTTTACTGAATTCGCTGGGCGGGGAAAATGCGGCCGCCGCCTATCTGGGGTGGGAGGTTGAATTTCTCTCTGGTATCGGTTATGCATTACAGTTGGACCGGTGTGCAGGATGTGGTGGCGTGGATGATTTGCGGTATTTATCCCCGCGTACGGCGCGCGCTGTGTGTGTGAATTGCGGCGCGCCATACGCAGATAAACTGTATCCGTTACCACTGACATTTGGTACAACACGTCGACTATTGGAACATGCGACCATGTTGATGGGGGCGACAATTCCACCGGCACGATTAATGTTGCGTGATGATGTTAAAATTTAGTTTATGGTACAACATTTATTCCTTGTGTTTCTTATCATGATTTGCTAGTGTTTGATCGTTCAACAGAAAAGGAGAAAAACTATGACTTGGACGATTTTGGTCTTGGTACTGGCGATTGCTCTGTTCTTGTTTGGCGGCATGCTGCTGAAACATGATGCAAAGAACCCCGGTGCTGTTATCATATTGGCAAAGAAAGCCATTAAATTGGTTGCCATTATGTTGATTGCAGGCTGTGTATGCCGCCTGTATATGCCGTATTACCTGACATCTGTCAATCCGGCGATTTTGCAGGAAATGGTTTCCAGCATGCAGGAACAGCAGAACGCTGAAAAAAACAAGGCTGTACGTAAATACGTTCGCAGCAAGATGGATGAAATGACTGCAGATGCACCGATTTGGGGTGACGTTAAGGCGAAAAAGACAATCTTCCTGTGGTCTGACTATTCTTGCCCGTATTGCCGCCGTGTACACAGTGAATTGGCGCGTGTAATGGCAGAACGTGATGATGTTCGTGTTGTTTTAAAGAACTTCTCTATCCATGGTCCGTTGTCGGATGCGCCGGCCAAGGCTGTTATCGCTGCGAAACAGCAGGGTGATGACAAAGCCGCTGCATTGGATAAATTGTTGATGGATCGTGAATATTATACCCAGGCAGATTTAAAAGATCAGGCAAATTTGGCGTCAACCGTACATACAAACGTTATGAAATTGGCGGCCGAGGCGGGCTTGGATGTTGCACAGCTGGAAAAAGATATGAAGGGCGAAGCCGTTGCGCGCGAATTGGAAAATGTTCGTGACCTGGCCCAGCGCTTTGATATTTCTGGTACACCGTATCTGATTATCGGTGAACAGGCATTCCCGGGCGCAATCCCGTATGACCAGATTGTTGAAGCTTTGAAATAATTTGGCACCGAATGTAAAATTCCCCGCAATTTGCGGGGAATTTTTTGTTTTATATATGGAAAAAAATATGATAAAATATGTGCAAATGTAGGATGGATTTGCATATGAAAAGATTATTATCCGTATTTTCTTTGATGGTGATTGCGCCAATGTTTGCGGCCGCGGCGTATGATTCGCCAAATGGTAAATGTTATGCCGAAAATGTAGAAGGTGCATATGACTATGTGGTTTATTTTGAAAATGATCGGCCCAGTGCCAAGACTGACGGGGGCAAGGATCTGGCGGCGGTAACTGGGCTGAGTGATTGTGTAAATGAACTAAAATCAAAATTAAATGGGATTTCCGAAGAGTCTTATATCATACTGATTGGTTCGGCGGACAGAAATGCCAGCTATGAGTATAATACCGGCCTGGCCCAGCGGCGTATTAATATTGTCCAGTCACTGTTTGATGACAGGCATCAAAATAAAATTCGTACCGTTGATGCGACCAAGGGAAATGATGTTGCAAAAAATGGTAACAAGCAGAGGGTAAGAAATCCATCAGAACGTGTGGTGCGCATTGTAATCAAAGAAAACCAACAGGCTGCGGACGACTACATAGACGTGATCATGTCGCATGCAAAGTATGAAACAGATACGACCATTACGCTGATACGTGGTGACGCAAATCTGTCGCGTGCGAAAATAGACACATTGGTAAAAAGCATTCGTTCGGCGTCTGATGGTGTTGGGGTCAGTGTTTGGAAAGATAAAAATGGTAACTTTAACACGGCGCGCCTGGCATCTGATTCTATTGCGGGTGTTGTGTTGGGAACGGCCGGTGGCCTGATAACCAGTCAGATTATTAAAAAGAATCAATTAAAAGGTGGATTCGAGGATATCAAATGCACCATCGGCGGCCAGGTTGTGGCCGAATATGGCGATGAGTTTGAGGTAGGCAGAAAATAAAAAATGGGGCGTTGCCCCGTTTTTTTAATTGTTTGGTCATCAGATGCTTTATCCGTAATTCTCGTGCATGTCGTATACTAATTTCCCGTCGTCACGTGCGCATATAACGTATTATATTATTTGCTAATTTGAAAACAATTCGGTATAATGCGAATGCATCGGGTGACGCCCGGTGTGGGGCTTAACAACCTCTTGCTGTCAAAAACACTCCAACATTGGTTGGAGGGCTGTAAATATATTGAATAAACAGCGCTACCGATAGCAGTAGTTGTTAACCTCCAACCGCTTTTCGTCAGGGCGGACTTTTTTATTTACAAAAAGATCAAGGAGGAAAACATGAAAAAAATCAAACCAATCGATGACACGGCGGCGCGTCTGGGCATAATTATGTGTAATGCGCGACGCAGGTGCCACTTATCGCATGATGATGCATCAAAACTGTTAAACATAATGCCGAATGAATTGCTGGAATACGAGCGTGGTATTGCGAAAATCCCCGCGGATGTATTGGAACGCGCAATTGTCTTGGGCTATCAAATGATGCGTATCAATACGCTGGAATCTATATATAAACGCCAGCGTAATGTTTTTAGAAAGTTAAAAGCTGTTGTGGCGGAAATGCCATAAAAAATCCCGGGATGTCCCGGGATTTTTTTATTTGCGAATAAATTTATTATTCTGCGTCGGCTACGACATCTGTTACAACTTCGGCGGCAACATCTTCTGTTTCCGCGTCGGCCGGTGCTTCTTCTTCGGCTTCTACCTTTTTGGTGCCGAATGTCAGAACTTTGCCTGCAACTAATGCGTCAATTTCGTCCTGGGTCTGGGCAACATATACCTTGACCGGTACAATAACATCAGGGTGCAGTGCGATTTTTGTATCAAATGAACCGATGGATTTAATCGGGCTGCCCAGCATAACCTGTGCAGACGAAACCGGAACATTTGCAACCGTACCCAACATGCGTGCAATATCACGGCTGGATACAGAACCATACAGTTGGCCCGTATCACCCGCCTGGCGAATCATGTGCAGTTTTGCGTTCTTTACCGCATCAACATAAGATTCTGCGGTCTTTTTCGCAGCTTCGAAACGCGCCTGGATTTCTGCCTTTTTCGCTTCGAACAGGGCAACATTTTCTTTGCTCCAACGCAGGGCCTTGTTATTCGGCAACAAGAAGTTGCGTGCAAAACCCGTCTTAACTTCAACCGTGTCACCGATATTGCCCAGCTTTGTGATTTTCTCTGTTAAAATAACTTTCATTTTATCTGTCCTTTTTATTAAGCCTTTCGGCAAGACAGTCATGTAACCTTGCGATGCAAATCAACAATTTTTTGCTAATAACGCAAAAAATTGGATTTTTATTCGTTCGGTTTCATTTTATCTGTCCTTTTTCAAGTTAGGGATAAATCCCAAATGTTTTTCAAAAATTGACTAGAGCGGTGCAGATGCACCGTCTATCGTCAATTTTTAACCAATATTGTTGCGAACGAACGGCATCAATCCCAAATGACGTGCACGTTTGATGGCGGTTGCCAATGCGCGCTGATCTTTCTGGGAAACACCGCTGATACGCGATGGTACGATTTTGCCGCGTTCTGTGATATAGTGCGACAAAGTTTTAATATCTTTGTAATCAATAACCTTGCCCTTTAACGGGTTGGATTTTTTACGATAAATTGCTGCACGGACTGCCATTATTCTGCCTCTTCGTTATTCTTTTTCATCATGATAGACGGTGCGGTCGCCAATTCGTCAACGCGTACGTTCAGGTAACGGATAACGTCTTCGTCAATACGTGCACGACGTTCCAGTTCGGCGATTTTGTCACCCGGCAATTCAATGTTCAACATAACATAGTGTGCCTTGCGATTCTTACGAATGATATAGGCCAGATTTTTCAAGCCCCAGAATTCGGTCGATTTAACATCGCCGCCCAGTTCTTTGATAATTTCAGTGAATTTAGCCGCTTTTTCTTTAACCTGCGGTTCGGTCAAGTCCTGGCGGAAAACCAAGACACTTTCGTAGTAAGCCATTTATGTTCTTCCTATGGTTTATACAGCCGACAACACCATGCCGCCGGCAGGAACGTCACCAATTATGCCGATTTTTTTAATAAAATCAAGTCTTTTATTTGCCGTAAAAAAAGGGTCCTTTCTTTTCGAATATATGTTAGAAAAAAATCCCCCATAAATCCAGTATTTTTTGCGCGTCTGCTATGCCTAATCGAAAGGACCATTTTTATTAGGCAGAGGAGAAAGAATGCGCAATTTGTTGATTTTATTGGGTTTTGTGGGCTGCTTGTTTTGCAATTCCGCGCGCGCTGCCGAAATGGTCAACGTTGAATACATCCATAAACTGATTGAACAACAGTGGGGTATTACCGTTCCATATAACCCGGCCCTTGAAAATCCTAAGGTTGCCGCGAATATGAAATACCTGCTGACTGCGGTGGACCGCGCGAACAAAATGCTAAATGATGGCGTGGCAATTACAGATTACGGCAATGGTGAATACGCGACAACATATGCTGCGGATACAATCGCATCAATTGACGCGGTAAAACGCCTGGTCAAAATGCCGACCAAGTTTTTTGTAACCACCACGGGGCGCCCACGTGTAAAATTCGACATTGCAATATCTGCGGCAGGTACGTTTTTTATAGACTGGGGTGACGGTACATCCCAGGTAATAATACGCACTGACACGACCGAAGAACACTATTATCACAAATATAATGGCGGCAACTATGTAATTGGTATTGGTGGCAAGGCCACGGGGTATGACACGGATTCGGGACTACCGGCAATATCATTTTTGTCTGAGGATTATGTTGGCAAAATCTCTGGCTGTTTGGGCGCCGTATTTCCAACCATCGGTGATGGCAGTGAACCCGGACAACAGCCCAGTTTCATTTATACTTTTTCGGGATTTAACAATTTCTATGGCAAAATTCCGGAAAACCTGTTCGATGGTGTCAAGGGAACCCCGACAGATTTGATGTTCTATCAGACTTTTGCGCACACCCAACTTGGGGGATGTATTCCGGACAATCTGTTCAGCGGGATTGACGCCACATTGGACGAGATTATATCTGAACACGATCCGTTTTTTTTAACCAATGTGGAGCAAGAATACTGTTCAATCGTGACCGCGCCACGATTCTTTGTTACAACAACACCCGACACGTCAGAGTTTAGTTTTGACATATCGGCCAAGGGTACGTTCTATATTAACTGGGGCGATGGCAATATAGATGAAATTACCCGCACTAACATAGACCGGGAAACATATTCACACACATATGCATCGGCCGGCGAACACACGATTGGCGTCGGGGGCAAGGCAACGGGATATGATGTTAATGGATCATATAGCGCTGTAATATCGTTTCACGACAATCTAAATATTGCCGGGATAGATGGCAGTCTTGGGGCTGTATTCCCGACCCTTGGCTATGGCAGGCAGCCTATATTTTACCGTACCTTTTTCGGATGCGCCAATTTAAAGGGGGCAATACCGGCGGATTTGTTCAAAGGCGTATCCGGAGCGCCAGTGAAAGATATGTTCGGCAGCACATTTTATGGCTGCAGCGGTCTGACGGGCCCGATTCCAGAAAATCTGTTTGCGGGGATATCTGGCGCCCCGGCACAGTCTATGTTCGGTTATACATTTGATGGATGCAGCAACCTTTCTGGCCCCATCCCAGAAAATTTGTTTGCGGGGATATCTGGCGCCCCGGCATTCAGTATGTTCATGAGTACATTTTACGAATGCAGTGGTCTTTCTGGTTCGATCCCCGAAAAACTGTTTGCGGGGATATCTGGTGCCCCGGCATCGTATATGTTCGGTTATACATTTTACAAATGCAGTGGTCTTTCTGGTTCGATCCCCGAAAACCTGTTTGCGGGGATATCTGGCGCCCCGGCATCAAATATGTTCAATAGTACATTTTCTGGATGCAGTGGTCTGACGTCTATTCCAGAAAATCTGTTCGGTGATATATCCGGTACGGCACAATATGGTATGTTTGCAAGCATGTTTTATGGTTGCACATCCCTGACGGGGGCGTCTGCAAAAATAAATGGCAAATACTTATATGAAATATG
>JAAVBP010000009.1 GCA_014803525.1 bacterium
GCAACCTTTACGTTTTGCAGTGCCGGGTTGTACGGAACCGTGATTCCCCATTTTTGTTCAATCAGCAGATGAATGTATTCAACATTGACCATTTCGGCGGCGCGTGCGGAATTACAGAGCACCCCGCCCACAAAACCCAATAAAATCAATAAATTGCGCATTCTTTCTCCTCTGCCTAATATAAACGGAGGTTTCGATTAGGCATAGTTTTGGCGCAAAAAACACTGGATTTGCGGGGGTATTTTTTCTAATATTTATACGAAATTAAAGGTCCCTTTTTTTTAGGCAAAAAGTGTCCGCGATTGTCATAGTAAGAAACTATGAAAAACAATTAAAAAAATTTATACAGTTCTCCGCCATGCTGCGTCAGCCAGCGCTTCGCCCGTTCTACCCCGAAACCATAAAATTCAGAAACCGTTTTCCAGAACGCAGGCGAATGATCCATATGAACGCGATGCGCCATTTCATGCATAACGACATATCGCATAACATCACGCGGCGCAAACGCCAGCCGCCAGCAAAACGATATTGTGCCGGACGACGAACAGCTGCCCCAGCGACTGGTCGTATCACGCACCGTAACGCGCGTCGGCCAAAGTTCCCGCGGGCAAGTGCGAATCATATTCTTGGCCTCGGCCAGAAATTCTTTCTTGATATGTTCGCGCAGGCGGCGTTCAAACATATCCGCCCCGCCCCCGATATACAAAATCGTACCATCGTGGTTATAATCGTTCCCGCGACGTATTGGGTCATGCATAACCGTCACATGACGCCCCAACAAATCCAATTCCATCCCAGGATGCACACACCCTTTGCATGGCGCGCGATCAAAAATCCGTTCGACCCACGCCCGCTTTGACTCCAGAAATCTCAGCGCCGCCACATCACGCACCAACCACGGCCGTGTCATATGAATTTCGCGCACCGGGCGCGTTTTCGGGCGCAGCGTTATATTCCGAATACCTGCACGCGCGGCAATATGTACCGGAATCGATTCGCCATTAGATGCAGTAAAAACATAGTCAGACACGGCCATTACTTACCAATTTTTGACTTTAATGCTGATACGATTGCATCGACATCAAACCCACATTTCGCATACACCGCCGCGCCATCGCCCGACGCACCAAACGTATCAACACCAACAACTGCATCGGCGAATTCGAACCATGCTGCGGATGCTGCGGCCTCTATGGCAACAACGTATCCTTGCAGAATTTCCTGTTTATATTCTGTTGACTGTGCCCGGAATTGCGATACACACGGCATTGATACAACCCGAACATCCGTGCCTAATTTCTTTGCAACGTCAACGGCCAATGGCACCTCTGATCCTGTTGCAATAATTGTTGCGCGCGCCCGGCGTACACCGGCTGAATGTATCACATACGCACCACGCGCCAGATCAACATTGTCCGGCGTTGCAACCTGGCAAATTTTTTGCCGTGATAGAACAATACATGATGGTCGCGATGTATCCGACAACGCCATTGTCCACGCCGACGCAATTTCAACACCATTACATGGCCGAAACACATTTAAATCCGGCATCAGACGCAGTGACGGCAATTGTTCAATCGGCTGATGCGTGGGACCATCTTCGCCGACGGCAATGCTGTCATGTGTAAAGATATATATCACGGGTAAACCGGACAACGCCGCCAAACGCATACTGGGGCGCATATAATCCGAAAAGACCAGAAACGTCGATCCCACAGGGCGCAGGCCGGCGGCCGCCATACCGTTCATAACCGCCGCCATCGCATGTTCACGCACACCATAATTTATATAGTTACCAATAAATTCCCCTGGTGCAATTTCCTGGACAGATTCACCTTTTACATTCGTACTGCCGCCCAGGTCTGCACTGCCGACTATTAAGTTTGCCCCAGACGCCATTAATCGATCCAAGAAATGTCCAGACAATTCCCGTGTAGAGGCATCTGTATTTGTATCCCATGTAACATTTATATCGCCCATATCCGGCACTGGCCACGCCGGCAACACGCCGCCACGAGGGTACATATCTGCAAATTCATTCCACAACTCCATACCCAAATCAGAATGAAAATTTGTCGCCAAATCTTGCAATTCTTTGATCGGCAAGCCCAACCCATGCGCACGCGGGGTTCCGGCCGCACTGCTGTTGCGCCCAATAGTCGTCCTGGCCTGAATAAACACCGGCGCATCACATGTTGCCGCATCCGCCAACGCACCAGATATCAATGAAAAATCATGCCCGTCAATCGACATCACATGCCAACCGGCGGCCTCCATCCGCATTGGAATATCAATATCTGTTTGCGCCACACCATCAATACTTATTCCATTATCATCCCAAATAACAATCAGGTTATTTAATTTATAGCGCCCCGCAAACGCGATTGATTCTTGGGCAACACCCTCCATCAAATCACCATCGCTGCACAGACAGTAAACACGCCCTTCGCTCTTTTGCAGCTTGGTTGCCAGCGCCAATCCTGCCGCATTACCAATTCCCTGGCCCAGCGGCCCCGTTGTGGCATACACCCCCGGAATACCGAATTCCGGATGTCCCGGCAGACCGCCAATTTTTCGAAAACTGGCAAGTTCCGGCAATTCATAGCCAGATAACTTTAATACCGCGTACAACAGCGCACTGCCATGACCGGCAGACAAAACGAATTTATCCGCATCCCGATGCAAAAAGTTTGCAAATATATCCGTTACAATATCGGCCGCCCCCAATACAATACCGACGTGACCGCTGCGCGCAGAAATAATTGCATCAAGCGCGGCACTGCGCACCGCATTTGACATTGCTTGTAATTGTTTGGAATCGTATCTCATGTATGATATTATATCATAAAAAGGAAGCATAAAAAATGTTAAAAATATGGACTGATGGCAGCTGTCTTGGCAACCCAGGCCGCGGTGGCTGGGCGTTTGTGGCAACAGACGGAATACATACCGCAGAGCGTTTTGGCGCCGAAGCCGACACCACAAACAATCGAATGGAACTGATGGCGGTGCTGCGTGCCGTCACCGCTGCACATCGGCACAGCGAAATTGAAATCCATACCGACAGCCAATATGTAAAAAACGGCATGCAGTCTTGGATAAAAAATTGGAAGCGTAATAACTGGCGCACAGCAGATAAAAAACCGGTTAAAAATCAGGATCTGTGGATGGCATTGGATGCCGCAACCCAAAACATCAAAATCCACTGGCATTGGGTTAAGGGACACGCCGGCGAAGAATTGAATGAGCGCTGTGACGAACTGGCCCGCAGCGCAGCCGAAAGTTTGAAATAAAAAAACGCCGGAGTTTCCGGCATTTTTATTATTTTGTTGTCTGTAATTCAACCATTTTACCGAACAAACGTTTACGTTCGCCGCGATAATACGCCAAAGAATCAGACATCTGAAACAGCTTTTTAATCTGATATTCCGACAAAACCTCATTTTTATAACCGGTACGCTGGTTGCTGCCTTTATAATCCTCCATTATCATATTCATAGCGTTCAGATAAGTGTGTTCCGCAACAACCGCCGCATTATACGCACTGTCCAACGCCTGCATTTCCCGATCTTCATCCGCATTGCGCGATTTGCCGCCACCACACGCAACCAACATCGGCATCAACGCACATACCAAAGTCTTGGATAAATTTTTATGTTTGAAATTCATATTTTCACCTCTATTTGCACAAACACAACATAACACAAATAAACAGATTTGTCAAACCTTGTATTATATTTTTTTAACGTTGACGCCGCATACGTTGCATACGAATATGCAATTTTTGCAATTGTTCATCATAATGCGCAACCTGGGCGCGAATGGCCGCAGTCGAATCGGCAATCGCACGAACTTCTGCACTCAGCACACGCCGACTGTCACGATATGCAGACAGATTCATATAATCTGCACGCTGGCGCTGGGCCTGAGTATTTATTTCCTTATCATAAAAACCGACCGAATATCCACCGCCCGGCAATTCATAAAATACCAGAATGCCCATCAGTTCCTTGCGACATACGTCAATATCACCGCCCGCAACAAAATCCGCAAACAGCGTCTGCATATCCG
Organism: bacterium; assembly: GCA_014803525.1. Lineage (GTDB taxonomy): Bacteria > Pseudomonadota > Alphaproteobacteria > Rs-D84 > Rs-D84 > Enterousia. The sequence continues at coordinate 4,072 of JAAVBP010000009.1, forward strand.
CCAATGTTCCGCAATCAATCGCGATTTTTTTATACACATCCGTATCACGTGCAGAATCCGGCAACCAATTATCCGCCACATCACGTATCATGTCCAACTGAGCCGGGCTGAAATATTTCGACATCATATATTTCGAATCGATAAAGCGCACATATTCCGCGTCCATTTTATCCGCACGCAATTCATGCGCATCCAATGCCGCGTTCGCACGCGCAACACACGAATCCACACGCGCCATGGCCTGGCCGCGCAGATTTTCAATAGAATCTATTTGCGTCTGGACGCGGTTCGTCGCCGCGCCGGCACCGCGCGACCGACCACATAACAACATCATCAGCGGCACCGCACAAAAAATCACACCACGAGATAGAACATTACGATTTAATTTCATTTAAAATCCCCCGTTTTCTTTACAGGGAATTATATATACATTAATTTGACTTTGTCAACTTTTTATTAACCTTTAAACCCAATCGCAACGATAAACATTTCAACACTATCTTTGCGCGACGATGGCGGTTTGATATGATGCACCGAATCGAATCGCGCCTTGATCTGTTTTAGCAATTCGTTTGTTGTGCCACCGGTAAAGGATTTTGCAACAAACACCCCACCCGGTTTAAGCGCACGCAGTGCAAAATCAAACGCGTATTCCAGCAATACCATCTGGCGAATATGGTCGGTCTTTTTATGCCCAACGGTATTCGGCGCCATATCAGACAAAACAACATCCACAGTACCGTTTTCTGCCACGTCCGCCGGCAGATTTAATTTTTGCACCAGCCAATCCAGCGCAGCATCTGTTGTAAAGTCCCCCTGATAAAATTCAACACCCGGAATCGGTTTGATTTCCAGCAAATCCATCGCAAAGACGCGACTGCGCGGGAAATCACGCATAACATATTGCGTCCAAGAACCCGGCGCCGCACCCAGATCAACCACAACCTGACCATTTTTCAAGAAATGAAATTTTTCGTTCATTTCGATCAGTTTATATGCGGCACGTGCGCGATATCCCTCTTTCTGCGCGCGTGCAACGTATGGATCCGCCGCCTGGCGTTGCAGCCACGCGACGGACGATTTTTTCGCAGCAATTTTTTTATTTAGTATTTTCATACCCTACCTTGTCTTTGTATCAGACTGCATTTTCGCATGCATTTTGTCAAAGTAAGCATTGGCTTTTTTCAATACCAATTCTCGTTCTGCATCTGTCGCACCATATTTCAGTGGAAAGCGAACATGTCTTACCCCATGATGGCGATACAAAACATCAACCTGATATACAACTGTATCACGTGCGGCAGAATGTATATAACGTTGAACCCCGCACACAGACCAATCAAACAATTTTTTCCACTTTATTTCCATATTTAAAACCTCATTATTTTACGCCACCTGGGAACCCGCCCGGCATACCACCGTTTTGCGCTGCCTGCATTTTCTGCATCACAGCCTCCATCCCGCCCATACGCTGGATCATTGCCATCTGCTGTTTCATTTTTGTATATTGCTTAATGATATGTTCAACATCACGCACGGTGCAGCCGGCAGTTTCTGCAATACGCGTTTTGGCATTGGCGAAAATTTTATCTGGATTTGCGCGTTCTTCGGCCGTCATCGCCTCTAATATTTTAATCTGGGCATCAACGCTGCCGTCTTTGATCTTTTCTTTCATGGCAGACACCGCCCCAGACATACCTGGCACCATTTTCAGTAACCCGCTAAAATTGCCCATTTTCTTAATCTGTTTTAATTGCGCCAGCATATCATTCAAATCAAACTGGCCCGCCATCATACGCGCCGCAGATTCCTTCATACCAGATGGCATTTTCACATCGTCCATCGACGACGCGGCGGCTTCTTTATTTTCTGCTTCTTTTGCTTTCTTTTTTCCAAAACCAAACATTATGCTTTCTCCTTTGTTTTGTTCTTTGTTTTGTCCACCGGCAGATACCGTTTCAGATACCGCCCGGTCGGCGAATCGGTTGCAGCGACCTGCTCTGGCGTACCAACGGCGATCACCTGGCCACCGGCGGCGCCGCCTGTCGGCCCTAAATCGATTATCCAGTCGGCCGTCTTAATAACCTCTAAGTTATGCTCTATTACTATAACAGTATTTCCTTGTTCTACCAACTCGTGCAATACAGATAGCAACATTTTTATATCTTCGAAATGCAAGCCCGTCGTCGGTTCGTCCAGGATATACAGTGTCTGCCCCGTGCTGCGCGCCGCCAATTCTTTGGATAATTTGATGCGCTGCGCTTCGCCCCCCGACAGGTCCAGCGAACTCTGCCCCAGTTTGATATAATCCAATCCCACACGCTTTAACAATTCTAATTTACGCGCAATTTGTGGAACATTGATAAAGAAACGATATGCTTCGTCCACTGTCATATTCAATACATCGGCAATAGACTTACCTTTGTACTTTACAGCCAATGTTTCTTCGTTATAACGCGCACCATGACACTTGTCACATTCGACATATACGTCGGCCAAGAAATTCATTTCAATCTTTATCTGGCCGTCACCTTGGCACGCCTCGCACCGGCCACCCTTTACATTGAACGAGAATCGGCCTGATGTATAGCCGCGGGCCTTGGCCTCGGGCAATCCCGCAAAGAAATCACGAATATTGGAAAACACACCGGTGTATGTCGCCGGATTACTGCGCGGCGTACGGCCGATTGGCGATTGGTCAATATCAACAACCTTGTCTATATTTTCCATACCACGGATAATGTCATGCGCGCCGATTTCCATCTTGGAATTATACAGCGCACGCATCAATGCCGGATACAATGTTCGCAATAACAATGTCGATTTACCCGACCCTGATACACCAGTCAATGCAATGAATTTCCCCAGCGGAAATTCAACATCCACATTTTTCAGATTATGTTCTCGCGCCCCATGCACCGTGATTGATTGCCCATTACCTGCGCGACGCGACTTTGGCACATCAATCTTTTTCTTGCCCGACAAATATTGTCCCGTCAACGATTCTTTATTCTTAATCACCTGGGCGGGCGTGCCGGCCGCGATAATACGACCACCATTTACACCAGCGTTCCGCCCAATATCAACCAGATAATCCGCCGCACGCATTGCGTCTTCGTCATGTTCAACAACGATAACCGTATTATCCTTGTCACGCAGCATTTTCAGCGTATCAATCAGTTTATCATTATCACTTTGATGCAGGCCGATTGACGGTTCATCCAAAACGTATAACACGCCGGACAGACCACTGCCGATTTGGGACGCAAGTCTGATACGCTGCGCTTCGCCCCCCGACAGCGTTCCCGCCATACGCGACATGGTTAAATACCCCAGGCCAACGTTTTTTAAAAACTCTAATCGGCTAGTAATTTCACGCAAGACTATACGCGCAATGTCGTTATCTTTCTGGGACAGATGATTCGGCAAATCGTTAAACCAATCGGTCGCGTCATCCACCGCCATTTCACAGACATCCATAATATCCATGCCGTTTATTTTCACACACAACGCCTGGATATTTAGACGTTTCCCATGACACATCGGGCACGGCTTTTCAGACTGATATTTGGCCAAGTCTGCCTTTGTCGCCTCGGAATCCGATTCGCGCCAGCGACGTTCAATATTTGGAATCACGCCTTCATACGGTTTTTCATAAACAAAACCATTCCAATTTATCTTGATTGGTTCATCACCACTGCCGTACAAGATCAAGTTCTTTTGATCTTCGGTCAATGTATGCCACGGTTTGGTCATTGGGATTTTATATTGTTTATGCAGCGCACTTAACAAGTGATCATACTGACTAAGCATACCACCACGCGACCATGGCGCAATCGCACCGTCCAAAATCGACTTACTGGGGTCTGGAACGACCAAATCTGGGGACATATTTAACTGCACCCCCAAACCATCACACGTTGGACAGGCGCCAACCGGCGCATTGAATGAAAACAGACGCGGTTCAATCTTGGGCACTGTAAAACCACTGACCGGGCATGCATAGTTTTGCGAATACAACGTATCTTCATTTGTATCCAACCGACGCACCAAAACAGAACCTGGCACCAGACGCAAAGACCCTTCAAACGACGCATACAGGCGCGAACGAAATTCGTCCACATCCGCATCCCCCGCCGGCATGGCCAGGCGATCCACAATCACCATAATATTGTGTTTTTTATTCTTGTCCAATGGCGGCACAGACGATAAATCATATAATTCGCCATCAATAATTGCGCGCTGATAGCCCTGCTTTACCAAAAATGCGATTTCTTTTTTATACTCACCCTTGCGGTCACGCACCAATGGTGCCATAACATAAATTTTTGTACCCGCCGGAATTTTCATGGTCCAATCGACCATTTCCGATATAGATTGTGATTTAATCGGCAGGCCCGTCACCGGCGAATACGGCACACCAATACGCGCCCATAACAGCCGCAGATAATCATAAATTTCCGTCACCGTACCAACAGTTGAGCGCGGGTTTTTCGATGTTGTTTTTTGCTCGATCGATATCGCCGGCGCCAATCCCTCTATCAAATCCACATCCGGCTTTTTCTGCATATCCAAGAACTGGCGCGCGTATGACGACAAACTTTCGACATATCTGCGCTGGCCCTCGGCATAAATGGTATTAAATGCCAGCGAAGACTTGCCCGAACCAGATACACCTGTAAAGACCACCAATTTATTTTTTGGTATGTCCAGATCAACATTTTTAAGATTATGCTCGCGTGCGCCGCGAATTTTTATCACGTTTGCCATTTTCTTCACCAAATATAGATATTTTACCAAAAATTTCAACCAAAAGGGCAAAAAATATATTTACCTCACCATGTATAAATCCCCAACAATAAACAAATACACGAATTTATACTGGCCAATCATATACACACCGCCGCATTTTGTCAATTATTTTATCAAACGATAAAAGGGGGCCAACCGACCCCCAACTAATAAAAATCCCGTCCATATTATTCTGCATCTGCCACAGTATCCGAATCATCCTTTTGTTCTTCATCGGATTTTTTGGCACCGCCCGTATTTTTCAGCAATGCGTCCGCATCCATCTCTATACCAGTTTTTCTGGTATGTGGCGCACCAACCTTGTCAACAGACGCACCATCAACCCAAATATCTATACCACCGGCATTTCCAAATGTGGCCCGATACCCATTACCATTGGGCACATAGTAAACATCACCTGGTACCAAAACGCGACTAAATACAGTATTGCCACGCCCATCTTCAATTTTTACCCATGATTCGTGTACAGCCTGCAAAATTATACGCGACGAATTACGATTTTCCGTACCAAAACGTTCGCGAACAGTTTTGGTAAACTTTGGCTCTGACACGGTCTGGGTCGTTACCACCTCAACAACATCTGATTGAACATCTGGAACCGGTTCCCCACGTTTCACAAACATACCCAAAGCTAAAACCGTCAAAATCACCAGTCCAGCCACCGCGATCAAAACCCATTTCCATTTGCGGCGCACGAATGCCATTGCACGCTTTGCAACACCCGCCCCAGGTATCGCCCCCCCTGACGCACGCGCCGACACATCAGCCGAATCATCCGACAATCCATCACCAACGATACCCATTTCACGTTTTATCTTGGCAACAACCTCGTCCGGGTCCAGCCCCAATTCCATTGCATAATTACGTGCAAAGCCCAATATATAAACCTGTTCTGGGATCGCAGCATAATCACCATCTTCCAACGCTTGCAGAAACTCTTCACGTATGCACAGCTGCTTGGATATTGTCGGTATTTCACGCTTGCGCCGGCCGGTTGTACGCGCATTACGCAACATTTCGCCCGCAGTCAATTCAACCGGTGCCGATGTTTCAATCTCATTTATATTTGTATTTTCGTTCATATTGATTATTCCCCTGATATTCAACGCCCATCATAGAATCTATATATTTAATTCGCAACCCCAAAATTTACAAATTTCTGCCTTTAATTCCGCAACATCCGTTATGGAATTCACACGTATGCGAAATTCCGCAGAATTTGGCATGCCGGCACTGTACCACGCGGCATGCTTTCGAAACATCGGCACCGCAACAGATGCACCATAATATTCCACCGCATATTCCAGATGCCGCAATACAACATCCCCAACATTATTTGGTACCACACCACCCGACAAAGTACCAATCAACCATGGCCGCCCCATCAGTGCCCGCCCAATCATCACACCACAATAACCCAATTCACCTGCACGAACCAGGTCATCCGCGGTCTTGATATCGCCATTTGCAATAATTGGAATCGAACATCCATGCACATCCGGATGCACCGCCGGGCCAACATATAATTGCGCACGTGTCCGTCCATGCAACGCAGCAAAACGCACACCAGAATCAGCGGCAATTTGTATCAGTTCACGCCAATCACGATGTGCATCATCCCACCCCAGGCGGGTTTTAATAGATACCGGAATATCAACCGCGCGAACAACCGCCCGCATTATATCGCCCGCCAGTTTATGATCGCGCATTAAAAACGCACCCGCACCCGCGCGCGTTGCAACCTTTGGCACAGGACATCCCATATTTATATCAATCCAGCGCGCCCCACTATCGGCCAACATTTTTGCCGCAGTCGCCATCAAATCTGGATCTGCACCAAATATCTGGGCACCAACAGAACCTTCTGCACCATACCGATCAAAATTACGCAGGCAATTTTTATGTTGTCCGACCAAAGAATGACACGAAATCATCTCTGTCACCAGTGGGGCTTCGGGTGCAAACTCGCGCAGGATACGACGAAATGGCCGGTCGGTCACACCGGCAAGCGGTGCAGCAAAAATTTGATTATTAGTAAACATTTGTGATATAATGCCAGACATGAATGAAAAAATCAAAAATTTCTTTGGATTTATCGCACGCGCCTGGTCCGGCGGCATTCGTGGCAAAGTCGGCATTTTAATTGCAATATTTGCTGCATTTATGTTTATACGTATATTCTGGGGCGAGGTTAATATACAAAAATTCGTCATAAATATATGGCGCCTGAACAGTGAACAGCAACAACTGGCCCGGGAACAAAATAAACTAGAAGCGATGCAGCGTCATATATCCCTGTTGCAAGGATACAGCCCCGATTATATCGAAGAACTGGGGCTGAAATACCTGAACATTGGCGATGCAAACTTTAAAACACTTAAACTGTAATTTAATTCAGATATAGTATAACCCCGTTTAAATAAGCGGCAAATATCAGCCATAATATATATGGAATAACCAGGTATGACGCACTGCGATTAACCGGCCGGAATGCACGCATCATCTTTATCGATATTATAATCAACGCCAAAATTACCACGAATGCGGGCAAAACCTGATGCAGCCCAAAGAATAAAAACGACCACAACCCATTCAGAACCAGTTGCAGCCCAAACAACAGGTACGATCTTGTTTTAGCAGACCCACGCCGCGGACTGTTCATAATCAAGAACAACGCAATTCCCAATATTGCATACAATACCGCCCAGGCCGCACCAAACACCCATCCATCCGGCGTCATAACAGACTTGTTCAAAATATTATACCACGCATCGGATGTGCCACTGGGCGTAAACATTATGCCAAACAGCCCTGGCAAGAATGCTAACACCACCGCGAATATAAACTTTAAAATTTTTTTCATTTACCCCCCCTTTCTCACCCAGGATTATACCACCCAATCCCCCACAATGCGCACAGGAACCTTTTCAGAAAAAATATTAGAATTTATTTTTACCATGTGTAATAATGTATAACGGAGCTGAGAAGGCGCACACACCCGGTCCAAACGGACCGGGAAATATTTTAATAATAAAAAACGGACCACCAAATTTGGTGGCCCGTTTTTTATATTTTACCCAGATTTTACTGTTCGCAAACTTCTACGGCATACATCGCTTCGCCATCAACAGTCGGTTCCGCACCCAATACACGATAACAATTTACATCTACACCTTCAACTGTGCCAGCCGGAACAACGTCGATATAAACATTTTCAACATCTGCGATGATTTCTTCGCTTGGGTTTACAGACAAGAACACCGCGTTCTTACCCGCATTGCGAATTGCATCAAATTCCGGAACAACCGGGCATTTCGCCAAGAAATCACCACTTTCGCCAGTCGCGATTTTTTCGCATTTCTGACCCAGAACTTCAACCGAGTTATCTTTGCTGCAGCCAGCCAACAATGCGCCACACAGCAGCGGCAATACCAATAATTTTTTCATTATATTTCTCCTTTCACTTTTAAGTAAGAACTATTACGCCCCCTGCTTTTTGCCACACCCGATCAACCCTACGGATTCATACAGATGCGGTAAATCACTTGAGTTAACACAATCATAGCCATTAAAAAATCACCCCGCAACAATTATTTTTAAGAAATATAGCCTGACATCATGCACAAAAAATATACCAACTGACTTGAAATTGACAAATTTTTATTATACAATAACCCCGATGCGCCCTTAGCCCAGCTGGATAGAGCATCGGATTTCTAATCCGCAGGTCGCAGGTTCGAATCCTGCAGGGCGCGCCATAAATTTAAACCGGCCTTGTGCCGGTTTTAATTTATGCTGTGCGTCCCAGGATTTGAACCTGCGAGGCAAGCAGGTCGAACCGCCGCAAAAAGGCAGACGAACGTATGCCGGTTTGCATCAGCAAATTTTGCAAGGTCGGCGAAGCCAATCCTGCAGGGGCACCCAGCATGGCTAACAAATAATTTTTTTACTATTGAAAAAAAATTGTATTTCACATAAACTAATGCATTGAACAGCAGAGATGTGTGTTCGGGGCCTTAGAAAGCCTTAGATCATTCGGTGCGAAACGGCATCGTAAATCTTTATATCCGGTGCCATCGCACCGTTGCAACCCCGGCAAGTGCCGGGGGGCCGTCGTTATAAAACAGGGTTCACCTAAAAGCGTCGGGAATCACTGATGATCTGATTTTTCTAACCCCCCGGCCACCAAATCTGTTTGGTGGTTTTTATTTTGATGCACAAAAAAAGGGGGACATCAATGAACAAAATACTAATTATCGGCGCATTTATACTAATCCCATTTATTAGCCATGTATATGCGGGCGAACATAAGGCCGGTGCAGATAATTCGTGCTTTTACGACAGTAATCCAGGTAAATCGAAGTGGCACTACTATTTTTGCGGCAAGGAACCCATTGACAAAAACAACAAAATAAAGTGCAGCGGCAAAGAGTACAAAGGCGCCGATAGACTAGACGGCGAAAAACCCAATGGAGATATGAAAAAACAGTTGATGAATCATGAAGTATTCACTTTTACCACCAAAGAAGAAGATACATACTGTTGTTGCGGCGGGACAAGCAACACTGCCGGCCGCTTTGAAAAAGCGAAAAACACCCAGAACTGTTATACAGACGACAAACCCACAGAAGAAATAAAGAACTTGGGAAATGGCAAGGCATGTAAAATGCTGACATATAAAACAGTGTGCGGCGATACACATACGATCGACTGCAACACACCAGAAAACGAAACATGTGGCACAGGATACATATGGCGTAATAACGAATGCGCACCAATATGTGGAGGCGACACAGTATACGAATCGGAATACACAAACACATGCATAATATGCAAAACCACCGTATACCAGGGAATTTTTGGCGACGCGCAAAACAAATATTGCAAACGATGCGACAAAGACACCGAATTCTTTAATCGCACAACAAAACAATGCATAAAAAAATCAACATTGATGGCACATTCCAAATTGGCAATCCATGAATGCTGGCAATGCCCAACAACCAACACGCAAAAACAATGTGTCCAAGCGGTAACAAACCACAACACCACAGGCACCCCAATCCCCGACAACATAAAAAAGATATGCAACCTAACCTAATAGCCAACACAACCGCACCACCAAGGACAAAAAAGCGTTTCAAAATCCTGTTGAATAAAGTTCTGGTTTTCAGTAAGATACCATAAACAAAACCTGAGAAGAGAACCAGTCATGAAATATTTGTCCGCTACAATTGCCGTATTAATGTTAATAACACCGGGGGCATTTGCCAGAAATTACAAGCACGCATCTGATAATTCGTGTTGGTACGAAACAGAGTATGGCAAAAAAAGCACTGGCGACAACTGGGGATACTATTTCTGCGGGCCAATGGCACAAAAATGTGACGGAAAAAAGCACAAAGGGCATGACTTTGCAAAATCTTATATGGATATGGAAATGTTTACGTTTAAGAATAAACGTACAAATGAACCCAATTCATTTTGCTGTTGCGGCGGCACTGAAACCACTAATGGTCAATTTGTGGCCGCGGATTCAAAGTCAGGCAACTGCTTTGTCGGTGATCCCATAGAAGAAAAAAAGCCCCTGGGCAACAATGAATTTTGCACAAGACGAACCTATAAAACCGTTTGCGGTGGCACATATACTGTTGAATGCAATACCCCAGAACCCGAAACATGCGGCACGGGATACGTGTGGCGCGACACGACAAAGTCATGCGCACAAATATGTACCGACGGCCAGGTGTTTGAAGAATATACAAACAAATGCATCTCTTGCGAAACAACCGCATACCAGGGAATCGCAGATGAAATGCCCAAACTGTATTGTATGAAATGCGACAGGGACACCCAATTTTTTGACAGACAAACAAAAACGTGCGTATCCAAAAAATCAGGCAACTTTATGGAACGTCAAAAAATGATCCTGCAAAAATGCTGGCAATGCGCAACACTGGCAGACACCACAAAATGCGTTACAGCCAACGGGGAACCAACCGATTCCAGTGTTAAATCCAGCTGTCAGTTGTAATCAAAAACACAAAAAAATAAGCCCCATTCCGGGGCTTATTTTCATTCTTTGATCTGATTTTTTAAGTGAAACAATTCGATAAACATGTATATATCTGACGCAGCAAACATTAATAAAATTACCGCTAACAAATATACCATCGCCACCGCCCCGACAATCGGAAAGAACATCAACAACACGGTCAACAAAAACAATACCACCGCCACAGTTAAATCTAGTGCATAATGTCCAATACGCGCACGCGCCATATTGATCGCGAATATCAATGCCTTGATCGCCTTGAACAATAACAACGCAATAAACACATACACCAGTCCAACCGAAGAATCCATCGGATAAACACAAAACAAAACACCCAAAACAATATTCATTAAACCAAATATAACATCTATCCAACCACCACCAGGCGCACGTGACACAGTAAAGCCTGCAATTGTACGATACAGACCAAATAAAATCAAACCAACCCCAATCACAAATGTCATCATCGACAGCATTGCAATCGGCCGGAATATCATAAGTACAGCCGCAAAAAACAGCAATGCAGCCTCGCATATCAGTAATGGCGCACTGCGATTATACAGGCCCTGAATATATTCATAAACAGGATTAACTTTTTTATTTACCGTCTTGTCTTTACGTGTTTTATTTTTTTGCATATAACGCCCCCATGTTTAAATATTACACACAAATATTATATCACACAGGGACGTAAATACCTTTAGGCACCTATTCCGCTGCGCGGCGCGCCATACGACGCTGATGCAGCGACATGCGCGCATATATAATCCAATAAAACGGTTTCGGCACACGATAAAAACGCGCCAACGCAACCGCCAGATTCTTTTTTATAAAATAATCATCACGCGGTTGGAATTTTCCATCAGGGAATATGCGGCGACGCCATAAAAATTCTATCACCGCCAGATCCGCAATACGTGCCGGGTCTGGTTGTGCCCCGGTCAATCTTTTATATTCACGCAAAATCTGCCGGAATAACGCACGATTACGCCCCAAATACGGCAACACAAAATCACGCCAGCGTTCATATAATCCACCACTGCAAAAATCAAATACACCACAAATATTTCCATCATTATCCACAACGGAATTAGCACCCTTCATCCCCATATGAATAAAGACAATATCATTTTTATCTATCGGCGCACCCGTAATACGCAGGTAATTACGCCAAAAACATTTCATCTGCGCCGGCGTCATAAAACGTGACAAAAAGTCTTTGACCTCGTCCCAATCACAATACGGTATATATCCCGCCGCACCCGGCACACGATGACACAGTTCGTTCGTATTCACACCATGCAGTTCGGCCAAAAATCCGGCATATGTCCGCGCCAGATTATCCTGACGCGCGCGTTGCCACGAAAATTTATGCCACGACCATTTATTCCCCATTATCATATCATGAACAGCAAATATATATTTCCCATCCTGAACAATTTCAACATTCGGAATCGGAACAGATATGTTTGGACGAATAAAGTTACACAAATCCGCCTCTATTTTATAGATATCTGCGTCACGATGCGGGAAACGACATATTTTATTTCCAACACGAAACGCGGTAGAATCCGTACCCGCCCCAACAAATTTAATCTTTTCTCCTGGGAATTTTCGTTCCAAAAAAGATTGTATTTCATCCCTGCTCATACCTTGCCCTTTTTTTACTCATCAGTGTCAGCAACCACAACACCTAAATTTTCCGCACTCAGCTGACCCATCGCAGCCAACACCGCAAAATACGCCGCCACCTGACCATGGCGGGCCCGCGCCAATGCAACCCGCGAATTCAACAGTTCCTGTTCCGCATTCAGCACATCCAGGACCGTTCTGCGTCCACGCGATTGTTCCGCACGCGTCCCATCTAACGCCAATTTATTTGCATCAACCGTGGCATTCGCCGCCGTTATCGCATACGTTTGTGCGTCATACGTATTCCACGCCTGATGCAATTGTTCTATAATTATACGACGCATGTCAATAGCCCTGTTCTGGATCCCGGCAACGGTACTGCGAACCTTGTCCACATTTGCAGAAGCCGTTCCCCGATCATACAGTGGCAAACTGACATAAACGCCAACGCGGCCATCACGCAATTTATCCGCAATAGGAATGTCATTTATCTGCATTGCAGACGCCTTGACATCAACCGACGGCAATCTGGACGCACGCGCAACAGTTATGCTTTCACGGGCGGCGGCCTCTTGCGCGGCCAACGCGACTAAGACTGGATGATGTTTTATGGCATATTCCTCTGCCGAATCCACCGATGCCGGAAACAGGTGCTGAACGCGTGCCAGACTGATATCCGTATATTTTTTTTCATCTTTACCATATATTCTTTTAAATGTCTCTATTGCATTATCATATTCGGCACGCGCATTGTTGGTTTGATACTTGGCACTTTCCAGGCGGGCAGACGCCTGGGCCACATCGGTTGATGTCAGCGCCCCAACCTGTTGCCGTGCCACACATTGATCATAATATTGCTGCAAAACGCGCTGATTATTTTTGGATAAATCCATTACTTCCTGGGCATTTAATACATTTATATATGCATTTATCGCATCTAAAAAGACACTTTGCTGGGTCGCATACAATGACGCCGTACTGGCGGCAAGATTACTTTTGGCACCCTTTATTTTTGCGATTGTTGAAAATCCTTGGAAAATATTTTGTTGGAACGTTGCACCAAATTCAGTGGGCGTGGTATCAAACGTTTGGTCAAATACTTTGCTGCGCGCCAACCCCGCATTTGCATTCACCCCCAGGTACGGTCGTGAACCCGTCCGCGCCAAATCCAAGTCTGCATTGGCACCATCTACCGCCGCACGAGATTCCGATATAACCGGATTTGAATCATATACTGATTGCAATGCAGCATACATATCCGCACGCGCCACGCACGGCATCATCCCAATAATAAATAACCCCAGACAAAATGTTATTTTCATGTTCATCCTCCCATTTCTTTATTACAAAGTTGTTTTAAATTTTTTAATCGCAATTATCCATACGCCAATTCCAACAATCACCATCACAAACGCATGACAGGCAAAATAAGACCAATCAGGCCCCTTTAAAATAATACTGCGCACCATATAGGAATAATGGCTTAGCGGATTTATCTGGCTGATGTACTGCAAAATCAACGGCATATTTTCCGTCGGCACCAAGGCTCCAGATAACATCAAAGCCAAAAACGCAACAATAACAATTCCCAGCAGTGCCTGTTGCTGGTTCCGGGTATATGCAGCCAACAAGACCGCAACGGCGGACGCCGGCACACAAAATGCCAAAAATCCCAAAACAAACATTAATCCCGAGCCTATAAATGGCAAATGAAATACAATTAATCCCATAAATAAAATCGACAGCATTATCAAAAATGACATCAAAATATACGGAACCACCTTGCCCACGATAATATCATACTTTGATATCGGATAGGACATCAGGGTTTCAATGGTGCCACTTTCTTTTTCTTTGGCAATTGAAATTGTTATCAAAACCAAGATTGCAATAAATACCAATATTGCAATCATCGCCGGCACCATAAACCATTTGGTATTTAATTGTGGATTAAACAATATTCGTATATCAAATACAATCGGCTGGGCGGCCGGGGCAATATTTGATTCCAACATAGCATGCGCGGCAACACCTTGCAGATACGCCTCTATGCTTTGCGCCTTTAAAATGTTCATTGAATCTATTAAAACCTGGACCACGGCACCATCACGCATTCCACCACGGGTTAGCCCTCCATCCGGCGCAACAATTGCAACATCGGCCGCGCCTGTTTGCACCGCGCGAACTGCATCTTTGTCTGTATCCGGCGCCCGCACAAACCACCCAGAACCAATGGCATGGTTATAAATTTTTTCTATCATAACGTCATTTGTACCAGAATCCACTGCCAGACGCAGGTTTTGCGCCTCTAACGTAATTGCGCCAGACAACACAACCAACTGTACCGCTGGCATTATCATAACCGCCGCCATTAATACCGGATCACGCAACAGCGCGATAGTTTCCTTCTTTAAAAAGCCAAAAAACTTTTTCATTCCAATGTCCTTTTAAACCGCATTAGACATAAAACCATCAACACCAATGCCAAAACCACCAACATTACAAAAGGCACCCATAAATCCGCAATTGAACTGCCCTTTAGGAATTGATCGCGCGTTATATCCATATAAAATCGCGCCGGAAACATCGATGAAAATAATTGATATCCGCGACTCATATATTCCACCGGAAAGAAAAATCCAGACAGCACGATGGTTGGCAACAACCCAATTATACACGCAAATTGGATCGCAACCTCTTGCTTGTGCGTTGAAACCGATATAAATAACCCTATTTCTAAATAACCCAAGATAAACAGTAATGTCGCCAATATCAATGTTGCATAATTCCCCATAAACGGTACCCCAAACACAACACGCGCAACAACAAACACCAAAACAAATCCGACAAAACTTAAAATCGCATATGGTAAAACCTTGCCTATTATTATTTCCAGCGTGGTCGCCGGTGTAGACAACAGCATTTCCATAGAACCACGTTCCCATTCACGACAGACCGTCAATGTCGTCAACATTATTGCCACCAACGCAATTATTACCGCCGATAATCCCGGCACAGAAAACCATCTGGAATTCAATTCAGGGTTAAACAAATATCGTGTTTTAAAAGACAATCCACGCACCGCAATCGGCGCATCCAATATCTTGGCTGTCGCAATGCGATTAATCGTATTCATGTAATTTGTCACCGCCATAACAGACGAATTATCCGTTCCATCCAACAGGATTTGTACATGCGCCACACCACCACCCAAGACATCTTTTTCAAATCCGGTTGGAATTGAAACCATGGCACGCGCATTCTCGTCGACAATATCATCAAAACCCTGCTCTGGATTATCTATTGCATACGGATGAAAATAATTTGAACTGGCAAAGGTTTCCATCAATCTGCGTGAACTTTCCGTACGATCAGCATCATGATACGCCATATCAATGGATCGGACATTAAATTCTATGGAATTCCCCAATATCAATACGATTGCCAGCGGTAACATCAGTGCCATCAGCAACGTGAACGGATCACGAAATATATGCTTAAATTCCTTTGAGAAAATAGCACGTGCCCGGCGCACGGAAAATCGTGTCATCGATTATCACCTTCTACCAGTTTTATAAAAACATCCTCTAACGACGGGGATATTTTCGTAATGTCAAAATCAGCCTTGTATTTCATCAACGCGCGCGATACATTCACATTAGTATGAAATTTAACATGCCAATTACGACCATACGGCTCACACATTTCCATGTCTTTGTCCGCGATTAACATTGCACCACCGCGCGGTGCAAAGTTGTATAACGTATCCCCAAACGCAGTGCGTTTTAATTCCGCGGGCGATGCCGCTGCAACAATCTGTCCCGCGCGCATCAACGCTATACGGTTACAATTTTCCGCCTCGTCCATATAATGCGTTGTAACAAAGACCGTTTTTCCAGCCGCGGCCAAATCTTGAATCAGCCGCCAAAATCTGTTCCGCGCAACAGGCGCCACACCGGCGGTCG
The DNA here is from genome assembly GCA_014803525.1 of bacterium. Lineage (GTDB taxonomy): Bacteria > Pseudomonadota > Alphaproteobacteria > Rs-D84 > Rs-D84 > Enterousia. Next base: position 20,536 of record JAAVBP010000009.1, read on the forward strand.
GTTCATCTAAAAATATAATTTTAGGGTCATGCAATAATGACACACACAATGCAACCTCTTGCTTTATCCCACCAGGCAAATCCTTGACAACCGTATTTAAATTTTCTGAAAAACCGATAAAATCCAGTAATTTGGCACGATTGGACATGTATACATCACGTGATAATCCGCGCATCGCCGCCGCAAAATCAAAGTTTTCCCCAACCGACAGGCCATCATATAACGTAAAACGTTGGGACATATAACCGACCTTTTGCTTTATTATATTTTCGCGTCCCGGAATAAATTCCGCCCCGTCAATGATAACCTTGCCGCGACTGGCCGGCAACAGTCCACACAACACGCGGATCGTAGTCGTCTTGCCCGCGCCATTCGCCCCCAAAAATCCAAATATTTCCCCAGGCGCAACACTGAACGAAACATCGCGCACGGCATAAAAGTCCCCAAATATTACAGACAAATTGCGAACATCAACAATCGGTTCTGTCATCGCACACCCCCGCGCACCAAAAATAATTCATCAAAATTACGCACATCATATTGCCGCAGCAAATCAACCGGCGCCCCCGTATCCAGAACACGCCCCGATTCCATTAACACAACATCACTGCAACGTTCGGCCTCGTCCATGTATGCGGTGGTCAATATTATCAACATACCCTTTGATAAAGATGCATGTAACAGGCTCCAAAATTCGCGCCGACTAATTGGATCAACACCGTTTGTAGGCTCGTCCAACAACATAACCCGCGGCGATCGCAGCAATGCGCACATCAACCCCAGCTTTTTATACATCCCCCCCGACAGATTCCCTGCCGGTCTGTCCAAAAACTTTTCCAATCGCGTCAGTTGTAGCAACTCTTGCGTGCGGGATTTAAACTCCGCATCACTGATACCATACAACTGCTTAAAGAAATCTAAATGTTCCGCCACCGACAGATCCGCATACAAACTTTGACTTTGTGGCATGTACGCGATATTGCCACTAAAATCTGCAAATTTTGTTTTACGACCATCAACCAGATATTCTATATCACCAGCGCCCGCCTGCATCAAATGCAACATTATTCGAAACAGCGTTGTTTTTCCTGCACCCGCCGGCCCAATAACACCATACAGACGCCCTGTTTCAAAATGCATCGACACATTATCCAATGCCCGCACCGACTTGAAATCTTTGATCAGATTCGAAATATTTATTTCAATTTTATTCATTTCCCAGACTGCTTTCGATTGTCATCCCGGCCTTTAACGCCAAATCTGAATTATCGAAACGAACCTTTATCCCATATACCAGACGTGTTCGTTCTGCCCGCGTCTGAACATTTTTCGGGGTAAATTCTGCCTGTTCATTAATCTTGATAATTTTACCATGAAATTTACGATCGGGGGCCTCTGGCAATATACCAACCACACTGTCCCCAACACGCAATTGATACAGCATGTTATATGGCACATAAAAATAAGCCCATATTTCATAAGGATTGGCCAACGACAACAAAACCGTACCTGGGGCTACAACCTCGCCCGGTTCACGAAATCGCGTCACCACAACACCGTCTGTTGGGGCCGTCACCTGGCACCACCCCAGTTTTAAATCGTTATCTTGTTTATTACGTGTTAAAACATCAAATTCTGCCTGGGACATATGTCCACGTTCGGTCAATGCACGCGCACGATCAAAATCATTATCTATCTGCGTCGCCAATATTTTATATGTATCACAACTAAGTTCCATTAAGGTTTGCCCACGCACAACCATATCACCTTCGGCAACATATATATCTGAGATATCAGATGCCACACGCGCAGTCATCATGACCTTGGTGGTTTCCAGCGTCCCCGCATACATAAACGGCTTTGCCGACATAAAATATTTTATTCCAACCGCAATCGCACACACCAACGCAACCGCGGCAACAATATACGCCATTCGACGTGCTTTCTTTTTATTGGCAATATTTTCATCCGTATACTGCACGGACGTTACAGTATCCTTTTTTCCCTTTGGCATTTCTCTCTCCTGGGTATTTATTAAAATACAGAATGTTTTTCCATTTTAATAAAAGCCACATATATTTCAAGCAAAATTCACACAAAAATAACAGAGAATCCGAGTTAGCAATTTATTTCTATTACAAGGATACACGCAGGCTCGCACCGCAACCGAGAGATCTGTTCAAACAGGACAAACAACAGTTTGCGTTCGAAAACAAGTAGGTGAGACAAATGCAATGTAGTCGAACCGTTACGGTTTCCACGCAGACGCGAAGCGTCGAGAGAATCATGGGGCCCGTCCTAACATAAAATTAAAACCGCCCATACGGCGGTTTTAATTTTATGGTCGGGGCGACTATGAGTAGTTGAGGACAAGCCCAAAGGGCGCCGTTCGAAAAGTCACGAATGCCGCGCAGTCTCGGCGGGCATAGCACGACGGACGAGCGACCTGTTCGAACACAAACCAACGATTTGTTGTTCGTATTCAGGATTGTCACAACCAAATTTAATAAAACGGGCACCACTTGGTGCCCGTTTTATTAAACCTGGTCGGGGTGAAAACAAGTAGGCAAGACAAGCAAAGCGCAGTCTAGCCGTCACGGTTTCCCCGCAGGCACGAATGTGCCGAGGGACACGTTCGAACATAGCAAACGACAGTTTGCGTTCGAATCATGGATCCGTCCTAACATAAAATTAAAACCGCTCATGCGGCGGTTTGAATTTTATGGTCGGTCAGTATTATGTTGCTACGAAACGAATACAGGAACCCCATTTTCAGCGATTTACAGCGAATTTCGCACATCGCAACCACACAAAAACGCCATATTTCCGCACTTTTTATCCAAAAATCCAGTAAAATAACAGGGAATTTATTATGTTATATCAAAAAAACAACCTATCTCTACAGACTTATTTCAACTGGCGCAAATATTGTTTTATAAATGCTAGATTGTTCCTAAAACCACCTAAACCGCCATCAGCATGAGTCTGTGGAGCATAGGGGAAATACTTGTTAATATCATTAATATCTATAGACTTAAAATCATTCAATGTCGCAACAATACCTTGGCCTCCCAAACTTTCGCGTCCCATTGTTTCCAAGACCATTTCTGTATTTCTTAAATCACCAACTTCAGAATCCAAAATATTCGCAATTTGTTTTAATTCAACAGAATCATAGTGGCGAATAATATCATCACCGCCTTTATTGAACCAACCGTCGCGCCCAATACCGCCAAAGAATTCCCATTTACCGGTCGGAACATTTGTTTTACCTGCGGTTCCCGTGGATATATAGAACGGTAATTTGATATCGCCAACTTTTACCATACATATTGCGCGCCCATGTATTGCGCCAACGTCACTAAGGCTTTCAATATATACTGGACGACCATGTATATCCCCCAAAGTACGACCAATTTTACTTTCCAAACTAGCGAGATTCGGATTTGAAATTGTGCGTGTTAAGGTACGGCCTCTGATGTTTAAGCCTTGTGCAATGGCATCATCACGCGTCATTGCAATTACGATATGGGGCGATGATTCACCATAACCAAGGGTATCTAAGGCGACCGCAAAATCTCCTTTCGCAAAAGTAATATTTGCCATAGTTTCTGCAGTAGACGCTCTCATCGGGGACGATATATATACATTTTGATCTGCATATGTCTTATTTATGGGACCTGCCCTGGCCAAACGATTTTCAATAATCTGTCGATTGGGGGATGGCGCATTATTTGCGGGTTTGACTGTTGTGGCTGTTGCAGATTTAGTCGCACCAGCCGAATATTTCGGCTTCTGTATAAATGGGAGCAAGCTTTCATAGCTTGCTGAATCTTCTACTATTGCAACCATATATTGATTACCGCGTTGTATTTTCCCAGCATAGATATTCTGTGCCTGCAGACGCGCAACTATTTTATCTGCCTCCTCTTCGGATGCGACGGCTTTACGGAACTGTCTGACACCAGCAGAATTTTGGTTGGCCGCAGATTCAAATAAATCATTCAGCCCCGTACGCGCACTCATATTATCAAGAGAGGTGTTTGTAGCACGGTTAGCAGATTTTAATCCGCTTAGATAATTTGTTATATCATCAGTGTTGCTTATAAACTGATAATTGCGCCCAGGTGTAATTTTCATATATCGATTAACCTCCTCAACACTTATGGAACGAAAGTTTTCTATTACGGCCACTGGGCCACGCCCCCCCAAACTCTGACGCCCCAAGGTTTCCAAAACATATTCCGTATTTCGCAAATCGCCAATCTTGTCATCTAACATTGTAGCAATTTGTTTTAATTCCTCAGACCCATAATGATTTAAAATATCGTCCAAATATCCCTTATTAAACCAACCAGATTTCGGGTCAATTCCGGCAAAGAACTCCCATTTTCCTGTTGGAATATCCGTCTTGCCTGCTGTACCCGTGGATATATAGAATGGAATTTTTCGGTCACCAACCTTTACCATGCATATCGGACGACCACTTATTACCCCAACATCATTAAGACTTTCAATATATACTGGCGTGCCATGTATATCACCTAATGTCTGACCAATTTTACTATTCAATGTGGTCAGATTAGAATTGGAAATTTTACGCACTAATTTGTTGCCATTGACAGCTAGCCCTTGCGCTTCGGCATCAGCACGAGTCATTGCGATTACTATCTCGTCCGCATTACTTGCTCCCTCTGTATTCAAACTTACCGCAAAATCCCCTTTAGCCCGAATGTGTCGTACAGCATCACTCGCATCAACATTGGAGGCCGGCGCAGATATATATACATTATGTCCTTCATACACTTTGTTGACAGGACCAAGTTCTGCAATCTCGTCCTTAATAAATTCACGACTCAAAACGACGGGGTTCTCCGCCTTGCGTGCTTCTTCTGCTTTGCGAGCTTCTTCAGCTTTACGAGCTTCCTCGGCCTTGCGTGCTTCTTCAGCTTTACGCGCCTCTTCTGCTTTGCGTGCCTCTTCAGCTTTACGAGCTTCCTCGGCCTTGCGTGCTTCTTCAGCTTTACGCGCTTCTTCAGCTTTGCGAGCCTCTTCAGCTTTGCGAGCCTCTTCAGCTTTGCGAGCTTCCTCGGCCTTGCGTGCTTCTTCTGCTTTGCGTGCTTCTTCTGCTTTACGAGCTTCCTCGGCCTTGCGTGCTTCTTCTGCTTTACGAGCTTCCTCGGCCTTGCGTGCTTCTTCAGCTTTGCGAGCCTCTTCTGCTTTACGAGCATCGGTGGCTACTTCAGACTCACGATGTGCCTTGGATACATCATCAGCCTGGCGTTCCGCAACAACGGCCGTTTCAGCATTATTAACAGCATTCGCATTATCAGCGACATCGCCTGCACGGGATGCCGCGCGGACGGTATCATCCGCGTGGGATGCAGCACCGGCCGCACCGCGTCCCCCATTGCGCAATGCTGCGGTGGCACGCGGCAGTTTCTTAACACCCCAGCTGACCACGCTCTTTATAATACTGGCCAATTGCAGTGTTAATCCAACCGCACGCCAAATCTCTTCGGGCTGCCATGATGACATTCCCTTATTATTTGCACCGGTAGATGTGCCGTTTTTCATTAAATCTTTATAAAACCGTGAATTTGGTTGTATCAACCCAGCCAAACGTGCCAATTCGTTATCAATTCCATTTACAACCGCATCTGGCAAATCATTTGCCAAATCAGCCATACGCTGTAAATCACGTTTCAGCATACTTTCCGCGCACGATGCATCGTTGCACTTTCTGCTCTCTGCCAGAAATTCATCACCGGCATTTTGCATACGGCGCGTAGCTTCAAATTCTATTGCGGCACCGGCTGTTTCCACTGCCAGTAACGCCAATGCCGGCGCGCCAGCACCCCCGGTTGCCACAGTCAACACCACGCCAGCCGTCGCACCTGCTGCAATAATCAACAATTGTTCGTTGTTTTGTAAATCTTTTGCATCCTCAGCACTGGGCATACGACAAACCTCGCCATCCCAATATATAGTTTTACATTTTGCACATGTTGCAGCATTTGTTGCCATTAACCTGTTGCACGCCTCCTTGCCCAGGTACATACATTCGCGACCGTTATACTGGCCCCCTAGCACCTTGCAATCTATATTTTGCAGACTGCCTTTGTGCAGAGCGTTCTCAAATTCCGACATATCGTCAAATACAAAGTCAACCTCTTGATTGCCATTAATAGTGCAACGCAACACATCATCCGTGGACCCCTTGACACTATGCCCTTCAATCTTTGACATTTGACGTGGGTTTTGAACACAAGAAAAGCTTTTTACGCCACTTTTAACGTTCTGTACATATTTACGCAAACTGCCCTCTATTGTTGGGACCGCCTGAAACTGGATAGCACCGGAATAAAAATAATACGAATCAATGCCCGGGATTTCTTTGATTTTATTCTTGCCGCCGCTGTCACCGCCAATTGTAACAAAGACACACTTTCCATTTTCCCACTTTACGTTATACCCAAGCTTTTTAGCGGTTTTTGCGAAGTTACCATTACACGTTGCAGCAGATATTTTTGTACACTCATTTATCCCCACGCCGCCATATATTCCATGGCAAATTGAATACATTACCGATGTCTGAATCATTCCATCAAAAGATTCCTTCACATCATCGAATTTAAATTCGTAATAAACCACCCCGTCTGTTGTAGCGCATTTTATATAATCGTCATTCCAACTGGTTCGACGATCATTTTGACATACAATTGTATTGCCGTGTTTTACCCGCGCATATTCCTGGGCTAGTGCAATCGCCTGCATTATCTGAATATTTGTGCTGGAAAAGGCATCAGTTATGCAATATTCTTTCTTGCCGGTTTTGCCTTTGTCTGCACCACAAACCGCGCGATACATATTACTGTGCTGAAATTCGTCTGTTCCTGGATTACAGACACACTGGTTCTTTGAATGCTGAATAATACTGCCTGTATGTTTACAGTTATTTGTATTTGCGTGTTGCTTGCAAAACGCAGTACACAACGCTAATGTATTATTTTGCGATGTTTCCGGATGCATACTGGTGGGACATGCAACGTTTTTGGCAGCACGCGCCATAGATTCCTTGGCTGCATCAACCTCTGTCGTTTGGGCGTTACAGATACATTCTTTGGTACTGTGCCGCATAACAACATTTGTCACCGCACAATTTTCGCGTGTACCCTTGGCCTTGCAAAAGTCGAGACATTTAGCAGATGTATTATTGTCTTTGTTTTCTTTGTGTATGCTGCGCGCACAAAGTGGTGTTCCAACGGGTATAGGCGTATTGCACGCGCCACCACGCAAGTCATAATTTCCTTTGCACACCAACGCCATACAGGTACAACTGTAACTTTCGTTACGTTGAAATACAACCTCGCCCATGGCGATATGCGAAGAAGTACATATATCCCCAACACGGGTTTTATCTGTAATAGAGCTTAATTTGTTCGGATTTTTACCATTTTCATCCAATCCAGGACAAAATCCACCAAGCGCATTTTCATCTACTTCATTGCCGGTATTATTCAACAGTGCCGTCACAAAATTCCGACAGGTTTCAAAGCCGTTTGCGTGATATGTATTCAGGCCACCCGCACGGCATATTGCAAACAGGTCTGCGATTGATACGGCACCAGTTTCCGGATTCATCAATGTAATATACTTTTGCGCCATTGCTATCTGACGTTTATCATCAGTAATAAAATCCGGTATCGTAGCCGCCAGATTTTCAGCCGTAAATATATATTTTTGTTCGGCATCCGCATAAGTCTTGGGCGCACCAAATGCCGACACTATCATAATCAGTGATAAAAACGCCAGGGCTATTTTCTTCATTTCAATACCCCCGTGCATTTTTCAGCGATGGTTGCCACTTTCTTTATCGCGCTGATTTGCGTTGCATTAAATACCGTCGCCGTCGCGGATGCCACCGTGGTTGCACCAGACAGGACATTTGCCGCCGTGTTTAGATTTTTTTCTTTCTGTTTGCCCGCATCCGTATTATCGTTGCGCGTTTTATCCGTATTTGCGATTGCCGATGTTACCGTACCCGCCGCACCGGTTGTTGCGCCGACAATCGATGATATCATCGCACCTTTGGCCCGATTGTTTATCTTTGACACATCAACATAATCGTATTCAGCGCAGGCAGCGATAATCTCTTGCGCCTCTGATACGTCTTCGCCATTGACGCGTGCCTGCATCATAGACTGGCGCAGCTGACTTACCGACGCTTTGCAATCATCAATTTGCGCCTTTAAATCCTTATCGACCTTATTATTTCCGGCGATAATCGCGCCCGCCACATTGGTCGCAGTACTGCCCGCAATCAGGCCAGTTCGCCAATTACCCAGACGCTTTGATTGTTTGGTCAGTTTTTCAATTTCATCTTCGATGTCCCGCTTTTCGTCTTTGTTGGCGTCATAGTAATCTTGCATCCGGGCCAATATTTCCGCCCGATTGATTTCCGGTGTCGGATTTCCGCGTGTTATTTCTTTTAATTTTTCCAACTCTTTTTCAAGATTTGCAATTTGTTTATCTTTGTTCACCTTTACAATACCAACAACGGTTGCACCCGCACCGGCCGCCGTACCAACCGCAGTCACCGCCGTGTTTATTCCAGCCATCTTTTTCAAATCGGCTAATTCATCATCAATGCCAACACATGCAGTATATGTCGCCCGCAACGCATCATCCAATGACAAAATATCAGCATGCGCAACAAGCGGCATAAAACAACACAATAAAGCAACGAAACGCTCTCTCATTTTTCCCTGGCCGACTGGCACATCTATACGAAGGGATTGTTGTAATATTAAATGGGTTGATTTTCCGACTTTTTTTGTTTATAATTTTGGAACAATAAAAGGTTCATATTTTTGAAACAAGGAACCTGGTTATCGTCGGTGGACTGACCCGAATTTTACGTGCAATTTCCCGCTTTGATACACCTGCCGCATACATATCCAGAATTAAATTCTCGTGTCCATCTAATATATGGGTCGGATTACGCCCGCCCGCCGGTCGCCCCAGTTTTACACCCCGCATTTGCAGGACGGATAGTGCCTCCTTGGTTCGCTGGGCGATTAAATTTCTCTCTATTTCTGCGGACAGGCCGAATGCAAACGCTAAAACCTTTGACTGAATATTGTCCCCCAATTCATACCCATCTTTGACCGTGTACAGGCGTGCGCCAATTTTCATACAATGTTCCAAAATCCGCATAATCATGAACATCTTTCGCCCAAGACGCGACAGTTCGCTGCATATTATCACGTCACCCGGTTGCAATCGGCGCAGCATACCACCTAGCGCACGTTCCTCTGGCTCTTTTGTCCCAGATATGCCGGAATCTTCTATATATTTATCTATGCAAATTCCCAGTTTCGCGGCTTTCGCCTCTATCCCTAGTTTTTGATTTGCGCAGTCTTGTTTGTCGGTTGAAACCCGAATATAGCCATATATCATTCAGTGCTCCTTTTATTATCAAATCCAAAGAAATGGTTGCCGGACATTTTGTGGCCGCATATTTCTGTCGCAATCGCCGACAATGTTGAATAAGGCTTGCCGTTATATGTAAACCTATCATCTGCCAGAACGCGCACGACATGTTCCGTACCACGGAACTTTTTCACTAATTCAGTTCCTGGCTTTAAATGATATTTAACCTTGTGCGAGCGTCCGCTATATAACTCCGGATCCTTGGCATATTTGTACAAGCGGCTCAAATGTCGTGATTCTATTTTGTATCCCATTTGTTCGCATTGAATTTTGTGCCATAAAGGTTTCATCTGGGGCTTGCCGCCAGTAAAGTAATGTCCCCATAATTGCGTTATCTTTTCCTTAGGCATCGCCCGTAAATCCGCCATATTTTTAGGCAATTCGCCGCAATATTTTCTTAATGCCATAGCCATGTCCTTTTTGTTGCAATTACTGCTTACGTCGCCCCATAAGTCAAGTTAATAAACCACTGGACTTCTCTCGCTTTGTAAGCACTAATGCCAGCACCCAAGAGGAAAAAAACATGCAAATTGTTAACTGTGCCGTATATGTTAGAAAATCCAGCGAACGCGGATTAGACCAAGAATTCAACAGTCTGGACAACCAGGAATTGGCCTGTAAATCATATATCGCATCCCAAACATTCCAAGGATGGCAGTATTTCAAAACATATAGCGATGGCGGTATCTCTGGCGGGACAATGGCGCGACCGGGGCTGCAAGAAATGCTGAGTGATATAAAAACAGGCAAGATTCAATGCGTATTGGTGTATAAAATTGACCGCCTGTCACGCAGCATTTATGACTTTAAGAGCATGATGAAAAAGGATTTTGAACCACATAACTGCAATCTGGTCAGCATTACACAGAGTTTTGACACAAACACAGCCATGGGGAAATTGACACTGAACATGCTACTGTCGTTTGCAGAGTTTGAACGAGAGGTTGCCAGTGAACGCGTCCGTGATAAAATGCGCGCAACTAAATCAAAAGGCCTGTGGGTCGGTGGGGTGCCGCCGCTGGGCTATGACGTACAATTTGGAAAATTGGTTCCAAATGAAACCGAGGTTCCATTGGTCAAAACCATATTTGAAACGTATCTAAACAGCACCGGTATACTGGACTGCCGCAATCGTATTGCCGCACTTGGCATTCGGGGCAAAGCCTGGCAAACCCGAAAAGGCGAAATGCGTGGTGGCCGGGAAATGACCGCGAATATCATTGAACGGGTTTTGAAAAATCAAATTTACCTGGGCAAACTGCCCAACAAATCAACCGGCGAAGTCTTTGATGGTAAACACCCAGCCATAATCGACAAAACGCTGTTTGACGCAGTCCAAGCTAAAATCCAAGCAAACAACAATCACCCAGGTTCCGGATATCGCCTTGGGACGGCATTATTACACAACAAAATACAGACCGCAGACGGAACCATCCTAAAGAATAAATCCGGCCAGAAAAACTATAACTCACACCGGCGGTACAGATACTATTACGGTGGCGGCGTATCCCTGCCTATGGGGGATATTGACGCCATTGTAATCGATACAATAAAAAAGTTCCTGGATTCAGACCTGGGGTGTTTTAATGATGAGAAACGACTATGCTTCAAACAAACCGCGTTTTCACCAGAGCTTATCGCCCCAATGATTGCCAAGATTGTGTATTATTGCCAAAAACTGGTAATATTTATAAACATTGCAGACCTAGGATACCTGACCCAATTCCGCAACACAGGTCCTATAAATACAAATAACCATCCAATGCCGTGTGCTATATCGGCCGATGGAAAATACGCCATAATTGAGACAGACGTTATTATATCCAGTCGAACATGCATAAACCATCGAAACAGTGGCGGCAGTCGGGATTTATTAACCAAAACCGAAAACGCAACAATGTTAATCAAGGCCCTGGGATACGCATGGAAATACAAGCAACAATACGAAAGCGGAACCGGAATTCGTGAACTGGCCGAAACAGAAAAACGCGACCAGCGCACGATTTACAAATACTTAAATCTGGCATACCTGTCGCCACGGATTATCAATGATATCATGGACAGCAAAATCCCACCCCACATCAACCTGCAGACCTTGTTCCAGATTGCAAGTAAGTATGATAATTTCGCGGAACAGGAACGGGAGTTTTATTAACTCTTGAGATTGGACTTTATAAAATCAATAACACGCGTTTTATATTCGTCATCACCATTTAAAACACTGATATTTAGCCGTGTATCAAAATTTGTCTCAGCCGAGCCTTCTTGCACATCAACAACCCTTATTACAACCTCTGGTTTCACCCCTGTTTCATCCTGGTAAGTCAACGCCAACTGCTTGGCCCTTTCATTAAGTTTGTTCTCTATTATTGACGGATTTTGCTTTATTTTTTGTTTTGCTGCATTCAGTATATCTTTTTCTATTTTTTTTGAATCAAATTTTGTTGTAACTTTAAACATGTTTTCTCCTATATTTATCACGGTACATATAGGTATTTGAGCTAACATTTTCAACCCCAATTGACTCCGCGAAAATGGGCATTGTATACCTTCTGGTATATTATGGGCAGATTTGCGTATATTCGGTGAATACCAGAGTCAATGCATTTCGCAAATGCCCGCGTTTTGCGGCGGACACATAAAAAAAGCCGCGACAATGCGCGACCTTTCTAATTACTGGTCGGGGCGACATGATTCGAACATGCGACATCTTGCTCCCAAAGCAAGCACTCTACCAGACTGAGCTACGCCCCGAAACAGAACCGATTATAACAAGTTTTTTCTAAAATGCAAATATTTAGCGCGATTTTATGCTTGTCTATAAATATAAAACTGTACTATCATATAATCGATGGTAAGGATTGTCTGCTTTTTTACATTGATAATATCGTCTATTGCGCCGGTGATGGCCGTGACCGCACGCAATACCAGCGCACGCAGCGCAACCGCTTCACCTGCCGCCGCATACAATTACAATTATATGTATCCATACCTAAACAATCAGATGAAAACGGATTTAAACCCCGGCGTCACACCCGCCCAGGGCAGCAATCCTATCAATGTTATAACACGCACGGAAAAACTGTCATCAGATCGACGCGTTGTCCCACGCACCGCACGCAGTGCCACAAAAACCGGCACATCCGCAACCACGACACGCAGCGCCACCCCCACAGGCGGCACAACATATGCCGCACGCAACGCCCAGTCATCATCCACACGTCGCGTCGTCGCACGCAGTGGCACAGCATCCGCCCCAATACGCAGTACACGCACCGACGCAAGCAAGGTCCAAGCCATCACAAACAACATTAACACCAATGTGTATACCACCACAGACACAGCAATATCGTCCGCCAGATGCTTGGCAGACTATATAGAATGCATGAACGGGTATTGCGCACGCGAAAAAACGGCATATAACCGTTGCTATTGCAGCACAAAATTGACCCAGATAGACGCCCAATACCAGCCGGCCATAGATAGCCTAATAAAACAGATTTTACAACTGCAGAGTTCGAACACATGGTCCGAAGCCGAAATGAATCAATATTGGATGGATACAATCGGCAAATATACAGGTGATAATTCATGGGCAAATCTGGACGAGGCATTAAATATCGACTGGGCCAACACGGAAAGTCGCGTCCGTGGAGCACAGGCATTTGCAACCGGCCATGAATATTGTGCCCAGCATTTACGCGGTTGTGCATATATGGCATCAAACATGCGGGACGCATACCGTTCTGAAATCGCGCGCGATTGCGCATCATATGAATCCGGCCTGATGAAGATTAAAAATGCGGCCGAAAGTATAGTGGAGGCATACAGTGACTAAATTTTTAGGTATTGAATATGGACGTGGCGCAACCGCCAATATAGTAGAAGGCGGCCCAGCATTGGGCCCGGCGGCCGTGCAAAAAATGTTTCCAGATGCAGACTGGACAATTGTAACCGCACCGGATGTGTCCGCCGCCGAATGCATGGCAGATCGATTTGGCGATGCATTTGAGGTTCATAAGAAGATATATGCCGCCACACCGCACGGCCATCACATATTGATTGGCGGCGACCATTCTGTAAACTTTGGACATTTTGTTGCCTTGGCCGATCAAATACCGGACGAAGACCTGTGCCTGGTATATATTGATGCGCATTTGGATATACACACCCCAGAAAGTTCAACCGCAGAGGCATCCGGCGCCCCACACGGAACAAATGTTCGCGCAAACCTGGGGATGGGCGATTCGCGTTGGATGACACTGATGCATAAATTCCCTGCCCTGCGTCCGGAAAACCTGTTTTATTTGGCCAGTCGGTCTTATGAACCATCTGAAATACAATTTGTTCGTGATAATAACATTTTCATGCGCACAGCCGACATATTACAAAGTGAAGATGATTTGGAAGACGCGATCGCCGAAATTCGTCGTCGCCTGGACGGCCGTCCGTTTGTGGTTTCATTTGACTTTGATGCGATCGATCCAAAATATTTCAAGGACGTATTGGTTCCAGAAGATGGTGGTATCAGCATGGATGCCGCACGCAGATTGACGCGCGAGTTTTCAGATGCGCACAGCTTTGAATTCGTAGAATACGCACCAAACGGTGATGCACCAACCGCCGACGCGGTCCGCGAACTGATTAATATTGTTCTGAAAAAATAAAGAATTATCGCGTATACGTATCCAATTTTACCAATACATCACGCAATTGCGATGATGGATTCACATGCGCCAAATGCATGGCAGCATCGATATCCGCCTTGCCAAACTGCGTAGACGCATTTTCAACCAGTGACGCTAGTTGTTCCGGATTTGCTGCCGCATCTTCCATCTTACGATATAGTTTGCGCGCCCTATACGATGCGGCGCCATACAGCGTGCGATACGTGCGCCCATAATCAATCCGACGCCCACCGCGCCAATTACCACCATGCATTTCCGGGCCAAGGGTTGTAAATATCTCATATCTATTTTCGCGTACTGCGTTACCAACATCTTTTTCTTCCCCGGCCCACGACGACAGCATATATTTCACCGACCCAAGTGACGCCATATACAAAGGATTATTATCTTTACATTCAGCCCGATATGCCGCAAAAGCTGCTGGAATTTCATACCATGGACCATGCGCCGCATTATACTTATCCATACGAAAAACTTTCAGTGCATATGATGCCCCGATTTCCGGAAAAGATATACGACAAACCGTCGCAATTGCGCCACGCCAAGGCTCGCTGTCCGGGTCTGGCGCACGATTACGACATTCCACAACACAAGGCGTACCAAACAACGCACTCAGCCCGTTCCACTGCATACTAAACACAGTCTTATGCGATAATAATTCCCGGCGATTTTCTGAAATAAATTCCGCAATATTCAAATGAAATGCCGCCGTCACATCTGCACGGTCCTGTGGCGCAATGCGCCCGCATAATTCCGGTGGCAAGCCACCTAAATCAGGCGAGACATTAAAGTTTTCTAAAATATACTGCAGCCGCGGCAACGTCAGCCACGTATCATGCCGCAACAAATGTGTTAAAGATGTATATTTAAACTTTTTCATATCACGCACACTATGTGACAAATTTTATACAATGTCAATTATTCATTTCTTCGCACATTCGATTATGGCGATATATATTGCGCGCCAAATCATCACTGATCACATCCCAGTCCGACGCACGGCCATAAATCGGTTGACATGGACATACGCCCCTATCAATCGACAATTGTGTATTTTTCGCGCAGGACGTTACGAATATCAGCGGCACTATGACTAACAACCTCTGCATTTATATTCTCCATTTGTTTTAATAAATAAATCCGGGTCTGAAGCCCGGCACTTAGCGCATCCGCGCGCGCACGGGCACGCCCAACATGCACCCCAACGGTATACGCACAAATAACAACCGTCACAACCGATGTGACTATATAAATGTAACGCATTTATTCTCCCCCTTAATATTATGTGTATTATGGATTTTTCTGTTGACATTATTGAAATGCCTAGCCTAATATTCCATCCAAGATAAACGTTATAATTTTTATAAAAGACATATCTATGAAGCGCCACATTTTATTTCTTGCCGCAATTGCATTGTTCTGCATACCCCCCGATTTGGCCAGGGCCGCTGCCACCGTATCTTGCACCCAACACTATTCTTGCGATGGCAAAACTATTAAAGGGACACGCGGCACATCCGTAAATTGCGAAAACTATACCGAAACATGCTACCCACTCAATACTAGTGACCTATCACAAGGATATTATAAGGTAATAAACTGTACATCTTGCAAGGGAAGCTATACTAAGCAAACACACAGTTCAACCACGGAACCTATTTGCCCAAACATTACCACAACCTCTTGCGATTATTGCACATGCAGCTGTCAAACAACCTGGACAACCAGTGGCGCCAATACAGGATATGAAAGAAGAACGCATAATGGCAGCAGCGCGTGCGACTGTAGCGGCAGTACCGCAAAATGCACCGTAACAACGATGGAATACCGCTGTGCTGCTGGATATTATGGCACCGCAAATTCAACCGGCACGTCTGGGTGCACAAGATGCCCAGCGGCCACAAATGTCTTTACCAACAGCGCAAAAACCACCAAAGCACAGGGCACCACAAACGATGGCGGCAGAGAATTACTAAGCAGTTGTTACCTGGCACCTGGTACGTATTACGATAATACCGGAACATTTATGATCCCCAGTGGCAAAACATGCCCATATTAAAACAATCCCCATATTAAACAAGGCGCCCGTTCTGGGCGCCCCGCTTTTTACTGATTCATGGACCCAAAAAAGTCCGAATTTGTTTTTGTCATTCGCAATTTATCCAGCAAGAACTCCATGGCCTCTAACGTACCCATCGGATTAATGATACGACGCAAAACATACATTTTGGACAGCAAATCCTTGCCAACCAACAGATCTTCTTTGCGCGTGCCGGATTTTGTGATATCAATCGCCGGATATACGCGCTTATCAGACAGCTTTCGATCCAGGATTATTTCGCTGTTGCCGGTACCCTTAAATTCTTCAAAAATAACCTCGTCCATCTTGGACCCTGTATCGACCAATGCCGTTGCGATAATTGTCAGGCTGCCGCCACCTTCGATATTACGGGCGGCACCGAAAAAGCGTTTCGGACGCTGCAAGGCATATGCGTCAACACCACCGGTCAAAACCTTGCCACTTGACGGCACAACCGTATTGTATGCACGCCCCAAACGCGTAATGGAATCAAGCAAGATAACAACGTCTTGGCCCGCCTCTACCAAACGTTTTGCCTTTTCTATAACCATTTCGGCGACCTGGATATGACGCGCGGCCGGTTCATCAAATGTGGATGAAATAACTTCGCCCTTAACGCTGCGTTGCATATCTGTCACTTCTTCGGGACGTTCATCAATCAACAGAACAATTAATTTTACATCTGGATAATTCGTCGCAATCGAATGCGCAATGTTTTGCAGCATAACCGTCTTACCGGTACGCGGCGGCGCAACAATAAGACTGCGCTGACCCTTGCCGGTTGGCGAAATCAGATCAATCACACGCGCAGACAGACTGTGCCCCTTGTCTTTATCGCCCTCTATTTCCATCTTTAACTGTTCGTCAGGATACAATGGTGTCATATCATCAAAAGACACACGATGCTTTAACTTCTCTGGATCGGCGCCATTTACACGCTCAATCGTTTCCAATGCGAAATAGCGTTCTGATTCGTTCTGTGGTGCCTGAATCTGCCCCTCTACATAATCGCCTGTTTTCAGGCCATACTTTTTAATCAACGCGGGCGATACATATAAATCATCGGGCCCCGCCAAATAATTACTTTCCGGTGCGCGCAGAAAACCAAAACCATCCTGCATACGTTCCAGAACACCATCGCCGATTAATGTAACATTATTATCGGCCGCATGCGCGCGCATTACGGCAAAACGTAATTGCTGAACATTTAACTGGGCCGGATTTTCAATCCCCATATCTTCGGCCATTTTCAACAGCTGCTTTGGCGATTTCGCCTTTAGTTCATTTATATGCATAATAAAACCCTTTATTGGAAAAAACGAGCCATGGAACCACGCTCTTTACACCATGTATTATAACACAAAAAGCACCAAAAAGTCAAGTTCAGCGTTTTTCCCTTGCTTTTATTAGGTTTTCCTGCTCAAATCCAGTATGGAATTAACAAAAAGGAAGTGATATGGCAGGCAGCATAAATAAAGTTATACTGGTTGGAAACGTAGGACAAGATCCCCAAGTTCGCACAATGAACAGTGGTCAAAAAGTGGTCAGTTTTTCACTGGCGACATCGGAACGCTGGCGCGACCGTCAATCTGGCGAACAGAAAGAACAAACCGAATGGCATCGCGTTGTGATATTTAACCCGAATCTGGTAGATGTTGCCGAACGCATGTTGCAAAAGGGAACGAAACTGTACCTGGAAGGTTCATTGAAAACCCGCAAGTGGCAGAACCAGCAAGGCATGGACGTTTATACAACCGAAGTTGTATTAAATCCGTTCATGGGCCAGATGGTTATCTTAAGCGGTGTTAAGGCAATGGATGGTGGCATGCCGGGCGAGTATGGCCCTGCCCCGTCTGCGGCGCCGATGGCCCCACGTGAAGAAATTTCTGTGGCCGAAATCGGCGACGACATTCCGTTTTAAACGGAATGGAGGAGCCGAAGGGGATGAAAACAAGTAGGCAAGACAAGCGATAGCGTAGTCGAGCCGTCACGGTTTCCCCACAGGCACGCAAGTGCCGAGGGACATTCCGTTCTAAAAAAATCCCCCATTTGGGGGATTTTTTTTATTTACGTACCGCCCACCACAGGGCCCACAACCATCCAACACCGGTCCATCCGAACAGCCAGCTGGCCACACGAACAAAGCCCATATCCGTTTTACTCTTTTTTGTTTGTCGCGCCAACCACGCCGGTGCCAGTATTATTATCATCAATACCACCGCGGCCCCGACATATCGCGCATATAACAAAATTTCTGACGGTACTTGCATTTTGTTTAATCCTGCATTCCTGGATTGCCGCGGTTATCCGGGCAATCCAGTCTTCATTAATTACAAACCGTATTTTGCAGATGTACCCAGTTCTTCTTCGATACGAATCAGCTGGTTATATTTCGCCATACGATCCGTACGTGACATAGAACCTGTCTTGATCTGGCCAGCGTTTGTCGCAACCGCCAAATCTGCAATCGTTGTATCTTCGGTTTCACCACTGCGGTGGGAAATTACAACAGCGTATTTCGCATCCTGGGCCATTTTGATGGCACGCAGCGTTTCTGTCAGCGAACCAATCTGATTAACCTTGATCAAAATTGCATTTGCAACACCGTTGTCGATACCCTTTTTCAAACGAATCGGGTTTGTCACGAACAAATCATCACCAACCAACTGGCATTTGCCGCCGATTGTTTCTGTCAGTTTCTTCCAGCCATCCCAATCTTCTTCGGCCAATGCGTCTTCGATAGAGATAATCGGATAATCTGAAATCAGTTTTTCATAGAAGGCGATCATTTCATCAGATGACAATTTTTTACCTTCGAATTCATATACACCATCTTTATAAAATTCAGATGACGCAACGTCCAAACCAATGGAAACCTGGTCGCCCGGGACATATCCGGCCGCCTTGATCGCTTCGATAATGGTATCCAATGCTTCGGCACAGGAATGGAAATTCGGCGCGAAACCACCTTCGTCACCAACGTTTGTGGAACTGCCGTGCTTTTTCAGAATCTTTTTCAGATTGTGAAAGATTTCACTGCCCATGCGAATCGCCTCAACCTCGTCTTTTGCACCATTCGGGATAATCATAAATTCCTGGGCGTCCAGGCCGTTATCTGCATGCGCACCACCATTGATGATGTTCATCATCGGACGTGGCAAAACAACCGGATTCGCATTGCCATATACAGATGCCAGATATTTGTATAACGGCATTTTTTTCGCATCAGCCGCCGCACGTGCCGCCGCCATGGATACAGCCAAGATGGCATTCGCACCCAATTTGTCTTTGTTCGGGGTACCGTCCAACGCCAGCATTTTCTCATCCAATTCTGTCTGATTTGACGCATCCATGCCCATAATTGCTGGTGCAATAATATCATTTACATTAGACACGGCCTTGGACACGCCCTTGCCCATGTATGCATCACCACCATCGCGCAGTTCCAATGCTTCAAAAGAACCAGTTGACGCGCCAGATGGTACCGCCGCACGACCAAATGCACCACCGTCCAATTCAATATCACATTCAATTGTCGGATTCCCGCGACTGTCCATAATCTGACGGGCATGTACTTTTTTAATTTCAAACATTATTTTCTCCTTTTTATAAAAATTTGTCTTTACAAATCAGATTTTTTAGCTTGCCTTACCCAGCTAATTTGTAGAACAATAAGAGCACATCTAAAGAGAAAAAGAAACAAAAAAATATGATAAAAAAGCTATTTTCTTTTATTTTCTGCCTGGCGCCGGTTGGTGCAATGGCGGCAACGGTTGACCTGGTTCCGGGGGATGGAAATGGAAATATAGAAATCCCCAGCACGCAATATCCGGAATATCCGACCGGATTAAACATACCCGCAACAGGTAACAGTGCGGTTATTCAAAACGCCCTGAACGATGATGGGACCACAAAATATATAGCCAAGTATTTGTCACTGGGCAATAATGGGATGAATGTGGCAAATCTGTCAGTTGGGGATTATGCATCCGGCGAAATCGGCTGGGGCGAAAAAGGCTTCTTATATATAGCAAATGATACGGCATCCAGCACCGCAGATGGATTCCTGATCAGTTCAACGGGAAGCGTTTCTATTGCAACTTTGTTACGCGTATTATCTGATCAATCGTTAACCATTGCGGGTACAACCAATACACTGATTGATCTAAGCGTTGGTGACGGCACAACAAACAGCGGAATTCAAAATGCAGGTGTTTTAAATCTGACAAATATTGACGGTTTTGTCGCAGGATCGCCAGTTTCCAATACCGGCAGCATCTTGGCCATCGATGCAAACACGGTAAACATGCAATCACTTGACACAACAAATGGCAATGTGACGGTCAATGCAAATGAAGCGGATGCACTAAAAATATCGGCATATATCCAAAATAATATAACCAGTGGCGGCGCCGCAGAATCAACGAAACTTACGGCATATAATATGACCGTTGGCGGCACAATACAAAATGGTTCCGGGACAATGGATATTACAATGAATGGCGGAAACCTGCTGGTGGGTGGTTCCATTGAAAACAAGTCCGGCAGTGATATGAACATCACCTATTCCGATGCATCCATTACCACATCAACAATATCGGTAAACGGCGCCATCACAAATGAAGGTAATTCGTCATCTATGGTAATCAAAACCGGCGGAAACCTGAATATATCTGGCCAGTATACACCAGAATCCGGCGAACCCACATATGGCAATGCATCAATTGTAAATGGGGGTAATTTGTACATTGATGTTGGCGGAACAATAACGCTGAATAACGGTTTTGATATCAGCACAATGGCCCAGACCAATACGTTGGAAATCAAAACAGGCAAATTGACCGTCGGAAACAGTGACGCATCACATTGGCTAGACCTGTTTTCAAACAGATTGAATAAATATGTGCTGAACATAACAAACGATTCGCTAAATTTGGGCACAACCGGCATAACCAACGGGTCTGATAACAACGCAAATGCCAATATGACACTAAGCGCACAGAATGTAACGGCCGGCCTGGTTACAAATAACGGCGACAAGTTATATATTGCGTTACCATCACTGGATAACAACGGGACCGAGGTTGTAAATCCAATAACCGGAAACATTACGATTACCGGTAATGTTACAGGGAATTCGGGTGTAACGACCCTGGCTGCGGGCGGAACACTGGGAACCGGCGCGGTTAACAACAGCGCCACAATGAATCTTAGCGGCGAAGGCGGTACAACCATTGCATCTGTTTCAAATTCTGGAACATTAACAGTATCATCATTAACCAGCAGTACCGGCAATATTAATATCATTGGTGACGTTACAAATACCGGCAATGCAACAATTACATCACGCGCAATCACAATTGGCGGCAACATCGTAAACAATGCCGGGAATTTAGCCATATTAGGATCTGATGATGGCACAGGGGCCGCGGTCAACCTGGGGGCATTAACAGCGGCCGGCGGTCAAACAACATTGAACGCACTGGTCGGGCAGATAACCATGAATGGAAATTTGGATGTTACCAGTGGTGGCCTGAATATGGGTGGCGCAACAACCAACCTTGATGTAACAGGTGCAACAACGGTAAATGGGGACATTACATTGGCTGCAATTGATAACAGCACCATTTTACCGGCTGGGACAATGAATATCAGCAACAGTGGCACCCAAAAATTTGTTCTGACATCCACCGATGGAATAACGGTTGGCGGTAATATTCTGGCCACACAAAATGATTTTGCGCGCACGGCCCAGTTTGTAGCAAAAAACCAGTCTGACGGCACCGTCCAGAAAATAACCGTCGGTACATCTGATACAAATGGAAATATCACAGCCACAGGGCGTGGTCATCTGATATTCGGTGACGCAGGAAATCAATCCGAACTAACCGCCACGGGTACTGTTTCTGCTACAAAATCTAATAATAATATCGGCAGCATTGAATTTTATGGCAACCAGACAACAGTTGGCGCCTTGGCCGGCGACGGCTTATTCATTGCGCATGGAACAATGAATGACGATGATGCCGAAACATCCATTACGGCAACAACCGGGAATATAAATATAACCGACGCAATTTACTTTAATAATCCGGCAACCGACCCGTCAACCGGATTGATTATCAAAGACACCAAGAATTTTACACTTAACACGAACAGCGGCAGCATTGGTGTCGGTGGAATTGAATTAACCACAGGCAACACATTAAAACTGGATTCTGCATCCAACCTGGCGGTAACAGGTACAATTGAAAATACAGGCAACCTGACGTTACAGGCGGCGGAACTGGCATTCCTGGCCCAGGATTTGACCAACAACGGCACAATCAAAATTGATGCCGCAACAATTGATATGCAGGATATAACGAATAATGCAGCGGCCGACCTGGTCGCTAGGGATATCCGTGCCGGCAATATTACCGCAAACGCGAACAGCGCCATGACCATTACATCCGATGATTTGGCGGCGGGTGCACTGGATATCGCAGAAAGCGGCGTTGTAAATTATGATGTAGGTGACGCCACATTCACAGGCGCCATAACTGTAAACGGGAATATTGTCCAGGGTACACCGGACAATACAGATGGTGCATTGAATATAATACGCGCAACAAATCTGACCGCCGATTCATTAAATTTAACCGGCAGCTTTATCACGAAATCTGGTGCGGGCGTATATGATTTTAAAAACAACGTTACCATATCCGGGGACATAAGCACAACTGGTGGCCAGACACATATTTTCGCCAGAAACGGTAAATTAACCGCAAAAGATATAAATAATACAGCAACATTAACACTGTCCGGCGCGAATGGCATTGATATCACAGACACCATTGCATCCACTGGTAATTTAACATTAGATTCTGGCACAGGCTTGACAACAGCAGATACAATTTCGTTGGCCGGCACAACAACATTATTGGGCACAGGGTTAAGCACACCGAACACATTCGCGCAAAATACACTGTACCAAAATTATGGCGGCACATTGATGGGCGGTGATGTAAATGTTATATCTTCTGATTATACAATAACGGCATCTGATGTGGCCCTGGGCAGCCTGGCGCAAATATATGGCCACATGACATTGAATACCAGTGATCTAAGGGTTGTCGATAGTATTGATGCAACAGATCTGCGCGTTGCAGCAAACCCGTCGACAACATGGCTGACGGTCGATGTTGGCGGCAACGTTTCAGGCAACACACAATTCATCGGACTGGGTCACATGAAAATTGGCGGAAATTATACATATAATTCCAACAGCAACCTGATGATGGCAATATTGTCACCGAACGATGCCGGACGTGATTATTGGGCTGATATTAGCATGACCGACGATCAAACATTCGGTCAGATAACAAATCGCAGCCCAGACGCCGAACCGTTAATATCTGTGGGCGGGACATTTATCACAGATTTGACAATGAATTTCTCTGATCGGGCGGGTCTACAGAGCAATGGCGAAATGGGTGTCGAAATATTCGACATGATTGACCAAGGAACCGCAATATGGTTACTGAATGCCCAAGGCGGCATCCGCGAAGAAGGATCAAAAATTCGCAATATTGTGGTTAAATTCTGTAATGCCGACGGTACGAAATGCTTTGATTACTTTAAACCCGCGGTTGGTCTGAATGAAACAGGTACGGATCTGCCGGCATACATATCCGTACGCGACACGACCAGCGATGGTATCGCCGACAGCCTGTATCTGGTATTTGATCCGCGCTTTGGCGGCCCGGTAGAGGTGTTTAAGATCCAACCAATTGTCGGTCGTGAAAATGACCATACAAAAAATGAATATCTAACTGCGGGCGCACTGGACGATATGATTGCAGGCGGTCTGGCCGATGCAAAATTCAATAATCGCACCCCGATAGAGGCGATCCCGGTCGCATTTGCCGGCACGAACATGGAAACCGCCGCAAATGAAATCTATAAGCGTATGGAATATTATACCGAAACACATGATGGCCACAGTCTGGCCCGTATCAGCCGCCTGTTCCAGCCACGCGAAACAGAACAGATATCGGGCGCAATTGTGCTGAATGAACATACATCTTTCCGCGATTTCGAAGACCACATGCTGGACGAATTTATCTGGAATCGCAATCGCAACCTGCGCAAGGCCTGGGGTGAATTTGACTTTGGCTTGGTCCGTCAAAACACCTCCGATGACGAGCGCGCGTCTGCGAACCGTTTCAGTTTTACCGGTGGATATGATTGGCAGGAAACCCAAACCCTGATATTGGGTCTGGCCGCGCGTGTATCCCACACATCCGGCAACAATAATACCCATATAGACTTAAGCTATATCCCAGGCCAATCGATTGCCGGGAATGTCGATATAGATGTTGCGGATACAGATTTTGGCGTGGGCGCATATATGTTGAAAAACATGGGGACCAAGATGCGGGTATACGGCAACGCATTCTTGGATCTGCACTGGCTGGACGTGACACGTAATCAGACATATATGTCATCAATATCCGGCGACACTACTGCATTTAGTCTGATATCCGAATGGGGATTGATGCACGATTGGTTAAACCAATATATTGTTGGCAATGCATATGCACGCGTCGGGTATAATTTTGGATTCTCGATGACGGAAGAAGCGGCCGGCGATGAGTATCTGAAGCTGAAATCAGATGGTTACTTTATCGTAACACCGGGATATACCCTGACCGCCCAAAAGCGTATATATCCGTCCCCGTGGTTCCAGATGCGCCCCTATGCGTCCGTCGGTGTCGAATACGATGTATTGGGCGCACCGGATAATGCGAAATACAAGTTTGCGGCGGCACAAAACTTTACAAAATATGATATCGAGATTGATCCGCTGTGGGCAAATATCGGTGGCGGTATGGAATTCCTGTCGGTGACGGGCGTCCAGGTTGGCCTGGATTACCGGTACCAGTATAATGCCGACATCCAAATGCATAAGATAAAGTTGTCCGGATCATACCGCTTCTAAACAAAACGCCCCACCCGGGGCGTTTTTATCCCCCCCCGCAAAACAGTTGACACTAATAACATTTGTACTATAATCAACTAATAACAAAAGGGGATGCATATATGTCAACAACAGGTTTTTATGCCGGCAGTTTTAATCCGTTTACACGTGGCCATATGGAGGTTGCCGCCCGCGCACTGGAGCATGTAGACCGCCTGATTATCGGCGTTGGTGTAAACCCGGCCAAGCCCGCACATGCCGCAGGCACCGACGCAATCATCGGCTCTATCAAAAACTGTGTTGAGTCATATAGATTCTCTGACATAATTCGTGATGCGCCTGGCGTACGCGCAAACCTGGCAGCAAAATATATAGAAGATCCGGATATTATTCGGGTTGTGGAATACACAGGATCAACCGTTGACGCCGCATATAACATGGGATGCCAGTACTTGGTTCGCGGCGTGCGCGCCACTGGCGGCGATAAGGTATATGAGCAGAATCTGGAAACAATAAACCAGCTGTTGTGCGATACAAAAAAATATGATTTAAAAAACATAATTATTTCAACCGAGGTAAAAGATGCCCATCTTAGCTCTTCTAATGCGCGCGCATTAGCCGCATGTGGTGAGTTTGAGGCACTGAAATCAATATGCTATCCATGTGCGGTGGAACATATGGCCACAAATTACCTGCGCGCCAAAGGGTTGCAGCCAATGCCATCGGACGGCTATCACAACAACACCCATGTCGCATGCATGATAAATTGGATAAATGCCGCCGGCGGTAAAAACATGGACTTTGCAGCGTCTGTACACGACGCGGCCCCATTGCCCGCATTGGTAGAAAAACATCCAGATATTGCGAATTTGATACTGGCGACCGACCACACTGGCGAATGTGATATAAAGTGCACCTGGGACGACGATGCCAAATTGTTCCACGATGCGGATTTATCCATTTTATTCAGCCGACATTACGGATGGTACGCATACCAGGTATTCTGTGAATACAAAGACAGATTTTCAATTCCCGAATATGCAAACGGCCGCATTCAGGTCTTAAACAAACTGTTACAGACCGAATACAAAACAGACTATTTCAAAAGGTTTCAAGCCGACGCAATTCGCAATATAAATTGGGAAATCGCATATTGGCGCAAACGATTGACACAGTGTTCGCGTTAATAATCAGTTATCATACCACGTACGAACCAGTTTTCGCGGGCGGTTGAAGGGTGCCGACACCCACACGGATACCGGATGACGAGTAACGAAAAATCGCCCTTTCGGGCGATTTTTTGTAAATCAATTAGAATGATGCAGATATGAGAAATCCCGGCAACGTAGTGTACAAGACGTACATGAGTTGCCGGGATTGCGCATAGATGCGTTATTATAATCGATTTACCCTTCGCCGTTGCGCTTCTTTTCTGGCATATCATGCATCGCAAACTGTGCCAGATATTTTTTCAGCTCAGTCTTGTACTGATTATTCGCCTTGGCCATTTCAACCAGCATGTCAAAGTGCGGATTGTTTGCGCTGGCGGCCTTGAAACGCGATTCTGTTTTCAAGAAATCTTCCAATGCCACCGTCGTTGCAGTCGGCGAATCCATCATCAGCGGGTTTTCGCCCTGCTCTACGCGTCGTGGGTCAAAACGATACAGCGGCCACGCCCCGGTGTTTACCATGTCGGCCTGATGTTGCGGTCCATTCTGCAATGCGTATCCGTGTGCAATACACGGCGCATATGCCAGGATGATTGATGGACCGGGATAGCTTTCTGCCTCACGAAAGGCTTTTATTGCCTGGGCCTGGTTTGCACCCATGGCGATTTGTGCCACATATGCACCAGACATCATCGCAATCATGCCCAAATCTTTTTTCGCATGTTCTTTACCGCCGATGGCGAACTTCATACTGGCGCCGAACGGTGTAGATTTGGACTGTTGCCCACCGGTATTCGAATACCCCTCGGTATCCAGAACCAGGATATTCACATTTTCACCGCTGTGCAGAATATGATCCAAACCGCCATAACCGATGTCATACGCCCAACCGTCACCACCGATAATCCATACAGATTTATCAACGATTTCGCCAATCAAGCTCTCGGCAAGTCTCGCACGTGGCCCATCGATTTTAGCCAGTTTTCCGCGCAGTTCATCCGCGGCCACGCGCGCGTCACTACCGGTCTTATCAAACAATTCTTCGACATTTTCAAAGCCCAGTTCGAACAATAATGATTTCAGCGTGTCGCGTTTCTGATTCAGCGCAAGGCGCATCCCCAAACCGTATTCCGCATTATCTTCGAACAATGAATTAGACCATGCCGGCCCACGACCATTTGCATCCGTTGTCCACGGTGTTGTCGGCAAATTCGCACCATAGATAGATGAACAACCCGTCGCATTCGCAACAACCATGCGGTCACCGAATAATTGCGCCAGCATACGAACGTACGGCGTTTCGCCACACCCCGCACATGCGCCCGGGAACTCGAAATAGTTTGGCAATAATTCCAAATGTTTTGGAATATTCAGATTTAATTTTTCGCGCGGGAATTCCGGGAATTTTTCGGCCGCATCGAACTGCGCCTGTTCGCGCATACCAACCTCAGCCGCCGCCTTTAATGACAATGCCTTTACCGGGCAATTATTCACACAGATATTGCACCCTGTGCAATCCGCCGCAGAAATATTCAGCGTAAAGTACATATCCGGCCCCAGTTCTGGCGTCTTCATCGGAACGACAATGATACCTTCCTTGCGGGCGGCATCGGCCTGCTCTGCTGTCAAGGCCTTGATACGAATAACCGCATGCGGACACAGCATTGCGCATTTTCCACACTGGATACATTTATCCAAATCGCACGCAGCAACCATGTCGGATACGGCACGTTTTTCATACTTCGATGTGCCAACCGGATACTGACCACCACCAAAAGCGCCATCTACACGGAAACGTGATACCGGTATTGCGTCACCACGCTGCGCGGCAATCTCGCCAAGTGTCCCCGCGATTTCCGCCGGCGCATTGTGTGTCATCGCCGGGACAAAGTCTGGCGCATTTTCATCAATCGATGATGGCAGGTTTACCTTCTGCAAGAATTCGGACGCCCTGTCAACCGCAGCCCAATTGGCCTGAACGATTTCCATACCCTTTTTCTTATATGTTTTTTCAATTGCAACCTTGGCCGCATCCGCCGCGACAGATGGGTCAATCACATGCGTCAAATTAAAGAAGTTCAGCATGATGAATGTGTTAATACGATTCCCCAGTCCCAATTCACGCGCCGCACGGTTCGCATCCAATACGTAAACATTTGCACGCATACGTATCAAGTGCTCCTGGGCATCACGTGGCAGGCTTGCAAATGCTGCGCTTGGGGTCATGGACGTATTAATCATGACCGTACCGCCCGCGCGCAACCCCTTAAACACATCAAAACGTTGCGCAATCATAAAGTTTGAAACGCTGATGAAATCCGCGACTTCAATCAAGTACTGACTTTTAATCGGGCTGTCCGAAAAACGAATATGCGACGCCGTAAGTCCCCCCGACTTCTTCGAATCGTATACCGCATAAGACTGGGGATATAAATCAGAATTTTCGCCAACGATTTTCACGATATTTTTAACCGCGCCAACCGTACCATCCGAACCAATACCATACAGAATGGCCGTTTTGAAATTCGGATCTTCGACCGCGAATGCCGGGTCTGTTTTCAAAGACAAGTTCGTCAAATCATCGTCAATACCAACCGTGAAATTATGTTTCAAAGTATCACGCATCAGGTTTTCATACACCGCCTTGACATCGCGCGGTTTAAATTCCTTGGACCCCAGGCCATAACGCCCACCAAACACTGCCGCCGCGTCACCGACAACAGTCTTGACATCTTGGTACAGCGGTTCGCCAAGTGCGCCTGGTTCCTTGGTACGGTCCAGCACCGCAATACGCTTTACCGATTTCGGCAATGCCGCCAAGAAAGCGTCGCGCGGGAACGGGCGATACAAATGAATTTTCAGCAGCCCCAGTCCCTTTGGCAAATGCGCCAGTGTTTCCTCTATCGTTTCGCACGCGCTGCCCATTGCGACGATAACATTTTCAGCATTTAGGTCACCAACATAGTCAACCAAGTTGTACGCACGACCAGTGAGCTGGGCAAACTTATCCATACATTCCTGCACGATTTCAGGTGTTTTATCATACAGCGGATTTGCAGCCTCGCGCCCCTGGAAATAAACGTCCGGATTCTGGGCCGTACCACGAATTGTCGGCCGATCCGGGGTCATACCACGGGCCCGATTTTCAAGAACGAGTGCATCCGGGATCATTTCATGCAGCACTTCGTCTGGCACGCGCGTTAAACGCGATTCTTCGTGACTGGTACGGAACCCGTCGAAGAAATGCAGGAACGGAACACGACTGCGCAGTGTTGCCGCGTGTGCAATCGCGGCCATGTCGGATGCCTGTTGCACATTGTGACTGGACAATAACGCAAATCCCGTCTGGCGCACAGCCATAACGTCACTGTGGTCGCCAAAGATTGACAACGCATGCGTCGCAAGTGCGCGCGCCGCAACGTGCATAACGAACGGCGTCTGTTCACCGGCGATTTTATACATATTCGGAATCATCAGCAACAGGCCTTGGGACGCAGTAAACGTGGTCGCGAGCGCCCCCATCTGCAACGCACCGTGCATCGCACCGGCGGCACCTGCCTCGGACTGCATTTCAATTATCTGTGGGATTGCACCCCATATATTCTTTTTATGTTGAAACGACCATTCATCCGCCAGTTCGCCCATCGTACTGCTGGGCGTAATTGGATAAATTGCCGCGAAATCCACACATCTGTATGCGACGTCGGCCGCCGCCCAGTTTCCATCAACTATCAATTTTGACATGTCATATTTCCTTGGTAACCAATATTGTACACTTGCGAAATGATACCCCTAAAATACCATTAAGGCAAGTGAATTAAAACAGGGGCAAATGCCCCCATTTTTTATTTCTGTTTTTTATCCGTATCAGACTTTTCCGCACGGATGTCGGTCTGCGGCAGGCTTTGCGTTTCCGTGCCAACCGGCATGTTCGGATCAGCCGGCGCGGCCACAGCACGACGCTGAATTTTATCCAATGCACGCACCATATCCATAGCGCGCTGTAACTGATAATCCATCGCATCTTTCTCTGCATCCGTCAGTTCTTGGTCCGCATCACCATCTTTATCTTTGTCTTTCTTATCGGCTTTCTTTTTGGCCGCATCGTTTTTCAAAGAATTTTTGAACGACGCCTCAGAGTACAGGCTCTCTTTCTTTTCCAGAACCTCTATCTTGCTCTGCAGGACTTCGATATCTGGCGTAATCCCTTCGTTCTGAATAGAATGACCCGACGGCGTATAGTAACGCGCAATTGTGATATGTATCGCCGTTCCATCCCCCAGGGGCTTTTGCTGTTGCACGCTGCCCTTGCCAAAGGATTGGGATCCCATAATCAGCGCACGCCCGTTATCCTGCAACGCGCCGGCCACAATCTCTGACGCAGATGCCGATCCATGATTAATCAGAACAACAACCGGCTTACCCCCCGTCAGATCACCTGGCGTTGCATACGCACGGTCAATGTCATTTTTCTCTTTGCCACGGGTCGATACAATTTCACCCCCGTCCAAGAATGCATCCGATACCTCTATTGCGGCGGTCAGATATCCGCCCGGATTATTACGCACATCCAAAACATAACCTATAACGTCTTTCTTTTCCAAAGCATCGATCGCCTCTTTCAATTCTTTGGTTGTTGTCGCACCAAAGTCCGAGATTCGGATATATCCGATTTTTGCCGGATTTTCCGAATCATCATCCGCCAATGTTTTATCCTCAAACTTTACCGACTTTACCTTAATAATCGCACGCTTTAACGTAATATCACGCGGTTCTTCACCATCAGATATAACCTTTAATTTAACTTTAGTTCCCGGGCGCCCCTTCATTTTTTGTGTCGCCTGGTTCAGGGTCAAATCAAACACCTGTTCATCATCAATATGCGTGATGTAATCGCCGGCCTTGATCCCGGCATGCGCCGCCGGCGTATCGTCAATCGGCGCAATAACACGAACCGCACCACGATCACTGGTAATCTGAATGCCCAAGCCCCCAAATTCACCATGCGATTTATCGTTAAAGTCTTTGAAATCATCCTTGGATAAATATGAAGAATGCGGATCCAGCGCACCCAGCATACCACTCATTGCGCCTTCTAACATCTTTTTCTCGTCTGCTTCTTCAACAAAGCTATCTCGTGCAACCTCAAACACCAGGGCCAGTTTTTTCAGCTCTTCATAAATCTGCTCATCTGTTAAATGAACAACCGGTTCTTCTTTTTTCTTTTTTACATCCGGCGCACAAAAGCCCGCAACCGGAACAATTACAGCCAATAAAACCAGCAATTTCTTAAACATAGCCCTTCCTTACATTTTCCCTGTGCGCAACCACACAAATACACCCTGGGCACAATCATAGAACAAAACACAAAATGCTGCAAGCATGTTTTTCACCAAACCACTTGACAAAATCGCATTTTTGAACTATATAATTAATACTATAAATATACGATTTATGACGTACCCAAATCAAACTTTGGATTGGGCAGAAAAATTAAGGGGGGCTAATATGACAAAATCATCAAAAAAACCGAGAATTAAAAACAGAATCGAAAAAAATAAAGAAATTATTACCAATATGTTAAGCGGCGGCGATACTGTTAAGCGATTAAACAATGTCAATTGGATTCGTCATGAGCTATCATATACAGAACCGCGCACATTGTTCCAA
Source organism: bacterium (assembly GCA_014803525.1). Taxonomy (GTDB): domain Bacteria; phylum Pseudomonadota; class Alphaproteobacteria; order Rs-D84; family Rs-D84; genus Enterousia. Next base: position 52,600 of record JAAVBP010000009.1, read on the forward strand.
ATGCCGTCCAAAGAACAGGCGGCACATTTGGATTTCAATAATATGAAAAACATTGGAACCGCGTATGATTACATTATTGCCAACGCATCTCTACCGATTACAAGCAATGAAATATACAGAATCCACAGCATTCTGTGCGAAGGCACGAATATTATCGGCGGCATTCAGCGCACAACAAACAAAGTACTGCAATTAAGCGACAGCGGTTGCCGATTTCATGCGCCCGACCAGCGGGAAATTATGAGCCGCTTAAACGACATTGTATATCAGCTGAACAATCCGCAAACAGATACATTAACACGTGCATTTGAAACGCACTATGAATTGATTGCACTGCAACCATTTGACGATTTCAACAAACGTACAGCCCGCCTTATCATGAACTGGATATTAATCCAGGGTGGATACCGTCCCATTATCTTTAACAAGCGCACAGACAAACAAAAGTACATTGCTGCAATTGCCGCAATGAACAACGGAGATCGGAAAAGCTATACCACATATATGAATCAAATGCTGGTGCGGTCACAAGACGACATTATCAAACAGTTGAACAAGTCAAAAATAAAGTAAAAAGAAACATCCCCCGATTTTTCGGGGGATGTTTATATACACTATATCCTGTTTTATTTTTCCAATGCCTCTATCTCGCGCATGACGCCACGCATAAAGGCAACCTTGTCTTCGTTGTTTTTAACACTTTTTTCATTTGCCGGATTCACACGCAGGTCATCGGCCGCCTTAATAAACCGCCGCAACAACACCGTCATCAGGCGATATTTCATTATCTTTTTGACTTCTTCACTGTCGGCATCTGGCATATCGAACAGGTCGGTATTGTGAATACTAGTGTATTCTTGGTATATACGCGCACCAACCCCCAATTGCATTGCCACAGGTGAAAATATATCACGATAGATAAAGTGATAATCCGCCTCAGCAAAATCAATAAATGACAAACGACTGCGATCCGCATCATACAAAACATTTCCAGGATTTAAATCACAATGTGACCATGCCGGACGCGTTGTATATTCAAACATTCCTATTTCATTGCGAACTCTGTCCATAAGGCGCATTTCATCATTTGAAAACCAACGCGCCATTTTATTGTTTATAAAATTATCCAAGCGCGCAAACTTTATTTCATCCGAAATTTTATGTTTTTGCCAATCTTTGACTGGCCGCACCTCGTTCATATCGACCAGGAAATTCGCTATACTGATAACAATTTCCACCTTTTGACGACGGCTTAATTTTTCAAACAATTGGGCTGTCAAGGGCTCGCCAAACGCACGTTCTTCCAAAATCTGATATTCGGCATCGTTTATGAACACCATTTGTGGAATATTATATACCGGATTTCCAACACCACGAATTATATCAATATTATCCTTGGTTTTGCGCTGTTTCGCCAACCATTGTTCGCGCGCCGCATCCCCCAGACGTGGCAACGGACGCTTTAATACATATTCACCATAATAAGAAACATAAGATTCGCGGCCATGCGGCACTTTTTCAATGTTTTCAGTCATTTTTTACCTCCGAATATATGCCTAATCCAAAGGACCGTTTTTGGTGGCATTTTTTATTCCCAGCACACGCCCAGAAATCAGCCAGTTTTTCATCACCGAATATGCCTAATCAAAACGGTGGCTTTATTTCTGTGCAAATTCCCTGTTCATACAGATATATTTATACAAAATAATCCCTTTGTCAATCTATTGTTCCGGCTCTTTAAACAAGTTTGCCGGATCAACAGCTTTGTTACCGCGTCGCACTTCTAGATACATTTCCGGCTTAGACGCATCCATGCGCCCAATAGGCTCGCCCGCCAAAACATCCTGGCCGATGACAGCATCAATACGTCCTAAATTTGTCATAACGGTATTATATCCATTTTTATGAGACATAATTATAACCTTGCCAAAACCTTTGAAATTATCGGCAAACTTAACCTCGCCATCGGCTGGCGCCATAACCAGCGCATCCCCGCGCGTGCGAATGCGCCACCCGTCTGAATTCAGCCCCAGGGCCGTCTTCTCGCCAAAGCGGACGGTTAACCGACCATGCACCGGCGTATTTAATTTTCTTTTTGAAAAACGCGCATCACCAGACATCTTGGAACTCCCCACCCCGGCAGACAGTTCGGAAATATTTTTCGCGCGCGCCGACAATTCACGCAATTTTTTTCGCACTGCCGCCTGTTGATTTTTTAATTTTTCATTTTGTGCCGCACGCTGGCGCAACAGTTTATCCAGTTGGGTCTTTTCGGCCACGTACTTTTTTGCCGTCCGATCCAGCTTTTCTTTTTCAATTGCACGCGCATCACGCGCAGCGGCCAACTCTTTTATCTGAACCTCGGCACGTTGCATTTCTTCGTCAAAGCGTATCGCCGCCCCCGACAGCACCGCCGATGTCAACGCATATTCATGCATGTCATCTGTATTGAAACTGGGGTGCGACGCAACGAACAAAACACTGGCCGCGGCATCGGCAATACGTTCCCGGTTCGCATCTATTTCCCGGCTTAAACTATCGATTTTCGAATCTAATTCCGTGATTTTTTTTGCAATTGCACCACGCTGTTCTTCCAGCGTGCTAACCTGGTCGGCGGCCCGAACCAGTTTCTTTTTTGTTGCCTCTACATCACGTTCTGACGACTTTACCTGTTGGCTTAATTTTTTATCCTGCTGTTCTGTCTGCTTGATCTGGGCATTAATTTTAGCAAGCTCGCTGGCCCCATGGGCCGGTGCGGCCAATGTAATCGCCATTGCAAAGATCAAGAACACGCGACGCATTATTTTCGCACCACCCGCAAGAATACTTTCTTGCCCTTTTGAACCATATGACTGTTAGCCGATGCGATTTCGGCACGCGGATCCGTTATCTTTTGCCCATCGATTTGAATCCCCCCCTGCTCTACCATACGGCGCGCCTCTGATTTTGATGTGAATAACCCGGCTGCACACAGGAAATCAACAACCCCCATATCGCCCGGCATTTCAATTTCAACCATTGGCGCATTATCGGCCGCCGCGCCACCAAATAATGCCGCTGCTGCCGCCGCCGCATCATCTGCGGCCGCGGTGCCATGCGCAATCTCGGTCGCGGCATGGGCCAAAATCTTTTTCGCCTCGTTTAATTCCGCCCCTTGCAATGCTGACAGGCGCGCAATTTCATCCAGCGGAATTTCTGTAAATATTTTCAAGAACTTTTCCACCAAATCATCCGGTGTATTGCGGAAGTATTGATAATATTCATATGGCGACGTTTTATCTTCATTTACCCAGATTGCGTTACCAGCAGACTTTCCGATTTTTTTGCCATTGGAATCGGTGATCAGTGATGTAGACAAAACAAATGCCTCTTTCCCTAATTTCTTGCGTATCAGTTCAATCCCCATAATAGCATTACCCCACTGGTCCGCACCACAGGTCTGCAATACGCATCCATAATTTTTATACAGTGTTAAAAAGTCCACCGCCTGGAACGTCATATAGTTAAATTCCAAAAATGTCATGCCGGTTTCCAAACGACGCTTTACACTTTCCATGGACAGCATGCGCGGCACAGTGAAATCAGTGCCAAAATCGCGCAGGAAATCCAAATGCGAATAAGTTTTCATCCAATCATAGTTATCAACCATAATTGCATCCGACGCCCCGTCACCAAAATGAAAGAATTTAGAATAAGATTTTTTTAATCCTGCGATATTATGGGATAAAACCTCTTCAGTCATCATGGGGCGACCACTGTCACGGCCCGACGGGTCGCCAATACGCCCCGTCGCGCCACCAACCAACATAATTGGACGATGGCCATATTTTTGCAGCCATCGCATCATCATCACCGGCACCAAATGCCCCACATGCAGCGAATCCGCCGTCGGATCCGATCCCAAATATGCGGCAATTTTGCCATTATTCAACGCATCATTCAGCGCATCAATATTAGAAACCTGGTTTATAAATCCGCGTGCTGACAGTTCACGCAACAATTCATTTTGCATAACATAACCCTTTATCAAGTATGATAATATCAGAGTTTCCGCACCCGCGCAACTTTTTCATTTACCACACGCACATAATTCGACTTTATTTCCAGCCCACCACAAATCCCAAAAATATTTTTGTTATAAAAAACGTATTACCACCGTCGTCTAACTTTTTTATGATACGCTTGATTCAAGCAGCCCCCCCCGAAAACTGGGGATTTCTATCTCCATTCAGCCGGAACACTATCATAATCAGACAGTTGAAGGTCGCCATAATAACATTCCCGAACCGCCCAATTATCCGTCGGTATATCGGACCAGATTTCATACAACGGCGTGCCGTTTATTCGTGCCGATGGGCCGGTTAAATTTGTGCAATTATAAAATGTTCTAAAAAACATTCCGGTAACCGCATCGCCAGATATATTTCCGAACAGATCGGCTGGAATTTCGCCGTCCAGATTATGACAGCCACTGAATGTAGCATCAAACATATACGCCGCAGGTGCACCGGTTGGTGTCCCAAACAGCTTTGACGGGATAGAACCGGTTAGGCCATAACAGCCTCTGAAAGTGCTGTCAAACATGCCGTATTGTGGCGCACCGGTCGGGCTACCGAATAATCCGGACGGAATCTCGCCCGACAGCCCTACGCAGCCCGAAAAAGTATAAGCAAACATAGATACAGCTATATTGCCCGATATGTTACCGAATAGCCCGGATGGAATTGCATCTGTCAACCCTGCACAATCAGCGAATGTAAACTGAAACATGCCGGTAGCCGGCGCACCGGTCAAGTCGCCGAATAATCCGGACGGAATCTCGCCCGACAATTTTTCACATCCATTAAAAGTATAGCTGAACATATACCCAGCCGGATTGCCGGACAATTCCCCAAACAGTCCTGGTGGAATTTTACCGGATATATTTTTACAGCCTGAAAATGTCTTTTCGAACATTCTGTATTGCGGTACTCCGACCAATTCGCCGAACAGCCCGGCCGGTATTTCACCGTTCAGTTTTGTACATCCTTCGAAGGTACTGGCAAACATGCCGGCTCTGGGTTGGCCGCGTATACCGGCGAACAGTTTTTCCGGAATAGGCCCGTCCAGATTTGTGCAATTTTTAAATAAATTTGCAAATTCTGGCAGTTTGGGGCCGCTATCGGTATTTATGGCCGGGAATATTTCACCAAGTGATCCGCGTATTTTCGATATATTCAGGTTCTCGCTAAAAGATATTACTGTGTAATAGTATGCCGTTGCGCGTCCACCAATGCTGATTTCATATTTTCCGGGCGCATCATACGTGTGCGTATATGTTGACAGTGTTGTATTATGAGGGCGCAGAATTTTATCTTTTTTTCCGTCGCCCCAATCGACCATGAACGTGCCAGCCGCACCGATAGAAAATTCAAAATCAGATGTATTATCAGTCGTGGTTATAAAAAATTTAGGTTCTATTTTCACCAGACGACTCACTGCCGCGATTGACGCATCCGTATCAGCGGCATATTTGGTTGCGTATTCTGTATGCTGATAACCCGTGATTGTGTGCCGGTTAAGTTCTTTGTTCGTTATATCCACCATCCCCAACAAGTATTCCATATTGGCAGCAATCTTTGGATTTACGATAGCGGGATTATACGGAATCCAGACACCCCATTGTTGCTCTATCAATTTATGAATGTATTCCACATTCACCATCTGACCAGCGTGAGTCGGGACACTAAACAGTAACACCATACAACATGTTAGCAACAGACGAATTTTCCGCACTTTTACCCCTCCGCCCCCCTGCCTAAAAAAAAGGGAGGTTTGTTTTCGTGTAAATACTATAAAAAAATTCCCCGTAAATCTAGTGTTTTTTTGACCAAAATTATGCCTAATCGAAACCTCCCTTTTTTACGGCATCCTACCCATCACAATGGCCCATATAATAAATAAATTTGGACACTGTTCGTATGATATTTTTTATTTTATATGCATAACTGTGCATATCATTTATTGACAGCATTCAAACACCCCGGTATATATTATCCCTTGCAACAGGATAAAAATATGATATAATTCCTATCGCATCGGCGAGAGTCGATGTGAGGCATCTAAACCTCTTGCGAACACGTGCCGGGGCACGTTAAATTACCTCTGGCCTTATTTTTGGTTGGAGGGCGATGAAATACACAGAATAAGTCGCGCTATCTTGTTTGCATAGTTTAGAACCTCCAACCGCTTGATTTTCATGTGGTTATTTTTTTACGTTGAAAAAATACGGCGATATAAAAGATCCCCGTTAATGGATTCGACGCAATAAAACAACATTATTGGGCATGTTGCTTCTTGCCGTCTTCTCATCTCCAATCACAAAGAAGTAGCTATGCAACATGCCCGACCTATGTTATTATGCAAACAAAAAAAACAATCTGGCCCGGCGTGGCTACCCCCGGCTCTGGCATAAAAAATGCCGGGCCGCATGGATCTTAATACCCCTTGTACAAATTATGATGAATAGCATACATCTTTAAGTCTGTTTTCAGATGCCCCGTATAAATCATTCCAAAATTACGCAATGTACGACGCATACTGTATTTAAACAACAAACTGTCCAGACTTAAACTGCATACGTCACGCAATTGCGATACCAAAGTATTAATTTCAGCATCCGTGGTCGGCGGCACCGGAAAAAACAATGTCCACCCCAAGCCATATGCAATCGGCATACCGTCAACATTTTTAAAGACACGCAAACGCTGTCCCCGCTTTACGCGTTCAAAATTCTCATTCGGTATTGTCGCCGACACACGTTCACCATGGCGATTCCAAAAATCCAAATATCCATCATAACCCGGCGTTACCACCGCAATTTTATATTGCTTCATAATATCACCCCATAATAAATCCGGCAACCGCCGGATTTTTATAAATTTGCCAGAATGCCATAATCAATTAGCCATCCGATTCCTGGGAAACTAATTAGAACGGCCTATCGTAAATTAGTTAGAATGAGATAAGTGCGCCGTTGCCGACAAGCGTAATGTACAAGACGTACATGAGCGCGTCGGCAACAAGCAATTGTCCATTATAATTAATTTAACATCTTGGCGACTTCGTCGGCCAAATTATCCTCTGCCTTTTCGATACCTTCGCCCAGCACATAGTATGCAAAGCCCGCCAATTTACCGCCGGCCTCGGCAACTACTTCCTTAACTGTCTTGCTTGGGTCCATAACGAACGGCTGTTCTTCCAGAACGGATTCCGCATACCATTTTTTGATGCGGCCTTCGACCATCTTGTCAACAACCTGTTCCGGCTTACCCGCGGTAACCCCAGATTCAATGAATACTTTCTTTTCGCGTTCAACGGCGACCGGGTCAACATCGGCGATTGTCATGAATTCCGGCTTGTTCGCAGCAATATGCATCGCGATTTTGGAACCGATTTCATCGATTGCCGCACCATCGCCATTGATTGCAACGGCAACACCAATCTGGCCCATACCCGGCACCATGGCGTTGTGTACATATGTATAAATATGGTCACCAGATACCTTTGCAATACGACGCAGTGTCATATTTTCACCAATCGTGGAAATTGTCGCCGCGATATCGTCTTTGACCGCCGCCAGTGTAGAATCAAAATCGCCCTTCAGTTCCAATGCCTTGGCCGCAACATTTGCAACCAATTTCTGGAACAAATCGTTTTTCGCAACAAAGTCTGTTTCCGCGTTCAATTCAACAACGCAACCCAAACCGTCGCATTTTACAACCGTAACCAAACCAGATGCCGCAACACGGCCGGCCTTGGACGCGGCCTTTACAATACCTTTCTGGCGCAACCAATCGGCAGCAGCCTCAATATCTCCGTTGTTTTCAGTCAACGCTTTTTTACAATCCATCATACCTGCGGATGTTTTTTCACGCAGCTGTTGAATCAGTTTTGCTGTAATTTCTGCCATTGTTTTCTCCCATCATTAATTATTATTTTTGAAACATGCCGGGGCGCGCAAATGGACGCCCCATATCGGCACACTTATATTATTTATCCGCCTTTTCGGCCAGTTTGCCACGACGTTCTGCACGGGCTTCGGTCATTTTGGACTTTGCATGCGCTGCGCGTTCTTTGGCATCGGCTTCGAATTCGTCGGCCGCAGCTGCTTTCATGTCGGATTCGACTTTTTTACCGGCGGCACCGCCCAGACGCTTTTCAATACCGGACAGGATTGCGTCTACGAACAGGTCGCAGTACAGCTGTGTCGCGCGCGCCGCGTCGTCATTACCCGGCACCGGATAGTCAACCATTTCCGGATTCGCGTTTGTATCGCAGATTGCGATTGTCGGGATATCCAAAGTTTTCGCTTCGCGAACAGCATTCATTTCGCGCGGAACATCGATTACAACCATCGCCTGGGGCGTGCCGTGCATTTCCAAGATACCGCCGAAAATGCTACGCAGTTTTTCAACTTCTTTGGTCATAACACCAACTTCTTTCTTGGTCAGGCCCAATTTATCGGCGTTTGCAATGTCCGCTTCCATCTTCTTCAAACGACGAATAGACTGAGAAACCGTTGTCCAGTTTGTCAGCATACCACCCAACCAGCGGTTGTTAACATAATACTGGCCGCAACGTTCCGCCGCGTCTTTTACAATATCTTTGGCCTGGTGCTTGGTCGCAACAAACAGGATTTTACCACCGGCGGCCGCGATTGCCTCCAGTGCAACCAGACTGCGATGCAACAGCGGTGCTGTCTTATTCAAATTGATGATGTGAATCTTATCCTTGACCCCATAAACATACGGTGTCATCAGCGGGTTCCAGCGACGTGTGTGGTGACCGAAATGTACGCCCGCTTCCATCAGCTGTTTCATAGTAAATGTTGGCAATGCCATGATTTTATCCTTTTTTCTGTTGTTATCCTCACCCAGTGCGCTTATGGCCGAAATATACATATACGGACAGAATGTTGGCACATGGGCTGTGTTCTTCGCATAAAATGCGTACCGCGATCATAGCGCAAGTGCCACAGAAAATCAAGACTTTTTTGACACTTATTTACATATTGACAAAACCGCAATTTTGTGTTTATATTTTACACAAAACATGTTTATTGTACGCAATATTTTAATCACAGCCACGCTTATCGCACCTTTTGCGACATATGGCGCCACACAAAAAAAATGTGATGATGAAACATATAAGAAAAGTCATCCATATGAATGTCGAATAACAAATAATTATATGATTGGCGCGGGGATTATTGGCACGGCGGCCATTGCCGCGGGTGGTATGGCGTTCGCCGGTGGTGGATCAGGTGGCGGTGGCGCCGGATCCGCCCCCGCACCCACCCCCACAATAAACACATATAATTACGTTGGGGCCGATGTGACAGAAGCCCACCTGGCCGCAATTACAACAGGTGCACAATACACCCAGAATCAAACCCAATATGACACAATACGTCTGGGCTATTCCCTGGCCCGCGGATTTACCGGCAAAGATGTAAGTATTGCCGTAATGGATTCTGATTCATGGCATGGGCGCACAGTCACCGCCATTGCCGCCGGCCCAATTGCACCGGATGCCACCGTGACCAGATATGCAATCGCCGACACAGAAAACACTTTCATGTCATATGCGGAGATCGGTAACATAATCCGCAACGTCGACGCAGATATTATTAACGCCAGCTGGAATTCACAAATGCGGGCAACCGATATTAAATCCAGCACCCAGATCGCGCATTTAACCCACATCTATTTCATAGATGGTCTCAAAGCCGCCGCCGAACGCGATGCCATATTCGTATGGGCCGCCGGAAACGAAGGCGCGACACAATCGGGGGCATTATCCGCCCTGCCCCGGGTTGTTCCGGAATTAAACGGCCACTTTATAAACGTTGTCGCATGGGATGATAATACAGGTGCATTGGCCGAATACAGCAACGCATGCGGCACAACAATGCAGTACTGCATCACCGCCCCAGGCACAGATATTAACGCGAACGGACGCAATGTTTCCGGCACATCTTTTGCCGCGCCCATGGTATCCGCCGCCATTGCCACAATAAAACAGGCATTCCCATACATGACCGCACCCCAGATAACAGATCTGTTATTAACCACGGCGCGTGATATCGGCACCCCCGGCGTGGATGCAACATATGGCCACGGTATGCTGGACCTGGAACGCGCAACGCGCCCCGTAGGCACCCCACTGGTACCATTAAAGGGCGGCGGAAATGCACAATTACAGACCGCACGTGTTTCCGGCACAATCGGTAAAAAGATTAATAATACAGGTTTAAAATTGGCATTTATCGATGATTACGGACGCGCATTTCAGACAGACCTGCGCAAACATATCAAGATATCAAACTACAGTCGCGGATATGAAATGCTGCGCCACCCAAATAAACGTTCCGCATCGGCCGGCCCAATTGAATTCGGGTTCCGACACAGCGAATTCTTGGCCGCCGACGGATGGTTGGAAACAGATGCACACAATACCATAACCTTTATCGCAGTTAATAAAGAATTTTATATCCCGCATAACAGCAAAATATTTATACGACCCGAAGTTGGATCCGCACACCCACGCGGCCGCACAGATTCCATCATTACCAAATTTTCCAACATATATACCGCCAACATGTCTGTGGGAATAAACCGTGGTGATTGGACATTTGGGGTGACGGTACCGGACATGATACTGGACGGCAACATGTACATGAATATCCCACAGGGACGTGATGAAAACGGCGATATAATATTCAAAAACATAAAAACATCCTTAACCGGTGACGCCCCAATTGAATACTCGGTATCATATAAATATATAACCGCCGCATTTGTGGATAACCCCATCGGCACAGACGAATTTTTTATTCTAGCCCGGCGCGCAATCGCCTTTTAGCACGATGTTTTGAAATACCGTTTGTTTCCATAAATCGGTTAAGCGTATCACGATGGACACGTAACCGCCTGGCTATTTCATATTTGCTGTTCCCGTCACTTAGCTTTTGCACAATATATTTCTCACGACCGGTTAGTTTGCATGTATTTGCACTGCCACGCGGTCGGCCGACCCGCTTTCCTTCGGCCCTGATACGCGCCAACGCCTCTTTCGTTCGCTGGGAAATCAGGTTACGTTCTATTTCAGCTGATAACCCAAAGGCAAACGCCAAAACCTTGCTGGTAATATCCGACCCCAGACGATAGTTATCTTTTATTGTCCATACGGCCGCACCAACATCCATGCAATGGTGCAAAATACTCATAATCTGTAATAAATTACGCCCTAACCTAGATAACTCGGACGCGATTATCAAATCATCTTTCTGAATTTTCTTCAAAAGACGCCCCAGTTTTCTTTTATTTAAATCGGACACCCCAGATATTGTTTCTTCTATCCAGCTGTCTATTTTTAGATCATTTTTCTTGCAAAAGCATTGTATTTCAAATTTTTGGTTTTCCGTGGTCTGATGATCAGTAGATACACGAATATACCCATATACCATAATATTAATCCTTTTTGTCTTGTGGCATAAAAAACTTTGCCCTCCGGACGGACGCACACACATACTGTTATAACAGATTGTTTTCACTGTGTAATTAGTATTTAACAAAAAATTATCATAAATTAAACAAAAAACTTGTGTTTGCGCAACTGGCATCCTAATATACCAATATTGAATGGAAGGTCTGTCATATGCATAAAAGAACGGGTGGCACAAAAGACACCACACAACGTAAATTATTTCGTATACTCAACAGATTACGCACATCCAGCCCACTGTACAAAATTGTAATTGTGGGCATATCGACATTGGTTATTATCGGCGCAATAATTGTGGCAATTTATTCACGCGGATCCGCCGACACCGCAAAATTTAAGATAACCGTTAATCAACCAACCGTCGCCACGTTCCAAGACAACGCAGTTGCAGACTTTGTAGGCCCGAACGCCATCCCAGAACCAAACAATAATCGCAAGATCGGTGCCCCCGGCGAACTGGTTATTTCTTATGACCAGATATCCGGTCCATATGCACCGGTATTCCGAATGGATGTCTCAGATGCAGACATCACCGCAAATGTTAGACTGGCCCCCGCCATTGCCGGATCATGGCGCCGCATCGGCCCCAGCGCATTGGCATTTCGCCCAGCCCATAATTGGCCCGCCAATACACGTTTTTCGGTCAAAATCAATCCAACACTTATCAATTCAGACGTTCGTACTAATAAAACAGGCGCGTCTTTTACCACCCCAGACGCCCGCGCCACCGTCGACAGCTTTAATGTATATCCGTCATCAACCCCACAATCGGTTATCGGGATTGCAATTGTGTCTTTTAATTACCCCGTAAACACCAATAAGTTTGCAGAACGCGCAACAATGCGCCTGGACGGCAAGTCTGTTGATTTTACGGTAAAATTTGACCGTTTCCACAGAACAGCCTTTCTGGTCACATCACCAATCAAGATTGATAACATCCCCCAGATATTAAGACTAAAGATCAATCGGATCCCATCTGAGAATGCTGATTCCATGACCCAAAAAATAACCGCCAATGTCACAATCGATGCCGCCGACAATATATTCAAAGTATCCGACATTGAAACAACCGTTGCCGATGATATGGCGGGGATCCCGCGGCAAATATTGTTGATTAATACAACATCACCCACGGATTCAACCGCCGATTTATCAAAATATGTTGATTTATATTTATTACCACGCAATCGCAACGACGAAGATACAGATGGCCCCACACACAAATGGGCAGCGGACGAAATAACAAACACGGTTATAAAACAGTCTAAAAAAATCCCGTTACATCAAATAGATTTTAATACCCCCAATGGCATATATCAATATGCATTCGCGTATAACGTGTCTGAACAGGAAGATCGTTTCTTATACGCTATGGCCAAGGCAGGTATGCCATCTTCGTATGATTTTACATTAAAAAATGATACCGGTCGCGTTCTACCAGTGCCATATCCCCAGCGCAGCGTGAAAATCGCCGGCACAGGTGCATTACTGGCCATGGGTGGCGATAAAAAATTGGCGATATCTGCACGTGGTGGTACAGATGCGGCATATATCAACCTGTACAAAGTGAAATCGTCAGAAATAAATCATTTAATATCCCAGACATACAATATCTTTGGCGATATGGAATTTAAATCATGGTCTTTTGATGCATATGACATGTCGGTTGTATTTAAAAAGAAAATCGGATTTGCAGATACGTCAATGACAGCCGTCAATTATGCATCTGTGGATTTGGGCGACTATCTGGACAGAACGCACGCCGACAAAACCGGTATATTTATCGTTCAGACCGGCCCAACCCAATCCAGCGCAGATTACAGCGACCGCCGCCTGATATTACTGACGGACCTCGGCATCCTGCGCAAGGTGAATATGGACCAAACGTCCACAGTATTTGTATCATCAATAACAAATGGCGCACCCGCATGTGATGTTGAGGTATACGTCCTGGGACGTAATGGTAATTCAATATGGGCCAGCCGCACAAATGATATGGGCCGCGTGGATATTCCCGCCCTGCCCTGGAATGAATATAAAAATGAAAAAGCCCCGGTTGCAATCGTTGCACGTCATGGCAATGACATATCATTCATACCATATGACATATATGATCAGCGTGTTGAATATTCCAAGTACGATATCGAAGGTGTCTATGCATCCAATACAAATAACATCAATGCGTTTTTATTTACAGACCGTGGAATTTATCGCCCGGGCGAAAACGTTGTCATTGGCGGAATTGTAAAAACACGGTCTTTTAAATCAATTGCCGGAGTCCCGGTCCAGTTGAATATTCGTGATGCCCGTGGTCGCATTATCTTGGAAAAAATATTTTCTTTGAATGCGGACGGAATGTTTGATGCAACATTTGATTTGGGCGACGATACGGCCCTGGGCGAATATTACGTACAGATGTATTCACTGAACGCAAAGAATAAAATCCAAGACACATTGGGAAATGCCAGTTTTTGGGTATCAGAATTTACACCAGACAACCTGAAAATATCGGCCAATCTGAACAGCGATAATACAAACGGTTGGATAAACCCAGATGAAATATCGGCAACCGTAACACTTCGCAATATGTTTGGCACACCCGCCACCAACCGACGTATCGGCACACAAATTATATTAACACCAATGCCCTTTAAATTTGATAAATATCCGGAATATAAATTTACAGACAACTTTATATCCGGCACAGATCTGTCATCAAATGCAGCCGCCCAGACGATTTCCGTCGAAACCAACGACACCCAAACAGATTCAGACGGCATCGCACAAATTAATGCCGCCATTGGGGCCCAGATATCAGATAATGTAACATATGGCCTGACCATGATAATCCGCGGATTCGAAAGTGGCGGCCACAGTGTTCAGACCATATTAAAGGCACGTGTCGCCACATCTAAATACATTGTCGGATGGCATGCAAATTCTGATTTATCATATATTAATCGTGGTGCCACGCGCAGTGTCAATATCATCGCAGTGGACAACACCGGCAACCAAACATCGGCGACAGATTTAAAAATGCGCATCATTAAACGCGAAAACTTAACCAGTCTGATCAAGGACGCATCCGGATACTATAAATATCAAACGGTATCACGCGACAAGGTAATCGCTGAAAACCCAATATCATTGGGCCGCAACGGCATGGATGTAAATCTGGATACGGGTACCCCCGGCACATATTATATGCAGGTTATTGATGCTGGTGACAATATGTTGGCTAATATTGAATATTTTGTGTCTGGCGATGAAAACACCACTATGCAATCAGATATGCAGGCAGAATTAAAAATTAAACTGAATTCAACTAAATACAAACCAGGCGATGAAATTAAGGTTGGTGTTACCGCCCCATATTCGGGTTACGGATTGATCACAATAGAACGCGATAAAATATACGCAGCAAAATGGTTTCGCGCCAGCACAACCCAATCGGTCCAGACAATAACAGTTCCGGCAGAATTCGAAGGCACCGGATATGTAAACGTTTCCTTTGTCCGCGATTTGAACAGTCGGGATATATTCACAACACCGTACGCATATGCTGTCGCGCCATTTGCCAGCGACACAACACACCGCACAATTGATATAAAACTAAGTGCACCAGATATTGTCACAGACCATAAACTGACTGTTAAATACGAAACAAATCGTGACGCACGCATTATGATATTTGCTGTTAATGATGGCATCCTGCAGGTTGCGAAATATTCCATGCCCAATCCAATCGCGCATTTTTTTAAAAAGGCCGCCCTGCAGGTGGAAACGTATCAAACACTGTCGCTGATTTTACCTGAATATAAAATACTGCGCGAATTTGCCAAGACCGGCGGTGGCGATTACGATGGTGGCATTGCCGAAAATGGCGCCGCCACAAACCCATTTGCACGTCGCACAGATGCACCGGTTGCATTCTATTCCGGAATTATAAATACCATTGCAAACACGCCCGGCGAAATTATGTTTGATATACATGCCAACTTTAATGGGAACCTGCGCGTATTTGCAGTGGCATCCGGAACATCGGCCGTGGGCGCAACCAACAGGGATGTACGTGTTCAATCCCCAATAATTATGACAATTAACGCACCGACAACCGTCGCCCCCGGTGATACATTTGACATAAATACCGTTATATCTAACCTTAGCGGGGATGACCAAAATAATATAATAAATGTGAATGCCACCGCCACGGGCCCAATAACATTGGATAAAAATACAGCGTCCGAATTCAACATCCCAAAGGGTGACGAACGCCTGTGGACATTTGGGGCCGCGGCCGCAATGCAACCGGGCGCCGCAGAAATAAATGCAACCGCAAAAATGACGAACATTCCAACGATGCATGGCACCGCCACATTATCCGTACGACCACTGACCCCATTTACAACAGATATTCATGCAGGTATTTTAAACAGAAAATCTACAACATTACCGATATCCGGGCCAAATATGTATTCAGATGGCACAACACGCCGAATATATATATCTTATGGCGCAGATGCATTGATACGGCCATTGGTTGAATACCTGGGGCATTATGAGTGGAATTGCACAGAGCAATTGGTGTCACGGGCGATACCATATGTAATATTATCCGGCCCAGATACAGATGCCCAGATTGCAAAAACAATCTCAGACCTAAAAAATCGTCAAAATGGCAACGGTTCATTTGCAATGTGGCCGGGAGACACCCCCAGTGCACGCGACACAGAATCAGATGCATCAACCGCATACATAACCGCATACGTGGCTGAATTCTTGACATTGGCACGCGAACGTAACATCGATATACCAACCGATATGTTATCACGTGCGCTGGATTACCTGCGCACATATGCGGGCGCACCAATCAACACACCAATCGATGCCGATGCACATGCATTTGCAATATATGTGATTACCGCAAATCAATATGTCACAACAGCATATATCAACATGTTCGAAGAATGGGTGGACAAAAACATCCCAGATTGGCGCACACGTCTGATGGGCACATACATCGCCGCAGCATATAAAATCATGCATCAGTCTGATTATGCAGATAAAATTATCGGGCAATATAAATCAAATGACGCAATAAAATATACATCTGTCTTTGATAACACAATTGCAAATAATGCGATGCATCAATATATTATGCGAAAATACTTTGCATCCGCGGCCGCAATGCCAACAGATACCCAAATGGAATATATAAACCGTGGCGAATACACTTCATTTACCGCGGCGGCAATTATCATGGGACTGGGGACGGGTACGGTAAATACCACCCAAACAATCGCCGATGCGGTAACCGTAACCGCAGATGGCAAACTAATCAAATCCGCAACCACCCCAGGTAATTTTGTTGGCGATATTCCGCAAAATACAAAAAAGATAGAAGTCAAATGCCCAGAATGCGGGACCAGCACTTCTTTGACATGGACCGTAATCGACCAAGGCTTTCCCACAGCCACATCATCGCGATCTGATGGAATTGATATCATCCGCGAATACTATGACATGGATGGAAATCGCATAACCCGTGCGAAAATCGGCGACCGCATTATGGTCAAGATATTTGTACGCACGACACGCGGCACATCCGTCGTATCATCGGCCGTGATAACGGATTTATTGCCGGGCGGATTTATTCCAGACACAACCAGCCTGGATGGAACATACGATTTTGCAGAGGTACGTGCAGATCGCGTGATAATATACACCACCCTGGACCGCACAGAATCCGTATATTCATACACGGTCCAGGCAGGCACCACGGGACACTTTGCAATTCCACCAATTCGCGCAGAATCAATGTATAATGCGGCCCTGGGCGCGGTGGGTAATGGCGGAACATTTACTGTAACGAATGAAACGAATAACTGATTTTATATCCCGACATAAAATACTGACCATTACAGTATTGGCCATCGTCATGTATTTGTTGGTGCGCCTGGTATTCATCCCGCCAATAGTATCCCAGACGATGTTTTCACATGCATATTACGACCGCGATGGGCAATTAATGCGCCTGACCCTGGCGGCGGATGATAAATACAGATTATACACACCGCTGTCTAACATTGCACCTGATGCTTCCCGTGCCATCATTTTATACGAGGATAAATACTTTTACATCCACCCCGGTATAAACCCAATATCACTAATCCGGGCTGCATCGGGATATTTTCGTGGCGTGCCACATCCCGCCGGCGCATCCACAATCACAATGCAGGTTGCACGTATACGATACAACATTAACACCAAGCATCCCGCCGGTAAACTGAAACAAATTGCCGCAGCAATATACATGGACGCATTCCATTCAAAGCGTGAAATAATCGAAGCATACCTGAATCTGGCACCATATGGCGGTAATATCGAGGGCATTGGCGCCGCATCCTTGATATTCTTTCATAAACGTGCCAACGAACTTAGCACCATTGAATCAATAACCCTGGCAACGATCCCACAAAACCCTAGCAAGCGCAATATTTCAACCAAGACCGGACATGAAAACATAATGCAGATGCGCGCAGACCTGATCCGCCGATGGACAAAAGAATATGGCATGGATGACAAATTACAAACAATGGCGGATATGCCGATTGCGGTGATGGGGACACGCGACCTGCCATTTTCGGCACCACACTTTGTCAACCGGGAAATATCAAATCATGGTGGTCGCGCCACCGCCATTGGCCCCCATGTAACCGAGGTTATAACAACACTTGACACCGCATTACAATCAGAAATGACGCGCACTATGAACAATCAAATTGCAATGCGACGCGACCAGGGCGTTCAAAATGCGGCGGCAATCTTATTAAACTATAAAACCATGCAGGTTTTGGGATACATCGGATCGAACAACTATTTTGATCAGTCTATATTCGGCGAAAACGATGGTGTTCGTGCCAGGCGCAGTCCGGGATCAACACTGAAACCACTGATATATGCGGCCGCAGCAGACGCCGGATTAATACATGGCATGACACTGTTAAAAGACGCACGCGTTAATTTTGGCGTGTACGCACCAGAAAATGCCGACAGTGAATTTTACGGCCCCGTACTGGCGCACAGTGCACTGACGCATTCGCGTAATATACCGGCAATAAATCTGTTACGTCAAATCGGGATTAAAAATTTTCATACGCTGCTGGGGCGCGCCGGGGTTGATAATTTAAAATCCCCCCAATATTATGGTGTATCGGTGGCCCTGGGCGGGGCCGAGGTTTCGATGTGGGAACTGGCCGACATATATGCAACAATGGCAAACCTGGGACGGCGACGTGCGATAAAGACTGACATGACCGCACCAGACACAGACATTGACACCCTGCTTAGTCCTGAGGCATATTTTCTAACCCTGGATATGCTGGGCCACCAGCGGGATTTGACCCCAACGCATCAATTTGAACGGCGCGCACCACGCCTGCGCCATTATTGGAAGACTGGCACATCGTCGTCATATCGCGATGCATGGACGGCGGGCATATTCGGCGACTTTGTACTGATTGTATGGGTTGGAAATTTTGACGGTCGCCCAAATAACGCTTTTTCAGGCGCAAAAACCGCGGCCCCAATTTATTTCGCCATTGCCGACAGTATCACGCAATACTATGCACGCACAGGTGCGCCGTTACAAAACAATAATTTTTTGCGCGACGATTTAAATATATCCCAGATAGAGATGTGTGATATCGTTGGCGGCATTGCGGGCACACATTGCCCGCACACACGCATGGCATATTTTATTCCGGGCAAATCACCAATTGAAATATCATCAGTATATCGTGCCGTGCCGATTGATAATCAAACAGGCCGACGCGCATGTAACTATGACCCGGCCACAACCCACATGGCGGTTTACGAATTTTGGGATTCAGAATATCTGGATATGTTTCGGCGGGCCGGCGTGACCAGAAATACCCCACCATCATATATGCCTGGATGCGATTTGGGGACAATATCAAACGCGCGTCCATCACCAATAATTACATCACCGGCCGATGGATCACGTATTGTTATCCTGTCGGCGACGGACACAGAACCGGTATCCCTGCGCGCAATCACTGACATGGGTGATGCAAAAATATTCTGGTTTTTGGACGGTGATGTAATCGGCACATCAATGCCAGGAGAAGCAATCATACGCAATATTCCGATCGGTCGACACACACTGCGCGCAATTGATGAAATGGGTGCCGCCACCGACACCCAATTCACTGTTATTAAATAAGGAATTTTCACTGCTTATCCGCGGGAATGGTCGTATCAATCAGCCCAAATTTATTAATATAGTTCAATGATATCCCGATGATAAAATTACTGCCATATGTATCGGCGCCACGTGCCTTGGCCAGGCGGTATTGTGCATATGGCCCCATTGTGAAATTCCCCCACAGATTTGTATCCATACGAACAATCGCACTTAAATCACGTTCCAGGTCTGACGCCAGATATTGTGAATATACAAAATATTCACGATAGTATCCATTGGTATGGAATTTTACCCCTTCACGCAGTTTATATTCCAACCGCCATCCAATTTCTGCCCCGCCCTTGCTGACCTGGTCGTCGGAATACGAAAAATCATATTCATACACACCGGTTAAATACAAAGTTTTTATAATCGGATGATCAAACAGTGACAAACCGGCATTCCCACGCAATAAATTCTGGCGCGGCGCATCACCGGATGCCTGAAATTCTGTTTCATATCCTGCACGCATTGTCGGTCCAAAACTAAAATCCCCCCATTTCCAGCACGCCCACGACATATCGCTGGATAATAAAATTTTATCCGCGTTTTCATTTGTTGTTTTTGGTTCGTTATATGGCTTTAGCGTTGTTTTGCCATATTCCATAAACAGACTGTTATCCCAATTGAATTTATTACGTCTGTATTCCAACGCGGTATCCAATACACCTTTGATAAAATCTTGGCTGTCAGCCTTTAATGCCTGGACCGGGGAATCCTGATAATCTGCGGCATTACGCACCTGGGTTTTTGATGTTTCCAGGCCAATTCGACGAATATCCAGATATAATTCAATATCATCAGAATTATTATCAATGGAATTATCATCCGCATGCACAACGTTAGGAATAAATACAAAAACGATAAATAACAGATATAATTTTTGTAACATCACTTCCACATCCGCAATACACCATCATCACTTGATACCTGCCATCCAGATGCACGCGCAGCCGCGACAAATCCGGTGCGTGAACTTTCCGGAATTTCCAGTGTCATCTGTGCGCCATTGATAGAACGCGTGTTTAATTCAATATTTTCACCACGTGCCATCTGGTTCAGGATTATCCAATCCGCCATGCGATTACGCATATTCACAACGACCAAGATCTGATTTCCACCGCCGGGCACGGCCAAGAAATTTTGCAAATCATTCGCCGCCAACCATTTGCGCACCGCAGTATTATCCAGCGTCATTGTAATATTCGCCGAATATGTAGTGGCCGATTGTTGTTCCCCATCGATACTGGATGCGGCAATTAAATTTGCCAAATCATCTGCTGATGCGGTCTTGACCACTTCATTCAAGCGTACCCGATCTGTATATGGTGCCAGGGTATCCAGCACAATCTGACGACGCGCACTATCAAATGCGATATTTTTGGCGGCCGCAGCCGTATCACTGGTAACATTGACCGGCGCCGTGCCAGACAGAATCTGGGGTGCGGCAATGGCCACCCCAGATATAAACCCACAAATAACAGATAAAATAAACGCTTTTTTTAGCATAACATTCACTTTATTAGAACTTGGCCACCAATCCCAGACGAACCCCCAGCGATTTATAGAAAGATTCTACTTCGCTGTTTGCAGAACATACCCAACCCGGACAGGCCTCTTCCAATTCCTTGATATTCATTGCAATTGCATCACCTGCAACACCATCAACCTGGCCCAGCATTTCGCTTTCTGTGCGTCCAGCATCGGTCCATACCTGCAGGCGCCCATTATACAAATCATTGTAATACGTTGAATTCAGATATGTTTTTGCATCTGCATCACTGACCGTATAATAATCATATGTTACACCCAGTGTCAACGATACAGAATCTGTCAACGCAGTCATCCATTGGGCCCCTAATCCCAAATGCAGGGCCGAGAACATATCCGCCTTGTCTTCTACACTTTTTGGATGTGCCCAGTCAAAGCGATACGGCTGATCACCGGTGGATTTATATCCAGGGAATCCCAATTCTACACGACCATTGACATTATTGTTTTTATTAATGTCATATGCCATATCCATTGCGATGTACGGCCCAGACCAATCAACTTCATAAGAATGGCTGGTACCGGGCTGTTGATAATAATATGTACCCTGGGTATCAACATACTGGGCACCGGATCCTATTTCCAATGGATCATCCACATTCTCGCGCCACAAAATCTGCTGGCTGCCATCACTGAATTTTATAATAACGGCCGGATCACACTGGATTTCATCACTGTCTGGTGACTTGAAACATGCCGCCGTATCCACCGCCAAACCATAGTTCTTTTTGGTTTCCAATTTATATTTCAAATAACGATACCCAACCGATGGTGAAAACTTTACATTTCCCAATTTAAAAACATCAGACATACCAAACCCGACGTTAAACCCGTACATATTGCCACCACTGCTGGTACCAACAGACAATGCATGTCCGATTTGATTTCCAATAATTTCATTATTTTGGCTGTCAACCCACTGTGTTACAAAATACCCGCCATTGGTTATGTCATCATCCATCATATGCGCATCACCAGACTGCATTCCATATTTAAACCCAGCATCCAATTTCAGGCGTAAACTGCCCGCATCAAATTCATATGCCCCATGTAAATCCAACACATTCCACGCCACATCATCATAACGCAAAATACTGTCCGATTCTTTTAATTCAAATTTCCACATTGCATATTCGCGTGATACACCGCCACCGAACGTAAATCCATTACCCTTTGCCTGGGATTGCGACTGTGCCGGCTGTTGTTGTGACGTCTGGCGTACAGAGGACTGATTATACCGATTGGCCGCATATGCCTGATTATTCGCCGCGCCCTGGGGGACACGATTATATGTTACACCATTTTGGGTGTACGTGCCGCCACGCTGGGCCGTATAAGACTGGTTTGAATACTGATTGGAATAACGCTGTTGCGGGGACTGATAATTTCCCGTGTAATATGTTCCTGCGGCATTTGCCAACACCGGCATCAACGCAAAAATAGAACACCCCAGCAGTAAATTTGGTATTTTTTTCATTTATTTCGCCTTTCCTGTACAATTTCAATGGACATTTTAACATAAAAATAGTAAAAATGAAAACGTAAAAATTTGGCCTTGTTGATATTCCTGGCGACTATGAAATGCCGCCATTGGGGCATGGGCCATAATAAATGGATTAGTTCTGTGTTCATGGAGACAACAACGCGAAGCGAAGTGTCCCCATGGTCGCGGAACAAAATACCGCGGCCATGGCGAAACTGGTAGACGCGCAGCACTAAGGATGCTGTGGAGCAATCCTTGGGGGTTCAAGTCCCCCTGGCCGCACCAAAATTCTTTTATTTTTATACTTGCCCCGTTTTTTATTAATCTGCTACACTGTGTTGTAAAGAATGAAAGGACGGAACCTATTTTTTGCAGCAGCCCTTGTCCACATTGCGTTTCATAGCGCGATGGGTGCAACAGATGCGCGTAATTTGCGACGCGTTGGCGCAACGACGGGTGTATCCGCCACAACATCCAGACAAAAAAATTCCGTATCCACAATACAAAGCGCCACACGAAATACCGCCACCAAATCTGTATCCACCGCGGGTCGCGCAACAACCGTACGTCCCGGCGCAGTAATATCCGATGCCGCACGCGGCGCCACCACGACATCTGCACGAACGACAAAAAATACAACAATTCAACCACGCACAGTAACCGGATCACGCGATATTACGTCACGTACCACACCCGCCGCGCGTAACGCATCCGCGCCGCAAACAACCACTGTGCGCACACGCGCCGCATCCATATCACGTGCGGCCACGGCGGCGGATGCCGACGCGCGCGAACAAATAATCACCCGCGATTTCAACAGTTGCCGCCAGGTATATTATGAATGCATGGACGAGTTCTGTGCGAACAAGGATACACAACTAAAACGATGCGCATGTTCGACCCGTATCCACGAGTTTGATAAGACAAAACAGCAGTTGTCAAACGTAGAAGATAAACTGCTGGACTTTAATCAGCGCCTGCTGACGGTCAGCATGGATAAAGAAGATGCCGAGGCGTTATTCACCGCGACAGAAGGTGAAATTGCATTTAACCAAAAAGATACATCTGCATCGAAAAAAATATTGGATGAAATCACAAAAAAATTAAATACCGATACAAACAGCGGCTTTGGCCAGGGTCTGTCGCCGATATCATTGTCATTAAACGAAGATTCTGCGTTCGACAATGTTGATTCATTAATGGGCGCCAGCACTGCAACCAAAGAAGGTGTCGCATTATATAACGCGGCCCTGCCAATTTGTCGTGAAATGGCGGCCGAGGTTTGCACCGAACAAGACTTGGCCATCGCGGAAAGCGGTTATCAGATGACAATCGAA
This sequence comes from bacterium, assembly GCA_014803525.1. Classification (GTDB taxonomy): domain Bacteria; phylum Pseudomonadota; class Alphaproteobacteria; order Rs-D84; family Rs-D84; genus Enterousia. The sequence goes on from JAAVBP010000009.1 coordinate 76,784, forward strand.
CAAGACTGTAACATCGTGGCCAAGGCATATGAATCCCAAACCACCCAGGCACGCGAAAAAATACGCGAAGGTGCGGCATTGCTGGACATATCACGACTGGATACATACCAGAATCGCAACGCAGACAATACACTAACCTGCAAGAACAAGATGTTGGAACAATTATATAACACATCTGTATGCGGCGCAGGATTGAGCAAATGTTTGGATATATCGGGTCAATATATCGACCCATCCACAGGCCAGGCATTCTTGACAGAAAACCTGGTAAATCTCAGCACACTTATCACACGACCGGACGATGGCGGAAAATGGACCACCGCCGGCACCAACGAACGCTTTGTTTCATACCTGTTGTCTAAAAAGAAATATTTGGAACCAGCCAGTGAAAACTGTCAGGATATTGCAGATATGGTCTGGAATGAATTTATCGAAGACGCCCTGACCCAGATAAAATTGGCCCAGGACAAAAAATTAGAAGAAGTCCGCCAAAGCTGTACCACACTGACCACACAATGCCTAAGTAACGCGGCCGAATCATTGGCAGACTTTGATTCACGCGCACTGTCCACATTTGGTGTTCTGGCCGACAAGACGGTAAATGGAATGTGTGCCAGCATACAAAACGCATGCAGCGCATTAATCGACAGCGCACCTGATACCAATTGGATTGGCGGAATGACACAAATTGCAACAGCCAAGACATATGATACAATTCTGCAAACATGTCGCGAGGTTGGACGCGCATGCATAATACAACAATGCACATCCATATCCGGAAACTTTGCCATGTGTGAAAGCATTGAAAATTCTGTTAACCGTCGGGCGATTTTGGATCGCACATCCTGCTGGACAGAGGTAAAAGCATGTGTTGCCCAGGCCGGTGCAGATATAATTGACAGCATATATGAACAAAAAAACACAATAATAAACAGCGCAACAGGTGATTTTTACAAAGATACCTATTATAACGTCAATTATACAAAAATTGATGACATTTGCGAGGATGATTGTAAAAACGTTGACACAGCGCAATGTCGCGTATGCCGCATATCCGAAAAAATATGGGGGAATTGCGGAACCATCACCATTGGCGAAGCAGATGTATCAAATAAAATTATAATGCCCACAGATGATACGGCAACATTGCTGTCTTGGTTTGCAAAAAATACCGGCACAGCCGAGAAAAAGGACAACTGTGCCACGGAACAATAATAAACAAAATCCAGATTAGAACAACTGGATATTATCAATTACAGTACGCAATTTTTCCAAATCTTCGTCCGAAAATTTACCCAACACCCAATCGGCCGGTGACATCGGCAGACCCAATTCTCGCGGATGACCGATACCAATTCGAATGCGACGATATTCATTGCCGACTGCTTTATCAATCGACCTTATACCGTTGTGCCCCGCACTGCCCCCGCCGATTTTTTCACGACTTGTGCCAATTGGCAAATCCATATCATCATGAATAACAATCAGATTTTCCAGCGGAATTTTATAATACCGCATTATCGGACCAACCGAATCGCCAGATAAATTCATATATGTCTGGGGCATGGCAAAAATAACGCGACGCCCATCAATATCCATTGTCGCGACCAGCGCATTATGGTCTTTCTTCCAAGTCCCCGCCGCACCAACGATACGTGCCACAGCCTTGAACCCGACATTATGCCGCGTACGCACATATTCCGGCCCCGGATTGCCCAGCCCCACCACTAATACAGGTTTATTTTCTTGCATCTCTACATCTCTTTTTTCTATTATAATATATCATAGAAAGGAGAAAAATATGAAATTAAAATATGCGACCATGGCAGCAATTATATCTGTGGTAACCGCGGGTGCTGCAAATGCAAATCTGTTGTTTGATGCATATATGGGCGCAACGGCTGGCGTTGGCGGCATTACAACATTTGCCGATGACCATACACATTCCGATATGGCGTATTCATACGGCGCCGTCGCTGGTTTGGATATCCCACTGGTTCGGGCCGAGGTTGAATATAACTATCTTAACGATAAAGACATCACTGCAAACATTGCCATGGGTAACGTATATTTGAAGATGCCGACACCCCTGATTGCGCCATATATCGGCGCGGGCATTGGTGCAATGTTTGATGGTGACGCAGGCCGCGGCACTAAAATGGATACAACCGCCGCATACCAGGGTATGTTGGGTCTGACGTTCAATGTACCAGTATTGCCGTTCAAGGTGGATGCAGAGGCACGCGCCCTGTACGCGCATAACGCGATCACGGCGGGCAATGATGATGCCGACCTGTTGCACTATGACATTCGGGCAAAGTTACGCTATATATTCTAATTAATAAAAAATCGCTGGGGGCGGCCACGCCCCCATAATTTTCCGGGGGCATCATGTTAACATTAATTGACGGGAATTCTTTGCTGTTTCGTGCATACTATGGCGTGCATAGTCGACTGACGCGGTCCGATGGCACGCCGACGGGTGCAGTATACGGCTTTATGAACATGATTCTGCCAGTGCTAAGTGCGGCACGCCCCGATGACGCATTTGTATGCGTTTTTGATGCATCACGTACCACTTTCCGCCAGGATATTTACCCGGAATACAAGGCGAACCGTTCCGAAACACCGGCCGATTTAATTACACAGTCCGCAATGGTGCGCGCCGCAATGACGGCCGTTGGCATGCCGGTGCTGTGCATTCCCGGCGTTGAAGCAGATGACGTCATCGCAACCATCGCACGCCAGAATTGCAGCCTGCATGACGCCACACGCATTATCACCAGTGACAAGGACTTGATGCAATTGGTGTCGGATTGTGTCTATTTATACGACGGGATGAAGGCCCGCGACGTGCGCGAGGCCGAAGTTTTAGATAAATTCGGCGTCACCCCAAACCGCGTTATCGATGTACAAAGTCTAATGGGCGATTCATCTGATAACGTTCCGGGCGTACCCGGAATTGGCCCAAAGAAAGCCGCCGAATTAATCAATCAGTTTGGGTCATTAGACGCACTGTACGAACATTTGGACGATGTAAAAAGTGAACGCATCCGGAATCTTTTGCGTGATAATCGCGAAATGGCATATATATCGCGCAAATTGGTCACATTAAAAGACGATGTGGATTTATCCGGGTTAAAAATTATTCCGTTTGTCTTTAACACACCGGCGGCATTGGAATTTGTGAAAACGAAACTGGAAAGTAATTCCCTGGCCGCGAAAATTGAAAAGATGTTTCCACTGGCAAAATATGATGCGGCGGCGCAACCTGAAATCCCCGCGTTTCCGGGTTCTGATTGCCCGATGGATTTGGCGCCGGCGGATGCACCCGTCAAGTCCCCCACCCCCACAATAAAAATGACACACCAGGTTATAACAACCCCGGCACAGTTGACCGCGTTTTTATCGCGCGTAAAAAATGTTATCGCCATTGACACGGAAACAACCGGACTGGACCAGATGACGGCACGCCTGGTCGGCGTGTCCCTGGCCGCGGACGGCGAACATGGCGCGTATATCCCACTGCGTCATCACACAGCCGCGACCGATTTGTTTGGTGGCGACGCCCCTGCCCCAAACCAGATGGATATCGCGGATATCTATAAATTACTGTGGCCTGTATTTACAAATCCAGATATTGTAAAGGTCGGCCACAACCTGAAATACGATTTTCATATTTTTGAAAACGAAGGCTGGGATACACACCAAATCCGACCATTTGATGACACAATGCTGATATCATATATATTGCATGGCACAGCGCACACACATGGTCTGGACGAATTGGCTATGCGATATCTGGGACATGAAAACATATCGTTTTCGTCACTGTTCCCCGGCATCACACGTGATGCAGATCGCCGATTCGACATGCTGGAAATTGCGGCCGCCGCGCCATATGCCGCCGAAGATGCGACAGTTGCGTTTGGCTTATATGAAAAAATGCGTCCCGAATTGGATGCACGCCCCGAATTAAAAAAACTGTACGACGAATGCGATCGCCCATTGATGCCAATATTGCTGGGCATGGAACGCGCAGGCGTGCTGGTAAATCGCGGAGACCTGGCGCGCCTATCCGGCATATTTCATGAACAATTAACCACACTGGAACGCGAAATCTGGGATGCGGCCGGACACGAATTTAATATCGCCAGTCCAAAACAATTGGGTGTCATATTATTTGATGAATTACAATTACCCACAGGCAAAAAACGCAGTACAGATGCCGACACATTAAACAATTTGATTGATGCACACCCGATCATAGAAAAAATACTGCAATGGCGATCAATTGCAAAGCTGGCCGGGACATACGCCGACGCATTGCCGCGTCAGATTGCATCCGACGGGCGCATTCATACGACATATCTGCAAACCAGTACGAATACCGCGCGCCTGTCATCGCGTGATCCAAACCTGCAAAACATACCGATTAAAACCACGCTTGGCGAAGAAATCCGAAAATGTTTTGTTGCCCCTACTGGTCGCGTTTTAATATCAGTCGATTATTCCCAGGTACAATTACGCCTGCTGGCCGATGTGGCGGATGTAAAAACGTTCAAGGAAACATTTCACGCGGACGACGACATCCACGAACAGACCGCCCGTACAATATTTAATATCCCGGGAACCGATCCGGTACCAAAAGATCTGCGGCGCGCCGCAAAAACAGTAAACTTTTCGATAGTGTATGGGATTTCATCATTCGGCTTGGCAGCCCAATTGGGGGCATCCCGCGCTGATGCCGCCCAGATTATTAACCAGTACATGGCCGGTCTGCCGGAAATAAAGGAATATATTGACCGGACCAAGGAATTTGCAACCCAGCATGGATTTGTTTACACACCATGGGGGCGCCGCATTGAATTACCCGGCGCAAAAAATCCCAGCACACGTGCATATGCAATGCGCGCCGCGATCAACGCACCAATCCAGGGATTTGAAGCCGACCTGATGCGCCGCGCCATGGTTGTGATTGATCGGGATATCATGCGTCAAAACGCAGACAAAATTCGCATGATTATGCAGGTACACGACGAAATGATATTTGAATGTGACGCAGACGTGGCCACAGAATTTGCCGAAAAAATAAAATCCGCCATGGAAAACATCGCAGAATTATCGGTACCACTGCGCGCGGAATACGTAATCGCGCCATTCTGGGGGAAATAATTCCGCTACTATCCGCATATTCATAATATATACCGCAGATAGAGATTTTGAATCAAATAAGTCGGCGGTTTAGGACGTGCCGTCCTGTGATTATTGCACCGAATATTGACGATATTAACACAGATAACCGATAATACATAAAAAACAAACGGCGGAGGAATCCCCGCCGCCGCTTGCAATAGCTTTATTTTTCTATTTGACCCGGAAAGCCATCCATCCCACCGAACGTTATCCCGCGGCGCCCAAACGCATCCGCCAAGTTAACGGCCGCCATTCCACGTCTATATCCGGCAACACGCTGCATTGTGCCCATCGTGTCCATAGCTTTACTAAATCCATTTACTTTATCAGTCATCTTAAATGCCTCTTTCAAACATCTCTCTGACACGCCCAGATTATACCAACAAATATTTTTTGTCAAGTACAATATTTTTACTGAACGAACTCACATTTTACATCCCAGATACTTCTTGAACCTCTATCGCAACTGGTGCGACGGCCCCTGTGTTATCTGATGAGTAAACTTCTTTGACCACGCGAACGCGGCGATTTTCAGCATTCGGCACACCATCCGGCGTTGGGACGGCCAAATCTTCTTCGCCTGCGGATACCGCGACAATCTGGCTGGCCGGAATGCCGTATTTAATCAGCATGTTTTGCACCGCCTCGGCCCGACGCCCACCCAGTGAATAATTATAATCCTTGGACCCGGACGTATCTGTATGTCCAACAACAGAAACCTTGATATTCTTGTTCGCCTGGGTTGCGCCCGCCAATTTTTGAATCAGTTCCTGGTATTCCGGTTTTATCGTTGCCTTGTTGAAATCAAAGTGAATTTCAAACACTTCTTCCATAATATGCTGCGACGGTTCCAGCGGGATCTGCTGCACCTTGATCATGGTCTTGTCGTTCTGGGCTGCCTGAATCTTGTCCAGACGCGCATTTATCGCCTGTAACTCGGAACGCATTGCCATCATCATATTGATAAATTCATCACGACTGACCAATTCATCACCAACCATTGGAATGTCTTGGTTCGTCGTCACCGGCATTGTTGCCCCACGCTGTTGTTCGGACGTAACAAACCAATCCGTGGTCTCATATTGCCCCGGCGCAGTTGTGGTCGTCGAACCCGCCGCATACGAATATTCATTCTGACTGCTGTCATTACCACTGTTGTTCAGGCTGTTGCTCATCGATTTGTCCCCGCCATAAATATTTTGATTAAACACCATTGGCTGGACCGGGACCGGATTAATCAAGTGTTCCGGCACATTTACATTATTTACGATGATCACACCTTCGCGCGTACGGGCCGCGCCACGCGCCGATACCATATTCCGTGTGTCCGGATAATATGTGGGCGCATCCGCACGCGCATTTGCCGTCGATGATTCCACCATCATCGTTTCAGTTGTTGTAACCGTTTTACGCGGATTAACAATTTTTCCACCACGACAATCACGCAGTGCGGTCAACGTCTTGTTAAACCGGGTGCGACATTCGCGTGCGGTCGATGTCTGGCCAGATGCCGCCGCCGACAACCAGCAATCAAACTTTGCCTGGGCCTCGGCCGCCAATTCCGGATTATTATCACTGGCATCATTTTTCAATTCATTCATCAAATCATTGTACGCCTGGCTTAATTCAAATGCGGTCTGATCATCCGCCACCGGCCAATTTGATAAACTTTCCGGGAACGGCAATTCACCAGAAAATGCGGCGACCGCCTTTTGCGCAAACAGCTCACCCATATCCGGATAACCGCTGGTTCGTGCATTATATATTGCATAAGAACGATAATTCATCGCCAACTGGTTTAAAAAAGAATCCTTGTGCGGGGCAGAATAGACATCCAACGCCTCGACATAATCGACAGTTGGCGTTGACACAGGCGCATATTCGCCGTTTCGTGACGTGCCCGCGCACCCCGCCAAAACCACGACAGATGCCGCCATCATCCGTGTAATAACCCAAGATGCCACAACAGATTTGTTTTTCATCCCCATTTCCTTTGTATACTATCACTTATCATTATATGATTTTTTGACATATGAGTAAAGAAGAAAAAACGCACAGCCGCATATACCAGACTATTTATTCAAAATCTGGGTTGCGATTCCAGAAATCGAAGATAAACCACCCAGGCCACTGCCCGATATATTACCAACAGATTGCATGATGGCGCCAGTGTTTGTCGGCTGGCCAACATTGCTGATTGTTGTGGTCAAAAATTCACCCCACATTGCACGTTTCGCCGCACTTAACCGTGCATCCGAGCACTTTTCAACCTTGGCCAAGATTTTGGCTGCGGTTTCCGCCTCTTTCTTGGTATAATCTTCTTTTGCGAAGTTCACCAAATTAAATATGTTGTACATATTTGACACTGTTTTCTTTTTAGATGCGCCGCATTCATACGCACCATCTGGACAATACGTTGCAATTGCCGCCTTTGGGAAATTATGCCAAACCGTACCAGCTTCATTAAACCAATCGGTACATATCACACCGCCATCGTCATCGCCGGCATACAATTCCATATATCTGGCATATCCGCCATCTGCACTGCCATCGCAACGTTGCATCCCCAATGATTTAATCGCTTCATCCGCTGTAGACGCACCGGTCTTGGCCCATTCTTTGACCATATCATTTACAAAAGAAACCTCTGACGCGCTGGGGATACATTCCGCATTCAACTCTTTCACTTTGGCGTTCAGGCTTTGCACCGTACTGACCAGCCCCAACACGGTTGGCACCAAACTGCCCGCACTGTCTGTCACAGACGTTGCCTGTTTTGATACGGTTGACGCCTTTTTTACGGTCACAGCCGCCCCGGCCAAATTTGGGCATATGGCTAAAATCACGCTAAAAATCAGCAGATTTTTCTTCATTCTCTCTATTCTTAGTGCTAATTATAGCATAAAAACGCGTCGGTACAAATATAAAAATTGCTTTTTGTCGCCAGGCGTTCTAAACTAAGCCCTGTGAACAAAGACAAAAGAAACTTTATTATTTTTTCCAAGCACCGACGCTTGATGCGCCTGTGGCAATTTTTCTTTACCGGATGGGGCCTGGTTATGGTTGCAGCATTGGTGGCAGGCGCCCTGTTTACTAAGCAGTTGCTGTGGACACCAATATCCGCCGTAAATATGACCGATGTAATCAGTAATCAATTTAAAATGTCGGGGGCTTCTTTTGCCGGCACTGACAAAGATGGCGCCCCATTCCGTCTGCGCGCAGCCACCGCCCGCCAAGAATACAACACCCCGGATATCATATTTATGGATATCGTATCGGGCACAATCACCCGCCGGTCTGGCAAAGACATGGTTACACAAAACATAACCGCGCGCCACGGACAATATAACCGCGCAAACAAATCGATACGCCTTATCGGGGATGTACAAATAGATTCCAGCAATGGCGACAGAATATTAACAAAAGAATTGGTTATAAAGCTATGAAACAATCTGTATTACGCATAGAACACTTATCAAAATCATATGGCAAGCGTATGGTTATCCGCGATATATCGATGGTGGCACACCAGGGCGAATCGGTTGGCCTGTTGGGGCCAAATGGCGCAGGCAAGACCACGGCATTCTATTGCATCACAGGCCAGATTGTCGCCACCGGCGGTCAAATATTCTTAAATTCCCAGGATATAACACGTCTGCCGTTTTATCAGCGCGCACGCCTGCATATCGGTTATCTGCCCCAGGAAAACAGTGTATTTCGCGGTCTGACCGTTGAACAAAATATCATGGCAATATTAGAGGTTGTCGAACCAAGCCGTAAAAAACGCCAAATGAAACTGGACGCGCTGCTGGAAGAATTTTCAATATCATCCCTGCGACGCAGTCCGGCAACCGCCCTGTCTGGTGGAGAACGTCGCCGCGTTGAAATCGCGCGCGCATTGGCAAATGATCCGAAATTTATTTTGCTGGATGAACCATTTGCTGGAATTGACCCGATCGCCGTAAATGAAATCCGTGGTTTGGTATCCCAATTAAAGAATCGTGGTCTGGGGGTTATTATCACAGACCACAATGTTCGCGAAACACTGGGTATTACCGACCGCAGCTATGTCTTGCACGATGGAAAAATATTAAAACATGGCACAACACCAGAAATCGTAAAAGATGAAATGGTAAAGAAAGTCTATCTGGGCGAAGATTTCGTGATGTAATATCCGGATCGGATTCTTTTTCGGTTGCACCACATTATAAAATTATTGTAGGCTTAGACACATGAAAAAAATTTTATTCTTATCTTTGATTATCGCTTTATCAGCCTGTACATTTCAAACGAAACATCGTGGATATGTATTTCCATCTGATCTGGAATCCCAGGTTGCAACAATAAAAACAACGCGCGATTTGACCGAATCTATTGGCATGCCCCAGGTTAAAACGCAATATGGCGATGAAATCTGGATATATTACAGCGCGGATGAAAATTATCGTGGGCCCCTGCCCCATACTTTTGACAACCGCACAGTGCTGTTGGCATGGGTCACGGGCGATCGTGTAACCAAAACCCAGATTTTGCACGACACTGATTTGCCAGACGTCAAAATTGCCGACGGAGAAACAGAAATACCAGCCGCAATTGAACTAAACGCACTACAAGAATTGTTTAATAATATCGGACGATTTACACCGGCAGGACTGGGCCAATAATAAACGTTTGCGATTATGCCGCAAAAAGTGTAGAATATATTATCAGGATGGACGGGTATGAAAAAAATAATTTCTGCTGTTTTTATATTTTCTGCTGGCATAATCGGCGCAAATGCGGCATTCACATCATGCGGTCCAGGATATATCCTGGCAGACCATAAAAACATTGATGGTATTCCGGCGGCCGAATGTCAGAAATTGTGGTGCATGGACCTGGAAACCGGCAAATACATGGGCCAAGGTGACAAGGCCGCATCTGGATATAAGTCTACAACCGCCACGCGGGAACTGTGCGACGCAAACAATAAATGCATCGAATGCTTTGGTGAACGCAAGTGGTGTGCCGGCGAAACAGCCGGGCAATGGAACCCAGAATATGGCGCATACACCCGTGGGGGCGATAATGCAACATACAAATCATATCAAAAAGGCGCGTGTTTCGCATGGCGTTTAGAAAAACCCAATTGTCCAAATGGCCAGACTGCAATTTTGATGAATGGCGAATGGCATTGTGCCACCAACAGCGGCAGTGACGTTGGCAGCCGCGCATCCAGTATCCGTCGTACGGGTGCGATTCGCAGACGTATGTAATTATAAAACCGGCGCCAAATGGCGCCTTTGTTATTTTTTTACACCAGGCATTTGTTTTTTAACGTTTTTATGGTATAATACCCCCATATGTCAGAGAGAATGGCAACGTAAAAGGTACGGCCACATGGCAACTAAAAAGTTAGATTTTAAAACCGGACAATATGTCGTATACCCGACCCAAGGCGTGGGAAAATTGCTGCGGGTCGAAGAACAAACGATTGGTGACCAGAAGATAAAAATGCTGGTCATCGATTTTGAACGCAATCACATGACATTGCGCGTGCCGGTGGAACGCGCCGAAATATCAGGATTGCGTCCACTGACCACCATGAAAAAGATGGACGAAGCAATCGCATCCGCCAAGGGCAAAGCCGGTGCAAAGCGCATGATTTGGGCACGCCGCGCAGCACAATACGAAGAAAATATTAATTCCGGCGACCCAATGAAACTGGCCGAGGTTGTACGCGACCTGCAACGACGCAGCGCAGCAGACACAATGACATTTTCTGCACGCCAGTTATATCTGCGTGCATTGGAACGCATGGCCCAAGAATTTGCCGTTTTACACAAAATCGATTTGGACGAAGCATCTGATAAGATTGAAGACATCCTGGGCATTCCAAAAGAAATTGATTTAAATGCCGTCGATTCCGATGACGACGAAGAAATGGAAGACGAATCGTAAAGCCCCCCGCGAACTTGGTCACATAAGCCCCCCCCCGGTGGGGGATTTTGTTATCTGTTTGTCAATTGTAATTCTATACGACGATTTTTTTGCAAGGCCTCTGCACTGCTGCCCAATTCGACCGGATGCATATCGCCAAAACCACTGGGGACCAGACGCCGCCGTGACACACCCGCGGCCGCCAACGCATCAACCACCGCCGTCGCACGACGCAGCGACAATTCCGTGTTATTACGATATGCCCGCGTTCCCGGAACAACCGGCGTTTTATCCGTGTGACCATCAACACGAATAATCCAATTTACATCTGATGGAATCTTGGCCTCAAAATCTTTGATCACATTGGCCAACAGGCGCAGCTGATTTTTCCCCTCTGGCGACAAGGTGTATGAACCACTGGGGAATAAAATATCACTGGATACTATAAACCGATCACCATCGGGCTGTACCGTGGTGCGATTTCCCAATGCCGTTTTAACGGACTTATAAAAATCAGATTGATATGCCTGAACACTGTTCAGTTCCGCAACCTTGTCCGCCAATGCCTTGTTCAGGCGCGTTGACATTTCAACATATTGAACCTCTTGGTTGCGGGATTTTTCTTCGGCCGCATCCAGCGCAGATTGCAGTTTTGCCATTTCCGCATCCCATTGTGCGCGATCTGTCGCATTTTGTTCCGCTATGCGCGCCGACATCTCCTGCATTTCCTGTTGCAGGGCACGGCGTTCCTGTTCCAGTTGGGTCGCACGCTCTTTATCCAGTTTGGCCTGATTCAATTCCGTCGTCAGATCATTTACCTTGGCCTCATACGCGGTGACCAAATCTTCGACGCTTAAATCCATCTGGTTTAATTCATCGTACAGTTCTGCATTACTGGTTTCCAGGTTTTCCAGTTCACTGCGGGCCTGGATCAACAGACGTTTTGCCTCTTGCTCGTTCGCCATCATTTGCTGGATCTGGGTCAACTGTTCTGCATTGATCTGTTTCAGTTCTGTGACCGTTTTCATGCCAGTGCGCTTGTTAAATACACTGGTCGTGGTCCACAAGAACACAAACACAATCAACAGAAATATCAATATGATAACCAGATTGGAAAACAAATCCACAAATCCGGGCCATGCGTTTGTTTTATCTCGAAAGCGAATATTTAACATTTTTCCCCTCCTGTTGTTTCTGTTATTTAATTTTCATTTTCATCGTCGGCACGCACCCGCGTCCGCCCGGCCAAGTATTCTTCTAATTCAGAATAAATTGTGTTCTGGGCCATTTGCATCTGCAGCCCCAGGAATCCGACGGCCAAACTGCCCCCCAGGCCCATCAGTGAACTGGTAAATGCCGTTGCCATCCCACTTAACGGTTTCGAAAGTCCTTGCTGCAGCTGATCCAAGACCGCCACATCTTCAAAATTCAGGCCACCAATCAAATCCGCGAATCCACCAACCGTCATTATCAGGCCCCAAAACGTCCCCAGCAGCCCCAGAAATATCAATGTATTTGTAATGTATCGCACAGATTCACGTGAATCATCCATACGAATTGCAACCATATCCATGGCAGCCGACATATCCGACACACGAACGCGCCCACCCCCGCGCAATAATATCGCCGCCGGCCGCAACAAACGTGGCGGCATCGCAACATTACGACGTCCGTTTTTAAATGCGCAGACCCAACGGTATTCTGGAATCAGACGAAACATATGCACAAAGCACAACCCAACCCCGAACAATGTCACACCGATAATGACACCATTTAAATAAATGTTGGCGACGGCAACCTGCATAAATGGGCGCCAATACAAAATCATTCCCACCGCCAACAGTGCTGTAAACAATGCCATTCGATTTAAAATTCTGTGAAAGCGATTTGTCATATAATTAATCTCTCTCTGATGTTATGCAACGAATCATAGTAAATTTATACAACATTGGTCAACATAAAATCGTTGTGATTATTATCGCAAAACACCGGGCGGCGTTCAACCAGCGTTCCCATATCAAGATCAATATTTATTGCCATTCCGCCGGGATATCGGCATAATCATCCAGCCCCGTGTCGCCAGAATAACACGAGCCAACCCGGTTCGTGGTTGCATCCGGCCATATTTCATATAAGTATTTGCCATTTATTTTTGCAGACGCCCCCGTCAGGGATGTGCAACCATAAAACATGCTTGCAAACATACCATATTGTGCCGTACCGGATATATCACCGA
>JAAVBP010000010.1 GCA_014803525.1 bacterium
TAAATGGCCCCACCTTTTGTCGTGGGAGTTCGTATATATGGCAATCTGAAAGTTTACTCGTGGCACGCGCCAGAAACTTTCAAACATCCCCTTATTAGGCGATCTGAAAGTTTATGTTTTGAAATTTGTGTAAAAACAATTTGTTATAAAGTGTCGGTTGTATAGGAGTGTTATCTGAAAAACTATCAGATATACCTTGAAAATATCTGGAAATTTACCTAAATCAATACTGTTGATAACATAAAAGAGTACAATATGTCCGATATTAATGCATTACAGCTTATTGAAAAATTTCGTCCGGCATTTGGAGATATCGCAGAAAAAGGAATAGAGTTATTAATAAAAAGGTGGTGGGACAGACGGCTACGAGAAAACCGTGAAATTATTATGTCTGAATTAAGAAGTGGGGTTTTTGATCATGTGGAGGAAGATGATAGTATCTCCTTAATATATAAACTTTGTCGTTCGATTTCTGAAGGAATAGCAAAAAAGAATTTGGTTTTGCTGTGCAGATTAATGACAGGATTATCTGAAAGACGTAAGTTGTCTGTGCAGAGTTTTAATAGATTTTCTTCAGTATTAGAATCTTTAACGTATGATGAAATGATCGTACTGTCAGCGCTTAATAAATTTCATCAAGAGTCCGAACAAACGATAGATTCTGGATTGGCTGCTGACTGGTTGGCAGGAGAAACGGTTAAGGGCGAGGCACCCACAAATAAGGTGATGGAAAAAGATGAAACAAGGGCAATATGTGCTGCTCTTACAAGAACTGGATTAGTTACTACTGTGCCAACTTTTGACTATGCTGGTTATAATTTGACGCCATTATTCTTTCAACTTATAGAATATATTGGTGGCATAGAAGCGATAGCAGGAATGGATATATAATAAAAGTGACTTTGGAAAAATCGTGAGATAATATTTTGAGAAGGATATATAAGATGCAAAATTCAGATAATAAGTTTAATTTATCAATAGAAGCGATAAATATAGGGCCTCACGAAAATGTTATATGGTCTAGTTTGGTTGGAACAAATAAAACGGGAATATTTGCTTCGAATGGGAAGGGAAAATCATTCTTGGGAAGGGCTTTTCAATATATAGCGGATGAATCACGCTGTAAAAATATAGTGGCTTCCAATAGAATGATAACTATTGGAAAAAATGATGGAGCGTTTAAGTTTGAAATAGATGGAAAGAAGAGTGTATTAACTTTTAAGCGCGATTCTGAAGTTTTAAGAAAAAACGAATATTACATATTTCATGTATTTAACAGTAATTATGTAGAAGAAAACATTATAAAACGCAATTATGGATTACCAAATGAAGATGACTTAAATGGATATATTCTAGGTAAATCTAACGTGGATCTAGATAAGGATAAGAGAGAACTTGAAGTTAAAAGACAAACTATTAAATCAAAGTTAGAGGAATTCCAGAAAAAATCTTTGACCAAATTATTAGATTATGCAGGGGAATTCAATATCTCAAGGAATAGTGAATATAAAGAACTGCTTCAACAAATAAAAAACCTTGACTCTGTACCAGAGACAATATTTAAAGATGTGTCTGCAAACTTTGATACAGTAAGAGAGAATTATAAAAAGTTAGCAGAGTTTCCTGCTGATGAGGAGGATGTTCCTTGTTATAATAAACTGCAAACATATATTGATGAAAATGCAGTAAAAGAAAATTTAATAAAAGTGGTTAAAAAAGTTGAAATAGCGGATTCCTGCCTTGAAGATTTTATGAAGAGTAACAAGGATTTTATTGAAAAGGGTATAGAGCTATTTAATAGCCAATCAGATAAATGCCCTTTTTGCAAGAGAAACACCGATGGGAGTATCATTAGTATTATAAAAAAGTATAATGAATTTTTAAAATCTCCAGAAAAAGAAATGATAAGCTTTTGTGAGCAACAGATAGTTCATGCTGAAAAAGAAATTCGATCGCTTTCGGATATTAAGAAAAATTTGGATGTTACAAAATTTAAATATGCTTTTATGAAGGATAAACTTGTCAATTATCGACATGAATTAAGTATTTCAGGTGACGTTTTTACAAGTTTGGAGAAAGAAATAAAAGAAATAATAAAAAAGCTTAATGAAAAGAAAGCAGATGTTTCTTTAGAACTTGATTTAGATTTATCTCAATATTCTCAAGCTAGACAAGAATTTATAACGGATATGACAAGAATTGAAGCTCTAGTGATTGGGATTAATGAAGAAAAAAATAAAATTGCATCTCAGCAGAAACTGCTGAGAACATCTATAATTCCATTGATTAGATCACAAATTTTAGATTCACAAGAATTAGAAGATTTATGGAAAGAACAATCTGAGGCGGATAAATTAGAAGAGAAGATAAAGGAAAAGGAAGACAAAGAAAATATTCCAGCAAAAAAAAGGTATATGGAAACCTTAAAAACGCTTTTAAATTTCTTCTTTCGTGATAAGTATAAAGTTTCTGACGCGGGTGTGATATCTTTTAAAGATAATGATGTATCATCAAATTTTGACCACGTATTAAGTGAAGGCGAAAAGACAATAGTTTCTTTTTGTTATTACCTAGCAGAAGTTCATTTGATTGTTAAAGATGAGTCGGATTATAACAAGGTGTTTTTTATAATTGATGATCCTATCTCTAGTCTAGATGCTAACTATGTCTATAATATTTGTGAGATAATCAGAGGTTTATTAGCATATTTTCCAGGAATTAAACATGAAAAATATCTAATTTTGACACATAGTATTGAATTTATGGGGATATTAACAAGAAATGGTATAATAAATAATGATTTAGAACTCATAAATGGTACCCTTGCAAGGGTTGATAAGGATAGATTTAGAATTCCGTATTTAGCGCATCTTAGAGATATACAAGATGTGGTTTCTAACAATAAGCCTACCCATACGACAGCAAATAGCATAAGGAATATTTTGGAAAGTATTAATAATTTCTTATGTCCTGGAAGAAGTTTAGAGGATTTTATTAATACAGAAGAGGCTTTAAAAGGTACGTCCATATATACCACATCTCAAGATGGATCTCATGGTAATCTTAATAATTGGTCTGTTCTTGCAGATGCAGAGTTGGTTGCTTTATCTAAGGATTTGCTGAACTATATTCAAGCATCATTGTTTAAAGGACAGCTTAATGCTTTACAGCCCAGTGCTAGAAAAAGTGTCGACAAATTGACAGTATAATGCCTTTTTTGTATAAAATTGTTCTCTGTTTACAGATGTACAATCTCAATGTCTGGTATTTTTACAGCGATGTATTCGGCAGCGAGGCGGCGGTGGCATTGTTTGGCACTTTTCTCGGTGCATAACAGACAGATGCGGTCAAGGTCGGTCGGGGCGAGCACCACAGTCGGGTGGCGCGCTACCAGCAGTTCGTGATACATCCGTTCATAATCGGGCCAGGTGATGCGACCGTCTTTGTATCCGGCAAGGATTTGAGCTGTTGGAGCGAATTCTGGATGGTGTTCGTATCGTGGCCCCAGTGTCGCCGCCAAACTGTCGCCATTGTAAAACGGCACATGTGTGCTGGTGCGCCAAAGCCGGATATCCCACACGGTGCGCACACGCACCGCGTCTAACACATCCATAAACGCATCTGGGCTTTTACCACTGAAACCAATTGTGAATATCTTTGGCATTTATTTGTTCAATGTATAAACTGTGCCGCGGGTAGTTCCGCATTTGGTGATGTGACCGCGTTTAACCAATGTTTGTACCGCCTTGCGAATGGTTTCTGAATTTTTTTCAATTAAAGACACGATTTGGGACATGCTTAATTCCGGTGTGTTTTCAAACAAGGCAAGAATTTCGCTTTGTGTGGTGGACAATTTGGCGATGCCGGTACTACGAACCTGTGCGATTTTATCTTCCAGCATGCGTTTCTGGGTAACCAAGGAACGCACAAAGAATGTTAACCAAGGCTCATAATTAATACGATCGCCCCAGATGGTCTTTTGTGTGCCACGCAGTGCACGGTAATAAGCATCTTTGGTGGCTTCTATAACAGATTCCATTGATGCATACGGCATATATGTATAGCCGCTTTTCAGCATCAGCATAACCGTTAATGCGCGCGATAGGCGACCGTTGCCATCTGTAAATGGGTGGATGGACAGAAAGTGTATCACAAATATCCCAATGGTAATAATCGGGTGAAAGAACCGATCGTTCAGTGTATCGTTCGTCCATTTTATAGTGTCCGCCATAAGGCGTGGTGTATCAAATGGTGTTGCCGTTTCAAATATAGAGCCGATTTCATTGCCATTTGCATCAAATGCCGCAACTCGGTTACTGTCCTTTTTGTATTCACCACGGTGGCGCGCATCCTTGTCGGAGTAGTTCAGGAGGATCTTATGTAATTGCTTGATATAATTCTCGCTTAACGGGATTGTGGCGTAATTTTCAAATATCGTATTGACCAAGTCGGAATAGCCGGCAACCTCTTGCTGGTCACGGGTTGTAAATGACTGCTGATTGATATTAGCAAACAAGGCTTCTATCTCGGCATCGGTCATACGGTTACCTTCTATACGATTTGAAGAGCCGACAGATTCTATAGTGGCGACCCGGCGCATAACACGCAAATCATCAGCGGACAGTTTTACTGCACCGCCAGCCCATGCGCCATTAAAAGCGTCAATTTCGGCAATATTGTTCAGTATTTCTGGCGTTATAATAACATCGCGATTGTTTGGCATTTTGTGCGGCTTTTTTAGGTTTATTAATATTTTACCTGATATTACCAGATAATTCCCAGAAAGTCAATATTTTTCCCAGATAGTTCCCAGATAATACAAAATATCGCTGATGACATCCCCAAAATTAGCGATATAATGAGTGATAAATAATAAGTTGATACAATACGGAGACGTATATGCATAGAATCTCAATAACCAGAAAAGAGCTTTATGACCAGGTTTGGGAAACGGCCATGATTAAATTGGCAAAGCAGTATTGTATGTCAGATCAGGCATTACGTAAGATTTGCAAGCAAAACGACATCCCGATTCCGTCAGTTAAGTATAGATCCAGAAAATTCAGTGGTTATGAAGTGGCGAGAACGCCATTGACAGGTGACCCAAATAGGCAAATATCTATTATGGTTCGTGATGGTGCTCAAGAAGTTCGCAAAAAGTTGGTAAAGAATAAGCAGAAACAAGATGTTGTCATCTTGTCGGTTCCGGATGAATTGCATTCTTTTCATTCGATAACGCGTCAGATAAAGCAAAAAATGAGAGATAAGTATGCTTATTCAGAGGGCGCATATCGGTTTAGGCGCATGTGCCTGTCAAAAGATAACTGGGACAGAGGAATCAGAATCTTTGATACAATAATAAGAAACCTGGAGAAGAATTTTGGCAAGGTAGATATGGATGCCGCAGGTGCTTTTATACGGTTAAAACGCTCATGTATGCATATATACATTAGCGAAAAGATAGAGTCAACAGATGTTACGCCACCGCTAACAGCAAAACAGGAACGTGAAATCGCGGAAAGACCATATTTGGCCGATTATTTGAAACGAGTATATGAATATACAGCGACAAATGTGATGACAATAATGATAGATGGCGGTGGGAGTTATGAGATTGCCGCCCGACGTAACTTTAAGGACAATACCAAGCAACGTCTAGAGGATCAGATAGAAGATATTCTGTGTGCTATTAAGCGCTTGGCGGATATAGAAGAGCATTTTTGCATAAAGCGAGAGCATGAGTATCTAAAGTCGGAACGCGAACGGAAGTTAAACGCACAAAAGCGACAGCAGTTGGAGGAAATTCAGAAACAACTGGAAGAATTAGAGGAACAAGTTAAACAGTGGCAACGTGCAGAGCAAATTAGAGCCTTTGTTAAGGCAAAAGTGCAATATGCACTGACT
Organism: bacterium; assembly: GCA_014803525.1. GTDB lineage: Bacteria > Pseudomonadota > Alphaproteobacteria > Rs-D84 > Rs-D84 > Enterousia. Next base: position 5,905 of record JAAVBP010000010.1, read on the forward strand.
AAGCCGGGGGAGGTGAGGTCTTTCACAGAACTAAGACGATGGGCAAATATGGCGCGTGCCTATGCAGATGCGCTGGACCCTGTGCTGAAGCCATAATATTTGCTGGCTATCCCTTGGCGGGGGCGGGGTTGGGTTGTTCCCTGATATGGCCTGGTAAAATCCCTGTTCCTGATATAAAAGTTCCCTGTTATTTTTGTGGGGGATTTTGTGAAAGTCGCGGAAATACGGCGCGGTGGGTGAAAACGACGGTGCTGAAATACCAAAAAATCCCTGTTAATCCCTGTATTTTGTTGTATGGCGTTTGCCGTAGAATGTTGGTGCACCGCCAGGAATCAATTATGTTTTGAATATAAAAACATATAACGTTCAAAGCCCCGGGAAATCGGGGCTTTTAATTCATAACTCATCCACGGTATAGCACAGATTTCCAAAAATCGGCAAATAAAAACCACTTTCTATACAATGGCCTTTTTCGGCCTGGCAGTGATGTTGGTCATACTTAAACTTGTTGATTTTTATTGCGATTTGTGGTATACTATATACCGTGAACAAAGGTGACATTTTGTCGCCGTTTTTTATTGCCCGCCGTGTGCGCGGCTTTTTTTATTTACAAAAAGGAATCATAAATGAAAACACCACAATTTTTGCGGGCGTTGATGTCATCGTCCGAATATATGGATAAAAACAGCAAGGTGTACGCCATGGCGGAAAAATACTTGAATCTGCTGTATCCTGGCGTGGCACAGCTTGACGTCACCGGTCGCATGACCGAACCCGAATACGATATGACATTAGAGCAATTTCGTAAGGCCCAAAAGGCATTAGAGTCTGCGCTAGAAGAAGCAAAGCAAGAGGCGGAGGCAGAATATGAAGAAGCTGGTCGCCAGATAGATGTTGAAGACTATGTAGAATTAGCAGAAACCATAGATGTTCGTGTTCTGATGCCAGATAGCACAATAGAAAATAAACAACTGGAGGTTTATACCCTTGACCTGCCAGAGGACGATGATGATATGCCAAATGATAAACCACGGCGCGTATGGCGCTGGCACAGTGAGGAGGGCGATAACACGTGTGAAGAATGTGCATCGCGCGATGGCGAAATATATTACCGCGAAGATGAGATCACAGATATTCCGGTACATCCGAATTGTCGCTGCAGTATAACCGAGGATGTAATAGATTCAAATAGTCGTACACTCAGCAGTAAGTCTTATACACCAAAGAAAAAGGAAGTAGAAATGAATAAAGTATTAACACCGGAATTAAAAGATGCGCTTAAACAGCATGAGGGTATTAAAGAGCATCCGTATTTAGATTCAAAGGGGATTTTAACAATTGGAATAGGAAATAATGTAAACAAGTTGGAAAATTTTATGGCACTAAATTTAGTTGATGCCAAAGATGGACATACTTTGAGCAGTACAGAAAAAGAAGTGCTGCATTCACAAATGATGGCAGATATTAAAGCGGGGACTTTTTCAGAGAAAAATTATTCGCAATATCATGTGCCGACCGCAGAAATAGAAAGCAAATTTGATCAGCAACTGCAACAATCTTATCATGAATTGGAAAGAAAAATTCCAGATTTTCAAACGTTACCGATCCCAGCACAGCAGGCATTGTTGGATATGCAATTTAATATGGGTAATACAGCGTTTCAGGCAACGCCGCATACAGTTAATGGACACAGATATTCAGGATGGCCAAAATTGTTTAATGCGATAAATAACAAAGATTGGCAAAGCGCTGCAACCCAATCGCACAGGCGGGATGTACAGTCATCGCGCAACACCTGGACACGGGATTTGTTCTTGCGTGCGTTAATATAAAACAAAATTGTACAATGTACTAAGTACCGTAATCGGTGCATATTGCGCCGCCACATCCGGCGATAAATGTAAAAAATCAACATAATGCCTTGTTGTGTTTTCTATCATCTTATCGTATGCCTCGTTCAGGTCTGGATACTGTCTGATATCTGATTCAAACGGCTTTAAGCGTGTTTTTATTGGCTCTGGTTCTTCTCCTATTGAATAAACCATAATATACGGGTCGTCCGGATTATTGTCGGCTAGTTTTTTGTCGGGAAAAAATAGCATTTCTATCATGTTCTGATATTGGCCTTGGTGAGTGCCAAATCTCATGGTTCCTTCTATTGGACCGTCAGAATACTTGTTCTCAAGATTGCTATAGTTTTCTAATTCCATAAATGCACGTAAGTCGATAATGTGATACGGGAAATAATTGCAAACATTTGGAATGCTTGTATCGCGAGAGCTGCCGAAATATGGACCTATCAATTCGATAGCATCAGGATTTTCAATCAACATTTCTGGATACACACACGGCATAGACATGTGGTATATATGCATTGCATCCTTTAATGCGTTGAATTGTGCCGGGATATGTTCTTCATTCTTAAAGTGCACCATATAGCAAAAATTATCGTATGTTCCATGCGACTTTTCACAATCCTTGGACATTTCGGTAATTGCATGTTGTAAAATAATATTTGCACGATCAATATCCTGATGTTGGCCGTCAGACAAATAAATATATGATAAATACAGCATGGCATCAACATGAATTCTGCTTTCAATGCTAACAGGCAATGCAGGGTTGTGCGACGCATAACACGATTCCAATGTTGCGATGGTTGACACCTTGTTAGACCAATTTATGTTGTCCAAGTCGTCACATGCAATATTTGTATCAGAGACATGCGTCCGCACATCTTGTGTCACATCACATGCGGTAAATAAAAAAAGATATAAGAGCAATAAGATATGCTTCATACAATTCATTATATATATGCTGTTGTGGTTGGTCAAATACAATATCGTATAGAAGGCTGGCTGGAATCGACCAAAGGAACTGTCGTTTTGGTATTAATTGCGGCTGGAATCAAATAATTATCGATAAAGGGTTGGGATACTTTGTTAATCTCTGTATGTTGTTGAATCTACTGGCGTCTTTGAGTATGTCTTTGCATGGGGTAATAAAAAATCCCGGCGTACCGGGACTTTCTTTATCTGTTGTAATTTTGACAGAATGTATTCCATTTATTTTTTATATTATGTCTGCGATTTATATAATTTTTCAGATGGCATAATTTGGTTATCTTGGTCAATGTTGTCTGTCGTTTGCTGTGATATGGATCGTAACTGGTCGTTGTTGCCGCATTTTCTTGGTAAATCGGGGCAGATTCTGTGATTTCATCCATTTTTCGTATAATGTAATTTTTCAGTTTTTCATCCCGAAAGTCGGTATCCATAACAGAATTAAAAAAAGAAACCAGCATATTGTATTCTTCAATAATATCCTGTTTCCCGGTTATGCTGCGGATTCTTAACTGAATTGGCTGTAATAAAAATTTAATTTTATCGCGATACATTGTTGTTATTGTTTCCTATATACGACATTAAATGTTTCGCCAATGCAATTTGCATCATTAGTGTTTTTGATTTTGTTATTTCCGTCATACCCAAATAAGGGCAATACATTTCCATCCATTGCCCATTAATTTTCATTGGGGCGGTATCTTCTTGGTTTCCAAATACTGGTGTGGTGGCGGCCTCTGCTACGCGCCCCAGTTTTACTTGGGCGCGACTGCCCCGCGGCATGCGCATGGCGGCCAGACACAGTTCTTTCAAAGTGTTTTGATATGCTTCTATTATTTTTGTCATCATTGTTTTCTTTAAAATATCAAATGCCCCACCATGTGGCAGGGCAATTGTTGTTAGAATCCAAAGACCATTCTTTGTTTTGACTGACGCTTTTTTTCGTTGCGTACAGCTTCTTCTTTCAAACGCTTGCGCTTAGTTGTGGGTTTTTCATAACGCTGGCGTTCTTTCATTTCGCGATACAGACCTTCTTTCTGAGATTTACGTTTTGCAACGCGCAGTGCCTGTTCAACGTTATTGTCGCGAACCAGAACCTTTACCATAACCTATTCACCCCCTTTGCGGCGTTTTGTCTTTTGTTATCTTGGTGGAGCCAATCAGACTCGAACTGACGACCCCCTGCTTGCAAAGCAGGTGCTCTACCAACTGAGCTATGACCCCAATGCAAGCGCCATTTTATACAGTTTTATTTGCGTTGTCAATAAAATCTTTACGCTGGACAGTAAAAAAATGCCCGCTATAATGCAAATGTTATGAAAAAGATATCTGAAAAAATTAAAAAGTTAACCAAACCGGACGCTGATTCGGGGCGGATTAAGTGGTCTCTGTACGGTCGTGTATGGCGTGAAATTGGACGGCCATATGTAAAATGGCTGGTGCTGGGGATTTTATTTACGATACTTGCCGCCGGGGCCGAGGGGTATACAATCACCCTGGTGCAACAGGTTGTAGACAAGGCGTTCGTTGGCAAAAGCATGGATGCAATTTATTTCCTGGGCGGGCAAATCGTTCTGGCGTTCGGGATCAAGGGGGTATTTACATATGCCAAGGCCTTGACAGTGTCCAAGGGTGGTTTGGTTGCGCATGCAGCATTGCAAAACAAAATATATCGTCATATGACGAAAATGAACCTGGCGCGGTTTTATGGCGACGGAATTGGTAAAAATCTGAACTATTTCACGGTGCAAAGTGGCGCGGTATTAAGCCTGGTTACGACAACGGTATTAAAATTGATCCAGAATTTGGCGACACTGGCCATGACATTGGCGCTGATGTTTTGGTATGCGCCGCAAATGTGTGTGGTTTTAATGTTCTTGGCGCCGGCGATAATGGTTCCAATGGCACTGATTATGCGCAAGCGTCGCAAATTATCACGTCAATCGTTTAAAATCGCAAACAGCGTGACCCAGCGGCTAAATCAAACACTGCATGGGATCAAGACCATTCAGTCATTCGCGGGCGAGTCGCGCGAGCAAAAAAGTTTTGCCCGTGTTGTAAATGATTCTGTGGTTAATTCATATAAAAGCACCCAGGCCAATGCGCTGCGCTCGCCGCTGATGGAATTTATGATTTCAATCGGGCTGTGCATCGCGATGATTATGGGCGCGCACTTTATTGCATCAGGCCAAATCACAACGGGTGATTTTACGGCGTTCTTGCTGGCGTTGACCGCCGCGTACAAACCGGCAAAAAGCATTACCGGTACCGGTGATACGGTTCAGCACGGCCTGCTTGCGGCCGAGGTTTTGTTTGAATTCCTGGACAGTAAACCTGATATTGTTGACGCGCCGGATGCCACCGAATTGCGTGGTGATAAAATGTCTGTCGCATTTGATGACGTGTCGTTTGAATATGTGCCGGGGGAACCGGTTTTGCAAAATGTATCGCTGAATGTGCCGGCGGGGTCGGTATGTGCGCTGGTGGGGCCATCGGGCGGTGGCAAGACAACACTGTTTAATTTGCTGCAGCGTTTTTATGAGCCGCAAATGGGCAAAATTACGATAAACAAAAAAGACATTCGCAAATACACGATGAAATCACTGCGTGAAAATATTGCAGAGGTATCCCAGAACGTGTTCTTGTTTAATATGAGCATTGCGGACAATATTCGATACGGAAATCCCAATGCGACAGATGACCAGGTTATCGCCGCCGCGCGCGCGGCCAATGCACATGATTTTATTATGGAATTTCCATCCGGATATGACACCAACGTGGGCGAGGGCGGGGCATTACTGTCTGGTGGCCAGCGTCAACGTATCGCAATCGCGCGTGCAATATTAAAAGATGCGCCGATTTTATTACTGGACGAGGCCACATCGGCCCTGGATACCCAGAGCGAGAAGTTAATTCAATCGGCCCTGACCGATTTAATGCGTGGACGCACAACGTTTGTTATTGCGCATCGATTGTCCACCATATTGGACGCTGATCTTATTTGCGTTGTCAAAGACGGCCGTATCATAGAGCAGGGAACGGACGCCGAACTGTGCAGAAAAAATGGCGAATATAAAAAACTGCGCGATATTCAATTTGGTGGTAAATAATTAATATCGGCCAAACCATAATATTGCGTATCGATACAGAGGACCAACCTTGCGACACAAATGTCGTAAAAAAAGGGTCCTTTGGATTAGGCATAGTTTTGGCGCAAAAAACACTGGATTTACGGGGGTATTTTTTCTAATATTTATACGAAAAGAAAGGACCCTTTTTATTAGGCAGAGGAGAAAGAATGCGCAATTTATTGATTATATTGGGTTTTGTGGGCTGTTTATTTTGTAATTCCGCACGCGCCGCCGAAATGGTCAATATTGAATACATTCACCTGCTGATTGAACAAAAATGGGGAATCACGGTTCCGTATAATCCGGCACTGCAAAACGTAAAGGTCGCGGCGAATATGGAATATTTACTGGGGATGGTGGATATCACGAATAAAAGACTAAATGGTGAACAAACGACAGACTATCTGCACAGTGAATATGCCACAAAATATGCCGCGGACACTGTTGCGGCAAATGATGCGACGGATCGCCTGATAAGGATAGAACCCAAGTTCTGGATCACGACCACCGCCGACACGGCCATCTTTGAATTTACGATGTCTGCGCGTGGTACATTTATGGTTGATTGGGGTGATGGCACACGCGATATAATTAAACGCACAGACACAACGGATGAAACATACAGTCACACGTACAATGTCGCCGGCGAATATACCATCGGCATTGGGGGGCGCGCCACGGAATATAACACAGCAACAAATACTGCCGCAATATCTTTTAAGAATAATACCAATGTTGCGGGAATATCAGGGTCTCTTGGGGGGATATTTTCAACAATTGATGACGTCAGTGCCACCGGGGTCCAGCCACGATTTTATAGTACTTTTTTCGGATGCAGTAACCTCACCGGATCTATCCCTGAAAACCTGTTTGCAGGGATATCGGGCGCGCCTACGAACAATATGTTCAGCAACACATTTTACGGATGCAGTAACCTCACCGGATCCATTCCGGAAAACCTGTTTGCGGGGCTATCGGGCAGGCCAGCACAGCGTATGTTCGATCGTACGTTTTATGGCTGCGGTAACCTCACTGGCCCGATCAGTGAAAAACTGTTTGCAGGCGCAACCGGCGCGCCGGCACCATATATGTTTAACGATACATTTTATGGGTGCAGTAACCTATCTGGTTCCATCCCGGAAAACCTGTTTGCAGGGATATCTGGCGCGCCGGCATACGGTATGTTCGTCCGCACCTTTAAGGGTTGCAGTAACCTATCCGGTTCTATTCCGGAAAATCTGTTTTCGGGGATATCTGGCGCCCCAGCGGTGGGTATGTTTGCCGGCACATTTGCTAATTGCGACAACCTGACCGGCCCCATCCCAGAAAAACTGTTTGCTGGGATATTTGGTGCGCCCGCGGACAGTATGTTCAGTAGCACATTTTTTTCCTGCAGCAACCTTTCTGGTCCGATCCCGGGAAACCTGTTTGCCGGGATATCTGGCGCGCCGGCGTCCGGTATGTTCTATGGCACATTTTATGGATGCAGCAATCTTTCTGGTTCGATTCCA
>JAAVBP010000011.1 GCA_014803525.1 bacterium
AAGAAATGTCAAAATATAAACAAATCAATGAAACGACCGGCCGTATGGGCGCAATGCTGCGTCGTGCGCGCCGCGTATGCAACATGTCAACCGATGAAGCGGCAGAATTATTACGCGCACCCCCACAACAGATGTTTGAATACGAACACGGCATAACAGAAATCCCGCAAGAGATTTTGGAAAGCATGTTCATAATGGGCTATAAGATGAAACAGGTTCGAATATTGGAAAAACGATATGCGGTAATGCGTGATTTTTTGCGAATGACAAAACAGGATGCGGTCGGATAAAAATTGTACAGTTTGGGCATCAAGAATAAAAACACCCGAATGGGGTGTTTTTATTCTTGTGCACTCCACAGTTTATCATATTCTGTTTTCACCGCGTTCATAAAATCGCGTGCCAATTTGTTTTTTTCACATCTGAACATATACGAAAAATCACAAAAACGCGCATCTTCCCAATCAATAAATGCACACACGCGCATGGTTTTCAAATCAATCATAAAATTATCGTATACATCACCCTGGGACCATCCGCACATATATCCGGGCGCACAATCCGGCGATGGTTTCAAATCGCGAATTTCCACCGGGTCCGCACGACCGATATCATATAAAAAACGCGCAACCTGGGCCGCCAAAGATGCCATATTTTTCATCACCAAATCATGCGGCGCATGACGCAGACTGGTCCCATTTATAAACGGATATTTGCGAACCAGTATATCTTTATAATTTATTAATTCTATGTCCGGAATATTTACATTGGAATATGGCCGTAATGCGTTTACAATTCTGTACTCGCGCATGGCCAATTCCCGATAATTATCGCGACGCAGTGGAAATTTATATATCCATTTATTTCGCACACTGATCAACAGACTGCGCGCCTGGTATCCGACAAATGTACGCATATGCAACCGACGCAGTCCTGTATCAATCCGGATAAAGCGCACATATTCCCGTAATGGCGAATTCAATAAAACGCGTAACTTTTTACGGCCATCTTTGCTGTATACAAATCCGCAAATAATATTTGTAACAAAACGTCTAATCGAATTTCCAGTCATAATACTGCAAGATAAATTATATTGATCAAGGCTGCAAGAAAAACTTTACAAAATATATTGACATACAAAATATTTGTACTATTATATATTATGTAATCCAAAGGTCACAAGCGGGAGCCACAAGGAGTGAAGATGAAAAAAAACAACAATGTTTTGACCAAAACGAAAAACGCTGCCCTGTATATGTTAATGCCAATGATGTTGGTTGCATGCAATTCACGCGAAAAAAAGATATCCGAACTGGATGAAAAAATCGATCATCTGGAAACAGAAATTAATCGCACGATTCACGAACAGGAACGCGCGACCACGGATTCTGTAAAGAACAATTTAACATACATGTTATTAACGAAAAAGATTTCTGCATCAGAACAACGCATTGACAGTCTGCGCACCCGCAACAACGATTTGGCGGACAGTATCCAGGCCAAACGTGTCAACATCACTGCGAAACAATATCCGTTAAGCACAATGTTATCCGAAACAGAAATTAACGCGATCAGCGCACAATTACAAGAACATCACAGCACATGGAACGCAGCGCACGCAAAAAATATTATTGCAGGCCGCGGAACATTGTTGGATTTATACAGTGTATGCTTTGATTTAGATTATACTTTGTTCGAACCGTCTTTTTATATCTTGAACGAAGATGGATGCATCCGTTTTGATGACGAACGCGACAAATTATGCATTGAATTCGAAGAAACAAAACGCAAACAAGAACAAGAAGAAATCTTGGCCACAATGCGCAAACATGCAAACCAAAAAGAATTCATTCGCAACAAATCTGAAATCGATAAATACGAACACGAATGTATCACATGTGACAGTGTTTATGTGGAAATCGAACGTTACTTTCAGGAAAAATTTAAGCCGCGTTTGGATTCTTTGGGAACCCAAAAAAACATACTGGCAGAACAAAGATTGGCGTTACTGCGCGAAAGTGCAATTATGTCCAGATAAAAAACAGGCCCAAACGGGGCCTGTTTTTTTTCATTTATTCATCACCGGTTAAAATATCACGCGCCGTCCCCAACATATTTAACACCAAATCAATATCCGATCGCGATATTGAATTCATATCAGGTGTCACAATGGGCGCTGCGACTGGCGCGGAAATGGATGTATCCAGAAATTCGCCATCACGCATCATTTTCTTCACGCCGGCAATTGTCATACCACGATTGTACAGTAAATCTTTGATTTTTTCCAGGCGCGCAACCGTTTCCGCGCGATAATAACGCCGACCGCCGGCACCTGTTGTAGGACGGATTGCAACCGGGAATTGTTTTTCCCAATAGCGCAAAGTATGCGCCGGTATGGCCAAACGTTTTGATACATCGTTTATCGAAGAAAAATATTCATTATCCATACCGGCCCCCACACTTATTCCGCCGGTGCATCGCCCGCACTTTCATCGGTATCCAGAACGGCTTCTTCGGCGTTGTCATCTTTTTCAATCGATATCGCAGATACGACTTTTTCATTTTCCGCCGTACGCAACAATGTCACACCCGCGGTGGCGCGGCCGGCGATACGGACATCAGCCACCGGTGTACGAATGATTTTGCCACCGTCGGTCACCATGATAATATCATGGTCGTCGGCAACCGGGAACGAACCCGCCACAGCCGTATTTTTACCACCCAATTTGATATTGGCGAAACCGTTTCCACCACGATGTGTTGTGCGGTATTCGTAACTGCTGGTGCGTTTTCCGAAACCGTTTTCAGATATTGTCAAAATGAATTCTTCCGCAGCGCGCATTTCATTCATTTTCGCATCATCCAAGACCAATGTTGTCGCTTCTTCTTCGGCGTCGGCTTCTTCTTCGATACCTGTTTCTGCACGGCGCAGGGCGCGGCTTTGTTTAATATATGCGGCACGCACAGCCGAATCTGATTCACCACGTGTCAACATCGCCATGCCGATAATACGGTCATCGGACGCCAACGTCATACCACGTACACCGGTTGAATTGCGGCCCGCAAAGATACGGATTTCCGGTACCGGGAATCGGATACAGCGGCCACGATATGTGGACAGGAACACATCCTGGTCTTCGGTACATGGCAGCACGGATATCAAGCTGTCGCCTTCGTCCAATTTCATTGCAATTTTACCGTTTGCACGAATTGAATCAAAATCAGACATACGGTTACGACGCACAGTACCCGACGCGGTTGCGAACATCAAGAAATGTTCTTTGCCGGATTCGCGTACGCGCTGAACATCTTCGTCAGATACCGGCAAGATGGCGGTAATTGTTTCACCATTCGACAACGGCAACAGGTTAACCAACGGACGTCCCTTGGCCGCGGCGGCCGCCTCTGGTAATTTATAAGTTTTCAGTTTATAGCAAATACCCTTGGAACTAAAGAACAACAGCGGTGTGTGTGTATTTGCAACGAACACCTGGACCACGTAATCGTCTTCTTTGGTGGCCATGGCATTGCGACCCTTGCCACCGCGTTTCTGGGCACGATAAGTATCCAGCGCAACGCGTTTGATATATCCTGTATTTGTCACGGTGATAACCATGTCTTCGCGGGCAATCAAATCTTCGATATCAATATCGATTTCTGCATCAGATATTTCTGTGCGACGCGGTGATGCCCAGTTATCGCGCACCATCGTTGTTTCGTCGCGAATAATCTGCATGATGCGTGCGGCACTGCCTAAAATTTCCAACAGGTCTTTGATTGTCGCACCCAATGTCACCAAATCGGCATGAATCTTTTCACGTTCCAGACCCGTCAGACGATGCAATTGCAATTCCAAAATTGCGCGCGCCTGGTCTTCGGACATGTGGAACATACCATTTTCATATTCTGTGTTCGGGTCATCAATCAATTGAATATAGTTTTCGATATCAGACGCCTTCCATCCACGAGATACCAATGCTTCACGCGCGGCCTCTGGATTCGGGGATGTTTTGATTAATTCAATTACTTCGTCCAAGTTTCCAACGGCCACAGACAAACCCAACAAAGTATGGGCGCGGGCGCGTGCCTTGTTCAAATCAAAGATTGTACGACGACGAATAACCTCGGCACGGAAATCAATAAACGCATCCAATACGCCACGAATGTTAAACAGCATCGGGCGACCACGATTCAACGCCATCATGTTGACCGGGAAATTCGTCTGCATTTCCGTGTACTGGAACAAATGATTCAAAACAACATCCGCAATTGCGTCACGCTTTAATTCAATAACGATACGCAAACCTTCCTTGGACGATTCATCGCGGATTTCAGAAATACCTTCGATACGTTTATCTTTAATCAATTCCGCAATTTTGATAATCATTTGGGCCTTGTTGACCTGGTACGGAATTTCATCAACGATAATAGCCTGGTGGTCACGGAATTCTTCCATATGTGTTTTTGCACGGACTATGATTGAACCGCGACCTGTTGTGTGGGCTTTATATGCGCCGGCACGACCCATAATTATTGCGCCCGTGGGGAAATCAGGCCCAGGGATAATCCCAAACAATTCATCATCAGAAATTTCGCGATTATCCAATATGGCTAAGATACCGTTGCACACTTCACCCAAATTATATGTCGGAACATTGGTTGCCATACCAACAGCAATACCAGAACCACCATTTACCAAGAAATTCGGGAATTTGGTCGGCAATACGGTCGGTTCCTGTAATGTACCGTCAAAGTTCGGCATCCAATCAACGGTGTCTTTTTCCATGTCATCCATCAGCGATGCGCCCAGTTTCGACAACCGCGCCTCTGTATAACGCATGGCCGCGGGTTTATCACCGTCGCGGGAACCAAAATTACCCTGGCCCTGGACCAGCATTTCACCCATGGAAAAATCCTGGGCCATGCGGGCCATGGCTTCATAAATAGAACTGTCACCATGGGGATGATATTTACCCATAACATCACCGACAATACGCGCAGATTTTACCGTTGCACGTGTCGCAGGCGCAACATCGTTCATAACATACAGAATTCTGCGGTGTACAGGCTTGCATCCGTCGCGCACATCCGGCAGCGCACGGTCAACAATAACCGACATCGCATAGTCCAGGAAACTGGTGCGCATTTCATGTTCCAGTGACGACTGGGGCACTTTGATTTCAGCAGACTCATTCAAAATTTCAGACATTAACCTTTCCCTTGTTATTTCATACCCGAACAATAGCAGAAAACAAGGCTTTTGGTCAAGGATTAAACCCTGAAAATAATATTGACAAAACAATCGTTTGTGATATAATGAATATTAGAAATATACAAAGGTGAATCCATGACCAAACAAGAACAAAAGACCTTTTCAACCCTGAAAGATGTACGCAACATGTTGTACGATTTACTAAAAAATGAACACAGGGATAAACTTATGCGTATACGCCTGGCAATTTCATTAAAGATAATTGATGCGATGATTTCTGCATACAAGGCCCCCAAACACATCGGCCACCACATCAAAATCACACGCAATCAAAAGTCACGATAAAAAAAGGAAACAAAAAAATGAACGCTTTTCAAAAATATTTATTCTATAAAAAATTAATGGACCAGTTGGATTGCACATCAAACCCGGTAACCAAGAAAGATTCGCCAGACACTGCAAACAGTTGCGTTATTACGTGGAACAATGCAAAATTCATGAATAAAGACATGAATTACAAGGTCACATCTTATCGCGAAGACAACGAATATTATACCAAGGTGAACATCAAGGACAAACCTACACTGCATTTTGGCAAAAGACTTAGCAAAAAGCTGTACCATGCCGCATACCGTGTAGCCGCAGCCCAAGAACAGCAAAGAATGCTGAACAACATCATGCACAAATTGCTGATGACAGAAAACCAGTCCCGCTAATAACCCCAGGAGCGCAGAATGTTTTTACCTTTCTATAGATTATTCGTCGCACTGTTTACATGGTACCTGATGTTAGAGGGAATGAAAAAGCTGGGGCTAATAAAATCTAAATAAAAGGTTGCATTTTGTAAAAACCTGTGGTTAAATACGCACGCAAAAGGATTTAGTTATGGCAACAAAACGTACTTATCAACCGTCGAAAACCCGTCGTGTACGCACACACGGTTTCCGTGCCAGAATGGCGACCAAGGGTGGCCGCGCTGTATTGAACAGCCGCCGCGCCGCGGGCCGCAAACGCCTGGCCGTATCGGCTGTGAATTAAAAAATCCCCCAATCGGGGGATTTTTTTATGGGGTTTCTGCGACGCTTTGTTTTATTTTATTGAACACACGGCGTTGACGACGATACCGGTCTTCCAGTGTGCGAACGCGTATCATTTTATAGCCCATAACAATTACACGT
>JAAVBP010000012.1 GCA_014803525.1 bacterium
ATATCCCCGAATAGCGAACTGACGCAATACGAAAGTACACCACTGCCGGAATTGCGTAGCGCGTGTACTATTCACACGATACCCCACTGATATAATAGCATCAAGATTGTAGAAAGTAACGTCTTTAGTCTGAGTCTTATTCGGTATAGCACCATGCTCCGTGGTTATTTCCATTTTGGAAACAACCATATCTTCGATAAGCTCTCCAGTCTCAAAAATATTTTTCAGGTGTTTGCTTATGGCCGGAACACCCACATCAAAAAGTTGCCCCATAGCCTTCTGCGTACACCAGATACTTTCATTCCGGTACACAACCTGCACACCATCCTCCTTCCCCTCAATCTGAAAGATCAGGAACTCCGCAGTGCTATTTCGTATCTCAAACTTCTGAGCCATTTACTTCCAGAGTTTCAAAATCAACATTAATCATGCTAATATATTATTAAATGAGGGTATTAGTAATTAAAGACACTTCTCACTCTTAACAATATTTTCACATAGAAATAGAAAATTATATTGAGTCGTAAGCTGCAAAATGTCTTATATAAAGATGTTGAAAACGATTTATTTAGTAATCTATAACAATGACGCTCTCCCTAAGTTTGCCAATTATATTGCTTTGCTGAGGACTTGTTTTTAAATCCCTCGCTTTTCTTATTTCTCTAATTTTGAATCCACAAGATTCTGCAATGTCTGCAATGATAAAGTCAACTGGAACTTCAACGCCATAATATGCAGAATTAGCTACATTGAAATATATGACACCATCTTTGTGCATTTTTTTTGCAAATTCAGAGAATAAAAATTGCATGTCCTCAAAATATGCACATATCATATTTATAATGTCTGAGTTCCAAGTGTTTTGTTTGTTATTTAACATCTTTGAAATACTATCTTGTAGTCTTTCATTCTCTATGGGGAGTATTTTGTCATATGGGACTTGCACATGAGAACGTAAAGTATTTTTACGCAATTCACGTAGTTCTTCATAAGAGTTAATCAGTTGTAAAACCTTTAGCTCTAACATATAAATATCCGTGTAATCTCTAGAATTAAGATATGGAGGTGATGTTATAATTAAGTCAACTTTTCCATTGGGTACTTGTTGTATATTCGTCCTAACATCACCTAAATAACAAATTTCTGAATTATTAACTGATGAATTCTGTTTTGATATTATTCTTATATCTTCCGCAAAAATTGAATTCAGCCTTTCCAAAAAGAAATTATGTATATCTTTTCTGCTGAATATTCTTGTTTCCCATCCGTTTTTGTATGATAGACATTTCCCGTTCCTGAATACATTACTTGCCTGAATAATTATTGAAGCGAGGGCAATTGTAAATAAATTTTTATAATCGTCGTTGTCTACAGTAGTCCTAATAGCATATCGAATATCAAGTATGCCATCTATAGCATTATCGTGAAAATTCCATTTTTTACTCTCTTCCTTTTTAACTACCGTATTACCAAAAGGGATGGGTTCAATTTTGCGTATATTTCGACTTGTGTGAGATAACTTCTTTGTAACAGCCTTTACATAGTATTCAAAAGTATCCACATTATATTGTCTTCCTAATTTAACTGTTGATAGAAGATGCATAAATGGACTGACCTCAAAGGAATAGCATTTTATATTATGATTTTGCAACTCGACAGGAGTAGTACCACTACCACAAAATGGCTCTAAAGCACATTTAGGTTTAAAAGATAATTCTCCTAAAATACCTTCAATGAATTCTTTGGAATATCCTTCTACAAAAGGATACCACCGATGAACAAAAACATTCTTGTTTTTGTCAAATTGCATAACTGACTGGTACTTCTCTGAACAATCTATGAATTTGTAATCTTTATACATAGAAGTAACGGATTAATTAGGATGTACATTTTTTACTCTGAAATCATCTAATTTGATATGCCGATAATAAGCAGATCTATGTTCTTCAGGTATAAGATCTACGGACATCCCGTCACCAGTGTCAGGAAGATCTTCTTTTCTTGCGTCAAAAACAGCTAAATATCCTAACTTTACATCAATATTTTCGGCTAATAGCTCTTTTATATATGCCGTTGATTGTATGAATGCATCTGGCACAATACGCGGTTTTGCGTCAAAAGAAGTTCCAATGTTTTTACCCGAAGGGTGAATGCTAGTTCCAACCCATTTGACTTCTATAAAGTATAGTCCTTGCCCATCTTCATCAAGCATAACGATATCCAGTCTTTTTAAACTTTCCAGCATCCCTTCTTTGGATACGAAAAAAATATTTAGTTTTTCTTTTAAAAACAAACGTAAATCTTCTCTGAAACAATCTTCTGGTGTGTTTCGGAGTAAATGCTTATATGCAGTAATAAACTGTTCGTCACTAAGGCCTGAGTCAATGTCAACTTTAAGAGATTTTAAATGACTTTTTTCTACAAAAAATTTTGAGTAAGTATCTCTTAGAGTTAATCGCTTCCGATATTCTTCTAGAACATTCTTCAATTCAGATATAGGCTTTTTACTGATAAATGAATGCAAAGTTGAACTTTCGAAAAAAATGGATTCTCCTCCATCTCTTCCGTTAACAAAATAATTAATAATTCCCTCAGGAGACAACATAAATATTACGAAACCGTCCTTGGACATTTCTGTAAACATTCGTCTTACTTCATTATTGTTGTAGTGCTGATCATTATTGACTTCCTTTATCTTAAAGGCTGAATCAATTACGATATGACGGTTCTGAGTAAACAATTGATTTGTGAACAATTGTTCAATGGCACTATCAGCATCATTGGTAAGATTATGCAAATCATGCTCTGAGATGACAATGTATTTAAAGCCATTATCCTCATATTTATCACTCATTGCCTTTAGAAGGGAAAGAATTAGTTTGAAATTGCGATCCTCCTCTAAACCGTTCATGGCAGCACGTAGTATTTCCTCCTTATTACGTTTTAGCAAATCCTTAAAGCTTGCATCTTGGCTGAATCTTGTTTTCATAGCCTCCTACTTTATGATCTGACTAAAAATGTATTCAAAATACAATTCGATGTATTTTTCATCACTGATAGCCGATGTGTCTTCAATGGTCTGTTCAAACGCAACCTTGAAATCGTTCAGGGTTTTAAGCGTCTCGCTTTCGGACGATGAAGTGTCAATCCCGCCCACATTATTGGTCTGTGTTGCATTCTCATAGGAAGGGTCATTTACGATAAAACCAAACAGTCGTTTCTCGCCGTATTTCCCTAACATATACAAGACACTTTTAAGCCATTCAACTTTATCCTTATTGTATGGAATTTGCTTTTTGGTATTAAGACATAGGCCACCTTCTTCCTCACGCAATGTGGAAGAACTTTTCATGAATACTAAACTACGTTCGATTAAATCTGAATAGGGACCAAATGTCGTTACAATAAAATGGTAATATGAAAATATGTTTTCACCTACATGTTTGAACGAATATAGAATCTGCACCAGATACAATACCCGTTGAAAGGATTGTTCGGAGACTGCACCCCAACCAATGCTCTTCGCAATGGTTGTGATTGTAATTATATCCTCATTCGCTCTTATTAAATTCTTATCTAACATGATTTCAATCTGTTTTTTATATGATGATAGAGTGATTTTAACTGTACACTGGAACCTTGTATGGTTGATTGTTTAGCAATTTCCAATAGATTAATAATACCAAGATCAATATTTGTATGATCTAATAAATGTTCTATAAAAGAACTGTTATTGAGATTAGACGTTATAATCAAGGAATTAGGTTTCTTTAGAAATTCAGCAAAAACATTTGCCGCATTCTTTTCGTATGATATATCCAAACTACTGTCTGGAGTCTCTACAATATAAAAAGATGGTGTTCTATAAAAGAATGTAAGAATACTCATTCTGAAAGAATGATCGACAAAGAAACGCTGAGATTCAGACATTTCTTCTGCATAAAATCTTACTTTCCCGTCAATGACGGGATAAAAACGTTTGTTCGTATCACCAACTTGTTTAATGTACGTAAGTTCGCAAGGAATTCCTAAAAACTTTCCTGCATATTGCGCAAATATCGAAGAAAATGTATGAACATTGGCTGTAATTACATCTTCTATCTTGTTTGTTATAGATGTCACAATCTCATACTGTTCATCACGTTGTTTTTGGTATGACTCTTTCTGTTTTGTCAATCTATTTACTTCATCTAAGAATGGTTGAATAGCATTATCGCTATTATCAGACATGGCGTTTTCATATTCCAGCTCTCTGAGTTGTTGTTGAACTGTTCGTTTCTCTAGCTCAACCCTAGAAAAATCAGAATCTAAACTAATAATTTGTTGTTCAATATTCTGTATTGTCTTTTTTTTGTTGCTTATAGATTGATATAATGTTTTTCTAGATGTGTTAATCTCATCAAATTGGTTTTGTAAGACTATATCAATCTCCTCGTTTTCGTTAATAGGCGCATTACATGCAAAGCAATGGTTCATTGCGTTTGTAACGGTCTCCACTAACTCATCATTTGGTTGATTACAAATTGGGCAGATGTGGTTCAACTGAATGTTTTTTATGAAAACATGATATGAAGGATGAAGTGTTTCCCAAATATTGTTATTAAGTTTATCCTCTATTTGTTTGAGCTTCTTGTCTATATCATTTGCAGATATACTAATTTTATTGATTTCGCTCTGTAAAAGTGATATGTCTTGGCTCTTTGAAGCTCGGTCTTTCTGAATAGATATAAGCTGGTTATCCATTTCTTCAAGTTTTCTCTTCAAGTCTATAAGAGTCATGGTTGATGCTTCATTCCCGTTGCTCTTATGATTAGCTCTACGGTTGTCTTTCATTTTGTTTAGAACCTTATTGATGGCTCTCATATCTTCGGAACTATGACGTGACAAACTATCAAAATATTTTGCTTTTCTAATAGCTTCCTGTCGTTGCTTATCTAGATCGGGATCATTGAAATATTTATTAAACAGTTCGCTTTGGACATCTGGGAATAATTCTCCATCGTTCCAAAGGATTGTTTTGTGATCTTCTCCGAAGAAAAGGACTTCATTAACAAAGAAAATCAAATCATCAAATTCCAAGTTTGTGTGAGCTTTTATAATTCTTTCATATTTATAGGGTAGTGTATTAACTTTTGCAGTATTATGTAATTTTTCGTAACTTACCTGATTGACTAATGTTCCAGATATTCTAACTCCGTCAACTTTAAGACTTGTCAGTGTAATGGAGGTTAAATCTCTAGTTAATTCAACAATAACATTGTTAATTCTCATGGAAATAGAGACTGTAGGAGATGCATCGATGTAAATGCTATCATCCATACGATTGCTGAAATATTTTTGTGGATACATTTGGCGTTTTTCTATGATATTTCCTTGATAAGTGCGAGTGTAGCCGAAAGGTTTTTTGTATAATCCCAGTAAAGCAAATCTTATAATATTGACGAATGTCGTTTTTCCCATCCCATTACCACCTAACACAAGATTTACACCTTTTACAAAATCAAAGGTGTAATCTAAACCATTTGGATATAAAGTATAATTCTTAATGCTTATATTAAGCAATTCGGGAAGGAAAATTTGTCTACTCATAAATATCAATTAAATAAAGAATTGTATTAATCATATTGTAATACTAAAGATGCTTTTGAAGTATTCGTATGTTGAATCATAGAAGGATGGCTGACGAGTAGGGTCTTCAGGAAAGCCTTCTGGAGTAGTTCGATCATTTCCTTCGGGTACACAGATTACCATGCCTTGGCGCGCTCGGGTGAGGAGAACACGATATGCATTGAGCATGTATTTCTGTGTCTCATGGTTCTTTTCCGGTATCCACTGCGTTTTGCCGTTGAATTTCCAGAATGTCCATTGGCCTTTATCGTAGCGCATGTCGGCATCCCAGAGCACACATGCAAAGTCAACTTCCAAGCCCTGTACCTGAATCTCAGTGGCTGCCTCTTCAAGATAATTTGATGAGCGCACATCGGTTTTGTCTTCTAGAAACCAATGCACGGCGTTATCTTCGTTTTGTGGCAAAACATGAACAGCTAAAGGCTTAAAACGAGCTGAGACTTTGGAAATTAGAATTCCCGTTTGCTGCGTACCTCTTGCTTGTTGTCTGAGCCATTCGCGTGCTTTTTCCATGCTGCGGGTGAGCACTATCGGATAGCCGTGACTAATAACGTCCTTATATAATTCGGCTGCATCCGGGTTAAATGACAGTAGGGAGTGGACGAATGCCGACAGTCGTTCAGCCCTAAAAGAACGAAGGCTCACGCCAAGATGTAGTTTGTCGGAAAATACGACCTTTGGATTGTGCTCCAGGAGTTCGTTCACTTTGCCTTCAGCATATTCAGGTTCGGTCAGTTTATCAGAAATGTAAACGTTCCAATGAGGGAAACGCTCGTTGAGGGCTGAGATCCATTCGGAAATACCTGCTTCGCCGGTATTTATTTCCTGTCCGCCACCGATAAGGCAGACAATCGTTGCCCAATCTTCTCGCTGATCGAGAGACCATATTAAAAACGCGGCCTCCGACATCGGGAAATTTGGAACCTTAAGTTTATTTCCGTATGTTCCTCCTCGTTTCAGATAGTCCGCAATCCGTTTGTGAGTCCAGGCCCGCTGCGCTTCATCGAATATGGCGACATGCTCTACTTCACCATACCCACTTTGCTGGAGTTTCACTGCTTTATCAGGATCAATTACCAGTTCACCATTTACCACCGGATTTTTAATCTTGGCGAGCATATTATCTCTATAACGGTGAATAATTTGGATGAACTTGCTTACTTCACGACGTGAATCTGATAGTTTTTTATCTTCGCCTTTTTCTCGTGATTTCTTGTAGTTGTCACGCGCAAGAGCTTCTGTCAGGACCGCTACGAGCGGACCATTACCAGATAGATAAACAGCACCATCCTCCTCACTGAACGTTCCATCATCTTGATAAGATTGCTTGACTGCAACATCAAGACCCACCAAAGTCTTACCAGCGCCTGGAACACCTGTAACGAAACAGATGCTCTTTTCACCTTGTCTCTTTGAGCGATTTATTACGTCAAGGATATACGCAATCGTAGCGTCGGTTGTTACTTTGTCTGCTTCATGCCGGGTTATATCCTCAACAGAGTGGTTCTCGTATAGTGAACGTGCAGCTTCGATTATAGTCGGAGTGGGTGTATATGGACTAATTATCCAATCTTGTATTGTCCCTGGAGTATTTGCGTTAGCATGTCGCAGGACTTCTTGGATGATCTTTTGTAATCCCCTTGCTCCAGTAATTAGTGGATTGAAGATTGAATCGTTATAAACCGATGGGGTAAAAGAACTTGATGATGACGTATGTTTGGTTGGAATTAAAATTGGAACAATAATCCGGTCGTGGCTATAACGATGAAAATTCTTTAAGTCAAGTACATAGTCCATCACTTGCTCCACGTCTGACTGAAGAGCTTCTTTCTGTCCCACCTTGAATTCAAGACAGAAAATTATTCCCCTCAAAAGTAAAACGACATCAATACGCTTACCTAAACGAGGGATATCGTATTCAAATATTATCTCCGCCTCTTCATCTTTCCAAGGGAAAAGAACAGTTCGCAAAAGTTGAATTTCTTCCAACCAAGCCTCGTCAGTGGTAGTCAATGCCTGGCCGTGAAACGCGTCGTGGATGCGTCCCAGAACTGAATACGGATCTGCTTCAATGAAAGATTTGAAATCCGATTTGTACAGGCACCTATTAGTTCTTTTATTAGCCATTGGGAATTGAGTATATTCTTATTGCAAAGTTACGAAAAAATTCTCATACTACAATGAAATATGCTGATAAACATAAGTTATGTCCCGACAAGAGGGGGCTTGTCGGGGCGAGGGGGAAAGAGATGGGATTTAGTAGAGGCGGACGCAGGTTATGTCGGCGTTTTTCGTCGTAGGGTGTGTCATAGTGCTCTTTCGAGAAGGCAATGGCGAGGTGTTGGATGCGGTGTTTGATGCCGAGTCGCTTAAGGAAGATGATGAAGTTTCCGAGGTGCTCGCTGAGGTAGTCATCGCCTTTGTCTGTTTTGACATAGCCTAAGAGGATTACGTTGTCGGGGAGATTGAGCATGTCTTTGGTCTGCGTCAGGACGACAAGTGCAGTAGAAAATGTCGGGTTGTCAGAGGTGAGGCTAATGCCATTGCTGTACTCTTTGTA
>JAAVBP010000013.1 GCA_014803525.1 bacterium
ACGTGTAATTGTTATGGGCTATAAAATGATACGCGTTCGCACACTGGAAGACCGGTATCGTCGTCAACGCCGTGTGTTCAATAAAATAAAACAAAGCGTCGCAGAAACCCCATAAAAAATCCCCCGATTGGGGGATAATTTATGCACTGTGCTTGTTTATTGCGTCGCGGATTTCGTCCAGTGATGCATTACACGGCAACAGTGTTTCAAAGTACACATTTGCGGTTCCTGGGCGCATTCTGCCGCGCTTTGGCCAATATACGCCCGCGTCTGTTCCGACCGGCATAATCGGCAATTTCAATTCATGTGCCAGATACAGCAATCCACGGCGCAATTGTGGGCGCGTGCCCGGTTTTACGCGTGTGCCTTCGGGGAAAATAATCAAAATCTGGCCATTCATGATTTTTTTTGCAACGGCATTTGCCAATTTATTCATATTTGTTTTTCCGCGTGCGCGATTAACCGGCTGCAGGCCCATGCGCCAAAACGCCCATCCGTAAATCGGAATCCACAGTAATTCACGCTTGATAATAAAAAAGCAATTTGGGATATTTGTGGCCAGGATTGCAACCTCTAGCATAGACATGTGTTTTGCGGCAATTATCGCCTTGCCATCCAGGCGGATATTTTCATTTGGTTTTACCGGGATGCCGTTTTCTTCTGTTGGGGTATTGTGTATTTCATATTTTATTCCCGCAATCAGGCGTGCCAATAACAAAACACCGCGCGCGTCTGTTATAACAAAAAAATTATTCAGTTTTTTGTTAACCAACCCAACCAGCAAAAATGGTGTCCATAACAGAAAATATATCCCCAGTATGATTTTAAATAAAATTGTTCGTATCATGTTATTAACCCTCTTTGATTCCAAACATTGTAACGATGTATTTTACATATTCTGTGGTCCATCGTTCAAGTCTTTTTGTGGCGGGCATATCTGTTAATGGAACCGGACATGCAACAATTTCTGTGTTTGGTAATTCTTGGGCAATTAAATATTGGGCGCGGTTCATATGATCTTCGGTGGTGACGACAACAATCCGGTCCAGTCCAGTTTTGTTTGCGATATCCCGAATTGCCATCGCGTTCTGATATGTAGATTTTGATTCTGATTCAACATTTACTTTTTTTGTCGTTTCGTATGAACCGGGGCCGCCCGCACCAATAATATATAAATCGACATCGGGATTTTCGCGCATTTTTCGCATTGCAAATGGAATGCGGCGTGCATCACCGGTCAGAACAAATATACTGTCATCCGACAGAATTGTGCCGCACGCACGTGGTGCCATTGATTTAAACATCATTCCGCCAAACACAAACAGGGCGACAATTAAAAAAGATGGTGTAAAAAATCTTATCATTTGTTCTGCAAAATTTTAAAGGTTGTGCGACGTGTTACCCATATTGAAAACACTGTTATTCCAATCGGCATCAGACACAGTCCAATCCATGCCGCCCCCGACAGTCCCATCATCGCCATCAGGCCCACGCGTGTGTGATGTGCCGCCGATATAATTAATAACAGCACTGGAACCGCCGCAATAAATCCAGAACCAGCCGCCATAATTGAAATTTTACCAACAATTATTTGCATTTGATTGGCGATAAAGCTGTCACGGGCGCCGACCTGATTCAATATTTCCAATTCGCGTCGGTGTAATTGTGCGGTGTTGCGTGCAATAAAGGATATGCAAACCGTAATTGCCCCCAGTGCCAGTATCAATATTAATCCTGCGATCCCAATCATGCGCCATCCGGCGTCGGTGGCGCTGTGTAATGCGGTGGCGTGTGATAAAAATCGTGCATTACCCGCAAATTTGTCCGCAAAATATTTCATGTCGGATTTATCTTTTAATTTTAATTCGTACATTGTCGGCAGATAGTTTTTCATTGCGGCCCCGCCACTGGAAATCCATGGTTGCATCATGGTGGTCATTTCGTCTGTCGATAATTGCTTAACCGTGGCGATTTTATCACCGTTTGAATCCAGTATCTGTTTTACCGTATCTGAATTCTGGCCGGGCATTACCTGGACCGTTGCCATTAAATCCCATTGGGCATTCCATCGCGCAACGCCACCACTAATGGCCAGTGCTACACCAAATGCGATTACGGATAGAAAAGTTAACAATGCCATAATGGCGGTCATAAACATTGACTGTTCGCGAACCAACGAAAATACAACAGGTGTCTTCATTTATGCATTCCCAATATCTTCAAATTGTTTTGATAATTCTGTAAAATAGTTTTGTGGTTTTGGACCTTTCCATACCTTTGGCGCATCAGCCTTTGTGGTGGTTGCGGTCGGGGTTGGTTTTGACGTGTTGCCCACAAATCCAACGCGATGATTGTCCACATGCAAAACCGGGAATTTATAAGTATCCATCAGTTTTTTATTATGTGTGGCCAATATAATCGTTGTGCCAAACAGCTTATTCATTTGTATAAACAGTTCCATCAGGCGGGATGCGTTTTCATCGTCCAAATTTCCCGTCGGTTCGTCCGCCAGTAAAATAGATGGCTGAACAATAATTGCGCGGGCGACGGATACGCGTTGTTGTTGTCCGCCAGACAGTGCGCGCGGATTTGCGTCGGCATATTTGCCCAGGCCCACCCAATCTAAAACCTTGGCCACTAATTTTTTTATTTTCCCCTCTGGCACGCCGCGCACGCGCAGGGGCAGGGCGACATTGTCAAACACCGACAGGTGTGACAGCAAAGAGTATTCCTGGAATACAATGGCCATTTTTTGACGCAGTTTTGCAATTTCGTCGCGGGATATATCGGCGGTTTGCTGGCCGAATAACTTTATCTGGCCGGCGGACGGTTTGTGTAATTGATAAATCAGGCGTAATAATGTCGTTTTACCTGCACCTGATGCACCGGACAAGAAATAAAATGCGCCGTTACTGATGTTAAAAGATACGTCGGTCAGTACATTGGCCCCATGGTCATATTGTGCCGCCACGTTTGCAAAAGATATAGCTGTATTGTCTTCCATGATTCGGATAGTAGTAAAATTTTTATTATGGGTCAAGACTTCATAAAAGAAGCGCCCACATAGGGCGCCATTTTTTTATTATTTATTAACCTTGGTCGTGGCGTTACGATTTTTTGCCCAGACCGCTTCGCCGGTGCCGAAATATTGCGGCTTGTTCTTGCCATAAGAAATTGTTTTGATGCGTGATGGCTCAACACCGTCTTTGATCAAAACATGTGCCGCATTACCCGCGCGCAATGCACCCAATGCCAGGTTGTATTCTGTGCTGCCGCGTTCGTCACAGTGACCTTCCATTGTGATATTTACATCCGGATGTTTTTTCATGTACAGCGCCTGGCCCTGCAGGTTTTTTGACATTTCTGGTGTTATTTCTGCAGAATCAAACGCAAAAAATACCTTTTCGTCGTTCAGATCAGACGGCATTTTTGCACTGCTGCATGCGGCCAGTGCCAGTGCACAAGATAAAAATAACAGTTTTTTCATTAGACAACCCCTTTCTTTAAACAGTTCATATAAAATTAGCATAAAAGTAGAAAACTTGTCAATATTTGTTTTTTTGTTTTTGGAAAATATACATTTTTATGATATACTCAATCAAAAGTATGGGAGGAAATTGTATGAAAAAATTAGTATCTTTAAGTATATTGGCGGCTGTTGCCGCAATGCCTGCGATGGCGGCGCCGCGTAACGCGACCCCCAGTCATATTGCAAAAGATGGCAAGGGTGGGTATGATGTTATGTATAATTACAAGGACAAGAGCAAAACCGGCTGGTATTTGACTGGGCGTGCAGAATTAAGCTTCTTGAACTTTAAGAATAAGTACAGCTCTGCCGATGAATTTGATGCAGACGAAAGCCATAACGAAGACAAGTATTCTTTTGAACCGGTTTTTGGTGGTTCGTTGGCGGCTGGTAAAAAAATCAATCATTTTTGGCGCGCTGAACTGGAAGGCGGATACCTGGGTTATTTCGAAGATGAAGACGAAGTGGCCAAATTCTCGATCTCTATGCCGTATATGATGATCAATGGATATTATGACTTTACAAATGGTCTGTATCTGGGGGCAGGTGTTGGTGCGACATTGGCGCAGTATAAAATAAGCGGCGATTATTTCAATGGATACAGCAAGGATAAAACATCTTTTTCGCCGATGGCGGGTGTGATGTTCGGTTGGACACATGCGTTGGATGAAAATCTGGTTGTTGATTTGCGCTATCGTCTGGCCGGGATGACGGGTTCAGAAATGAAACTGCATTTCCAGGATACCGATGATAATACATATTGGTTTAAAAGCAAAACGGGTATGATTTTGGATAATTCGTTATCCTTGGGTATTCGTTATGAATTCTAACCTGAATAAGGTATTGACCCGATTCGCAGAAAATGATATTATATAAATAGAAAATAGAGAGAATGATGAAACACGAAATCAAAATATCAAAATTGGCCATTGCTTGCGTGATTTGCGCAACAACGGCAAGTGGCGCGTTTGGTGCGGCATCGGTGCGTTCTTTGGGTGGTGCGGGTACGTATTCTGGTACGTCGTCTGCGGCGTCTGCGTCGGGTCAAACAACAGGTTCTGTAAACGCGGTTCGTGCCGGTTCAATGCGTGTGGCGGCCCCGGCCGGTGGTGATGCGGCGGTGTCTGCGTCCGTGGCGGCGCCGCGTGCGGCGACGTCCCAGCGCTTGTCTATTGGTAAATATCTGGGCGGTGGCACATCGGTCAGCGGTGGCAGTTCTATTAAGAATCAAAAACCCGGTGTGACCGGTGGTGGTTCTTCGATTGATCCGGAGTTTGCGGCCGATTTTGAAAAGCGTGTAACCGGATTAGAAAATCGTTTGGACGATGTCTTGTCCAAGGTTGATGATGTAAATTCATCATTGGACGGCAAACAGAACTTTTTGGTTGGCGACCAATATATCACTGTTAACGAAGATAAAGATCAGCGTGAAATATATCTGAACATAGATCGTCTGCAGGAAGATATTAAGGGCCAGGCCGGTGCCGATGGTAAAGATGGACGTGATGTTGATATCGTAACCGATGATACTGGTATCTGGTGGCAGTATTCTGGCGAGCCGGCAACAAAAAAATTGTTGGCTGAATGGGAAAATCTGCGTGGTGCAACCGGTGAACAGGGTGCGCCGGGTGTTGTCGACGAAGAAACATTGAATCAGGCGATTACAAATGCAATTGCAAAGATTGATTACGTTACAACAGACCAGTTCAATGAATTGAATGATATTACAAACACAATTGTAAATTCGTTGAATAATTATTACACCAAGACCGAGGTTGAACAAAAAATTATAGAAACCGGTATTACTGACGTCGATTTCACAGAATATGCCAAGACGGCGACGGTTAACGCGGAATTGTCTAAAAAGGCAGATGCGGATAGTTTAAAGGCATTGGCGTATAAAGATCAGGTCGCTGATGCGGATGTTGCGTCGGATGCGGCTATTGCAAAGACCAAATTGGCAAATGATGTCCAGACATCTTTGTCGCGTGCGGATCGTGCATTGACGGCCGATGGTGTGTCAACAGATGGTGATTGGGTTTTGGCGATCAGTGATGGCCAGCAGAACTGGTTCGAAGTTGTTACGGAATAAAAGGTATAAAACATGAAAGTAAAAAATATTGCTTTTTCTGGTTTTGCGGCCGCCATATTATTGGCTGGGGGTGTGGCAGACGCGGCAACACCACAAATTGCCAGTAAACAGTATGTGGATTCCAAGCTTGCCGACAAGGCGACGGTTGGTGCCGTGACGGCGTTGGGTTCGCGCGTTGATACGGTTGAGGCCGATCTGGGGACCAAAGAAAATGCCAGCAACAAGACCACTGTGATTACAGATGGAAATAAAAATTCAACAACTGCATTCCCGACCGTTGGTGCGATTACCACCTGGGCCGAAGGCAGAATTACCAGTTTGTCAGAATTGCCGGTTAATCCGTCCCTGATCGAAGATAATACATTGGATGGCACGAAATTAAAAGATGACAGCGTATCCAAGGATAAATTGGATCCTTCTGTCAAGGATGCGTTGGACAAGGCGAATACTGCACTGCAGACCCAGACCCAGGCAAACTGGACTGAAACAGATACGACCAGTGCGGCCTTTATTAATAACAAGCCGGCCTTGGCGACGGTTGCGACATCTGGATCGTATGGTGATCTGAATAATAAACCGACAATTGATTCCGAACTTAGCACGACCAGTGAAAATGCAGTTCAGAACAAGGTTGTTACCACCAAGATAAATGATGTGGAATCTGTTGCCAATGCGGCGTTGCCGGCATCGGATGTTAATGCCGATGTTAACTGGGCATTGCCGGATATGGATATGTACAGTGATACCAAGGTTCCGTCTGAAAAGGCTGTTGCGGCTGGTTTTGAAAACATGAGAGCTGGGATGCAGGAATATAATGCATCGTTTGGACAGTATATTTCGACCAAGGCAGATTTGGCGGATAATGCATCTGATGCCAAGGATGGTAACATTGCAACTGTTGACGCCAGTGGGCAATATACGGTTTCAGATGTCAATATTAATGCGGTTGCGACCAAGGCAGATGTTGATGCGGTAAAAGAAGTCGCCGATGCGACAATTCCGATGCCGACAGGTGCATGTGCTGCGGAATCTGGACGTTGTGTATTGTCAATTGCATCCCAAGGTGGCAAGGCAACATTACAGTGGATGGATATTACAGCCCCATTGGGTGAATAATATTAATCCCAGTATTTTTGTTATAAAAAAATAAAGAAACAGCGAATTTTTTCGCTGTTTTTTTGCCGTAAAAAAAGGGCCCTTTGGATTAGGCATAGTTTTGGCGCAAAAAACACTGGATTTGTGGGGGATTTTTTTCTAATATTTATACGAAATTAAAGGGCCCTTTTTTTACGGCAAAAAAACAGC
>JAAVBP010000014.1 GCA_014803525.1 bacterium
ATTCATATATTCAAGCAAGGTGCAAGTCTTGTATGCCTTGAATTTTCGAGACTTTTTATTCGTACTGTTTTTTCCAAATGCAAATTCCGACTAGGAAAAAATATGTTGAAAAAATCGTTCTATTAAATTGAAGCAATTTATCAACCAAAGGACTATGAATCATGGCAGTTATCGGATATATCAGGGTCAGTTCCAATAAACAAACTTGTGAACACCAACACTATGAAATAACACAATTTGCAGAGCAGAATCATATCAAAATAGACAGGTGGGTAATGGAAACCATATCATCACGAAAGCCACTAAACAAAAGACAGTTAGGTCAGTTGTTGGACGAACTGCAAGATGGTGACATTCTGATTGCGGCGGAAATATCAAGACTGGGGCGGTCATTATTGGAAGTTATGCGGATTCTGGAAAGTTGCTTGAACAAAAACTGTCAGGTATGGACGTTAAAGGAAAGTTATCGTCTGGGCAATGACATACAATCAAAGGTCATGGCATTTGCTTTCGGGTTATCTGCTGAAATAGAAAGGAATCTTATCAGTCAACGTACTAAGGCTTCATTGGAAAGTGTCAGGGCAACCGGTAAAAGACTCGGACGTCCATTTTCAGCACAATCAAAGAAACTCAAACTGTCTAAAAATACAAAAAAGATAAAGGGTTGGCTAGATTCCGGTATGACAAAATATCGAATTGCTAAAATGATGTCTGTATCACCGGCTACTGTATCGCATTTTATCAATCGTATGGGTTGGTGATATTGCTCTGCGCTGGTCTAACTGTGATACAAAAAACATTTACTTTATTTAATAAATAGCTTATAATAGCAATAAGTGTGATGCAAAGTGTGATACATTTAAGCATTTAAACGGGTTCGCCTGGGAACAGATTAGCCAAAATCCAAGACTTTTTCTACATTTTGGTTCGTATCCGTGCGCCCCAACCACAGTTACGAATACTGCCCGTCAGGGCGGTTTTTAATTGGTTTTGCAATCATCGTGCCGAGTTCGAATGCTTGGTTTTCAAAAATGCCAATTTTTGTTGACTTTCGAACTAATCAAACAAAAAAGACTGAAAAACCAGTCTTTTTTATCAGTTAGAATCCGTCGGGACTAATTAAATCAAAAATATTGCCTATTACTACCTTTTTGTAGCTCTTCTGCTAATTTTATCAAAAAATTAATTGTTTCTTTTAGCTGGTCATATGGCTTTAAATTAGAAATTGTTGTAACAAATATCTGATATCTATCCATATAATTTCTGCCAACTTTTTGAGATACAATCTTTAAGGTAGTGGCTATATAGTTTTGAAATGCGGCCAGTAACATATAATCTATATTATTTCCTAATAGCTTAACACCATCACGCGCAGCATCCAGCACCAGCTTTACTGCATCAACACTATTTGCTAAAGACTTTGCAGAATTAAACATATTTATGCCACCCTTTCTATCTCTTTCATAAGTTCTTTCTGGTCTTTTTTTGCTTTTGTCATGTTATCACTAGGCTCCTTGGGTATGTTGTCTATTTCTTGTTTTTTTGCCGCCAACGATTCAAATGGCGAGCAGACATTACCCCCGACTTGACCTATTTGGAAACTCTCAAGAAATGGCAATGCTGTAAGAACTAAAAAGAAGCCAAATAGAGTTACATTACCAACCGATGCGCCTTCTTGCACAAAATCGCCCCAGTGCAAAAACACGTAACTAGCCACCACACCATACACGCATATATACCATATAAGACGAGACCTACTTTTAGCCCATTCAGTTGCACCAACGCACAGCCCTATCATAAATACGGCTATATACGAGGCTAAAACTGCAAAACAACATAACATGCTTTATATAGTATTTATTTGCACTCAAAAGTCAACTAGTTGAATAAAGCTTGAACATCTTTTTATTTTGCCTATATATTACATATATATCACGTTACACTTGCAGAAAAGGAGTTCCAAATGGTAGAAGTGGCAGTTCCGTTTATCATAAAATCATCCGACCCAACAGTTATCAAGGAAATAGATGCCCGATTAGAAAAAATAGGTATTTGCAAAGATTCATTCTTTGGCGATTACAAAACCTACGGTAATGCGGTCTCATCTGACGAGAAATATAATTTAGGAATGAAAATAAAATCGGATATTCTATCCGTCATTCAGAATGTTGCTAATGATAAAAATATAGAATTAGTTGTTGAACAAATGGCTGTCTCTGTTGATTTTGGTTTGAACCAGGTAGCTCCAAATTACACAGGCCGGATTAAAGATAATGAAATGGCTGTAGTTGTAGGTAATTACGCCCCTATAACAATTACACCTAACAAATAATCAATCCCAATCTTCCCAGCCATATTCTGCTTCCTCTTCCTGATTCACTTTTACATCAGAAATACTAACCGCAGTAACATTCGCATCTTTGTTTGATTGAGTCGGCACATCTGGCTTTTCGGTTAATTTTTTATAGTTGGCTTTTCTGGCCTTATCTTTAATTTCTGATTCAATCAACTCATCTATGACAAGCCTTTTATTCTCTAGTTTCTGTATATCATTTTTCAATGAAGATATATCTTTGGGCTTTATATATTTAGCAATATCAACAGGAATATCTTTTAATTTAGCATTTTCTATTTTTAATACGTTATTTAACTTGTTTAATTCGGACACGGCTTGTTTTTGGATAGCACTAAGATATTCAATCCTATTATCAGATTTAATGTATCTCTCGTCATTTACAATCTCTATTTTAATTTGGGTCATATCTTTTGTTGTTTTAGCATTAACCGTACGCACATTAGAAATCACAGATTGATTATTATTTTTAAATTCTTCAACAGCTAGTTTGTGCTTTTCGATAGCTAAATCCATAATCTTTTTTCCAAGTTCATCAGAGATAAAAATTTTATATGTCAAAATTCTATAATCTCTATCGGTTTTATATGTGATAAAGTAAAAGCCATCTGAAAAGGAAATTTTTGTTTTAAATTTGGCTTTATTTCTCGTATATTGAACTTGTTCTTGAGTAATATTTTGAATAGTTGCTTTTTTGTCTGGCGCTGAAATTTCTTCCCAACCATAATGGTCAAAGCAACTATAAACTTCCCCGCAAGTGTTATATATTACAATTCCTAATACGAACGCCATAAAAACAACCACAAATACAATTGCCATTTATTTTGCCTTTTTGCTATGAATACAATCTTAGCATATTGTATTTTACATTCATTTTCAACATTATATAACATAGGACATTGATTATCCTATGTTATTAACATGTCTCTCACCTGCTCGATTTCAGGTGCCATTTTGATTAAATCCTGATACAAATTGGTTCGAAAATTGCTAGTCAGGCACAACCAATAATTCAACCGGCCTTGTGCCGGTTTAATTATTGGGTGCGAGCCATGGTTCGCAATCGCGACTAATGTCGCTGGTTCGAAAACAAGTAGGCAAGACAAGCAGGGCGCAGTCGAGCCGTCACGGTTTCCCCGCAGGCGCCCCGCGCCGAGGGAATTGAGTGCGCCCCAACCAGGATAAACAAAGTCACCGTGCAGGTGACTTTTTCTTTGGATTTGCAAGTATTGTGTCGAGTTCGAATGTTTGATTTTGAAAATTGATAATTTTTGCTGACTTTCGAACCAATTAAACAAAAAGACTGGAAAACCAGTCTTTTTTATTAGTTAGAATCCGTGATCACCGTATTACATATTTGGAAATCTATCTTCAAAGCCTATCATTGGCACGGTTTTACCATCTCCCTCTTTATTTATGTATGAATACACATCATTAAAAACAAAGCATTGTCCTTGTGGTGCAGAAATTTTTTTCTTATCATACAATAAAACATCTTTTTGTTTTGGAACAAATACAACTATACCAAAACAACTATCTCTTATATTTTTATCGCAATTCAGAGCTAACGCACCATCATCCAAAGTTTGTAATACCTGTACTTCTGTAATATCTTCACATTTTGGATTTTGTTCTAGTGTAGCATATTTCGTTATTGTTTCACACCCAGTCAGTATAACAAATACAAATACTAGTAAAAATTTATACATACTATGTTCCTTTATTATGACTATAATCATACATTATTGTATTTTTGATTTGTTTGCAACATCTTTGCTTAGAAGATAATTTACCAACTCGATTTCAGGTGCCATTTTTATTAAATCATTATAATAATCAGTTCGACTACGCTGTCGGCAAGAACAAGCGTTGCGCAGTTCGCGCCGTACAAGTGCCGCGTAGGGCTTTGCCCGAGCGAAAATCGCTAGTCAGGCACAACCATTTTAGAAAAATCCGCCCACAAAGGGGCGGTGGATTATTTATCCGGATACAGCTGCTTTAAATAATACCCCGAATCAAACGTATCTAGACGATGACGCAGTTTGCGGAATTTTTCCTGATAATTATCCACATTGATTATATTGGTCTGGTTTGCGATTGCATTTAACTGATGCACATTAACGTCTGCATCATAGTGTGTCAGATCCTTGTATCGGGCAATGTCAAACACATATGATTCATCATAGAACCAATATATCGTCACATTATCATATTCGGCGGCACGTTGAATCAAATACTCGTACGGGGTCATGGCGATATCAAACGTATCGGGCGTCCGTGCCAGCCACAGAACACTGTACGGCGGAATAATTAAATCAAATTGTACATTGCGATTCTCAAACAAGGATACAATCTCGTTATCAACAACCTGTTTATATTTTGCAATGCTGGAATCTGTTAAAATCGGATTTTTGGGTAAATCTTTTCTGTACTTCATCCAATTTTCAAATCCGCCAAAGCGGCGTGCATGCCCTTTGTGTTTAAACCATGCACGCGGTCGATCCAAATCTTTGGTGCGCAATGCACACTCGACACCACCAAATATACACCCAAGCATTTTTGGATTCATATACACCATAAAACGATCATAAAAAGTATTGTTTATATATACATTGTCATGGAATTCACCCTCTGCTGATTTTTCTGCATTAAACTCAAAATCCATGGATACAATCACGCGCTTTATATCACGATGTGCAAATGCAAAATCCAACATACACTTTTTCTCGTAATGTGTTGCGGCCGAAAAAGACAGATTCACAAATGTCCCACCCAGCAATTCAGATGCCTGGGCCGCAGACGTATTTTCCAACATTGATGTGCCAATAATAATGCTGTCCATGGGTTCGTACTTTATTAAACCATAATTTTGAACACGAAAGTCATGCCCAATCTTGTTATTATGATTCCAACCGCGATGAAACAACATATACGGATCACGTATATATACGACCGCAATAAATACCCCAATCAGCCCCAGGGCCGATAACAGAAACGCCTTTAATGCACTTTTATACAACATAACGCACGCCTTAGAAGTTAAAATAAATAAACTCGTTATATGGGACCACAGTCATTTTGATAATCGTGACCGCCGCAATTAACCCCAGAAACATTCCCCACAATATTGCTGCACGACGCGTACGCACAACTGTGCGACGCATAATGTCAACAGAATTTGGCATAACCAGACATATGCCCAATAACGCCAACAATACTATCAACATCCAACCTTTTACCCCGAAACCCGCCAGATAGTATTTCGATTTAAACGCATGCAATGTGGTCAAAGACCGCACGTCGAACATTGCACGCAGGACCTTGAACGCACTGTCAAAACTGTTCGCACGAAAGAAAATCCATGCAATGTTTACGAAATTAAATGTGATAAACCATGCCAGAATGCGTGACATTTTACGGCCCATTTTTTGCCATGCCTTGTGCACGACGTTTGCCAATCCATGCAGACATCCCCATATTACAAATGTCCATGCCGCACCATGCCAGAATCCGCCGATTAGAAATACCATAAACAGATTTATATACGTTCGGCGCGCACCACGATGATTACCACCCAGTGGGATATAGATATGATCACGCAGAAAACGCGACAGCGTTATATGCCACCGGCGCCAGAAAT
Source organism: bacterium (assembly GCA_014803525.1). Lineage (GTDB taxonomy): Bacteria > Pseudomonadota > Alphaproteobacteria > Rs-D84 > Rs-D84 > Enterousia. The sequence goes on from JAAVBP010000014.1 coordinate 5,994, forward strand.
CTTGGATATTTAATGCCTTGTACGGACTGTTGAAATTAATCGGCAGCACGATATTGAACAGCAATGCCACACCAATCGCCATATCGCAATAACCGCTGAAATCAAAATATATCTGCATTGTATACGACAGGGATGAAAACCACCCGCCGATCATTGTCAGACTTTTTGCAACATCAAATCCGTATGTTGCATATTGGGCAAAAGTATCCGCGACAACGACCTTTTTAAACAAACCTATCACAAAAATCATAGCACCCAGGAACAGATTTCTGTGATTTCGGACAAAGTTACGCAGGCGCATAAACTGAGGTATCATTTCACCGTGCGATACAATCGGGCCGGCAATCAATTGTGGAAAGAATACAACAAACAACATGTATGTCAAAATATCATAGTCGCGGGTCAGACCACGATAACTGTCGACCAGATATGCGATTTGCTGAAACGTAAAAAACGATATCGCCAGCGGCAACATAATATTTAGCAAAGCCACGCCCCACCCCGTTACCGCGTTAATATTTTCTATAAAGAAATTGGCATATTTAAAATACCCCAATGCAATTATGTTTGCTGCGATGCCAAATGTTAAAACCAGTTTTGGACTTATCCGCGCACGCATGTGTCCAGACGGTGCCGCCCCGCCGGCCAACCATGTCCCCAGCGCAAAGTTAAACAACATTGACATCAAAATCAGCGGCAAATATATTACATTCCAATGCGCATAAAAGAACAGTGAAGACAAAACCAGCCACACGCGCGCCGCCGTTATCAAATGCCGACGCGCCAGCCAATAATACCCCGCAACCACAATCGGCAAAAATAAAAATATAAACACCAATGAATTGAATAACATCGCAGCACCGTTTGATTATCAAGATTGTTGGGGATTATTTCCTATATAATACAAGAATTCAATAAGATATTTTATATATCGCAATATATTCAGCAAAACAAAAGTTGACAAAAGGCATTTTTGTTTCTATACTTTAACCAGAACAACAAAGGACAACCAATATGGAAAATAAACCTGTATATGATTTTGTTTATTCTGGATTTGGCATTTCCAAGAATAATTTACGCGCATACGTGGAAACATTTCTGGCAGAAAGACGGGCAAACAAATTTAGATTTGGCCAACACTCATCTTATCGCGGAATAATTGACAGCATGATTGGCGCAATTGCATCCAATGATTTTTCTTTTAATTCAAACGATCCAGAAATATGCAAGTTATTAGAAAAACTGATCACCCAGGCCGGCTATGATAAAAATGGCAAATATACAGATGATGCACGCGCAGCCATGCATAACATTTGCATTGCCATGGGCAAAGATCCGTCCATGAATCCGCTGTTCGACAAAACAGCCATGGGACACGTTAATAAACTGACATCAAAATTCAAATCATTATTCGGTTTGAATAAACCTGAAACATTTTATCAAACATATGCGCCAATTGTATCAACACCGACACCGGCGGCATTGATGCCTGAAACCAAAGACGAAGCAGAAGCATCAACACCGATCAACGCCGACGAACAAAATACGACGGATAAAATCCAAATTGATTCTGCACCGGCCCCAGATGATGCGCCGGCGGCGATAAACAATGCCGATTTGCACGAATACGTCTTGGACGAAGAGAATGAAAAACCAGTACAGGACGACGTTGTTTTACAGGAATATGTCTTGGACGAAGAGAATGAAAAACCAGTACAGGATGGCGTTATTTTACAGGAATATATCTTGGACGAAGAGAATGAAAAAACTGTGCAAACAAAAACAGACAACGAACAAATTCCATCCCATCAGGAACATGCAAATAATTATGACCTGGGGGATGAAGAGGTAACAACACATCAAACAGACACACACAGATACGAACAAATTGCAGTGGATGCGACCGATATGGATGTTCCAGAAAGTGATACAACCATACAAAGCACAACGCCGGCACGCAAATCCAGCAAAAAGAAATGGATGTACAGAATAACCGCAACGGTCGCAGGATTAGCCGCCGTCGGGGCCAGCCTGTTCATGACACGCAAGGCCGCCGACACTACAAAAATGCAGACACCAGTATTCAAGACCGTACAAATTGATACTGCATCGCATAAAACCACCGCAGCGTACAATCTGGGCAGGGATAATTCCAATGTGGCAAATGATTCCACCGCGATCGCACTAACCCGCAGCAGTAAAAGTTCACTGAACATATTGTTGGGTGAAAAAAAGGCCGATGAATTATGTGCACGCGTCCAGCATCAAATAGATAACGGTATTTTTGTCGCACCACGCGGCATGTCTGCGGAACGTATTGCGCACGCAATGGAAATGAGCCGTATTTACGAAGGCAAAAGCGTTATCTTGGATGCGTTGGAATCCAAAACAAAATTAACACCCGCGCAACAGGCAGAATTCGCGAAACACATCGACGAAATTGGCGACATGGGTACAGGGATCCAAAAACGCATGGCATCAAAACGCAAACTGTCAAATCACAGCCAGTTTAACAAAGCGCCGAAAAAGATGCGGGATTTGCATGTAAAAAACATCAAACAGTTGCATCAATTGCGTCAACAGATGTCACATAATCGATAAATACTCCAAACGGCCACCCACACGAACATAATTCGTGTGGGCCCCAAGTGAGCATTTATTATTTAGACCAAGAATTATTTGCAAAATAACAAAAACCTGTTATGATGCATCACATGCGGTCCCATCGTCTAGCGGTTAGGACATCGGATTCTCATTCCGGCAACACGGGTTCGATTCCCGTTGGGACTGCCAAGATTCAAACACCCCCTGTGGGTGTTTTAATTTTGTGTATGTTCCCGGGAATTGAAGCCGTCGGGTTCGTGTGCGGAGTTGGTTTGAACGAGAGATAGCGCAGTTCAAACCTTACGAGCCGACTATGAGTAGCAGAGCGGCACACGGCCGCGATGCGTCACGAATGCCGCGCAGCGCATGAGCGCGAGCGAAAATATCAGCCGCAAAAACGCGTTTTTATCCAGGCTTTCGAACTTTTTAGTAAAACATCTTGATTTTTCAAACAAATAACAATATCATAAAAGAAATTGTTACAAAGGTTAGCATTATGTACATATTTACATATTCATATAACATAATGAGAAAATATAAAAAACCAAAACGTAATATATTAGGCATGCAGATGAGCTGGTGGGGTGGCGATAAAGATGACGATTCTGATAGTGGCGTAAAAATAGACTGGGATGCCTATAATGACCTAAACAGCGACAATAACACACCTGAAGATAGGGGCGTAATAGAGGTACCTGCGGGTAGTGAATCTGTAATTTATCAAGATGAAGATGGTAATTATTACGAAGTAGATATTGGTGAATTGGAAGACTATGATGATGAGGGCGAAATAGAACACTCTAAACCAAGTTCTAAGTTCGGTCAGATTAAGGCAAAATCCAAAAAAGCTAAAATTGCACGCAAACCAACGATACAGAGTTATCGCAATCAAATGAGATGTAATGCTTTCAGAAGCTATGTTCGTTAATCCAAGGAGGGGATAATGACAGATAAATGCAAGGTATTAACACCTGAAATCGTTGAAAAATTAGATGATTTAATTGCAGAATTTCATAAAATAGAAATTGAAAACGATTATGATAAGAAAAATGTTGAGAGCAGAATCGCTGTGCTAGAATGGTTGAAGTCTGGCAAAGCGGGTAGATTAGAGGTTGGTAAAAAAGCAAAATAATGCGCCTATCATATTCGCTTAAAAACATTTTTACATCTTTACCAAATTACAATAAATCGTGGATGCGATCCGTTCGAAAATTGTTCAGTTGCGCCTGCCAAAAATATAAATGTGCCTTAGGCGCATTTTTATTTTTACGTCAGCGCCCGGGAATTGAAGCCGTCCGGTTCGTGTGCGCAGTTAACGAGAACAAGCATCAGCCCAGCATGACAATCCTGTAAATAATTTGCAATTACGGCAACAATCCGATATAATGGTCGTGCATCGGGTGACGCCTGATGCGAGGCTTCAAAACCTCTTGCTGTCAAAAAACTCCAACCAGTGGTTGGAGGGTTGTGAATATGTTGAATAAACAACGCTACCGATAGCAGTAGTTTTGAACCTCCAACCGCATCTCGTCAATGCGGGCTTTTTAATTTGTAAAAAGACCAAGGAGGAAAGAAATGTCAAAATATAAACAAATCAATGAAACGACCGGCCGTATGGGCGCAATGCTGCGTCGTGCGCGCCGCGTATGCAACATGTCA
>JAAVBP010000015.1 GCA_014803525.1 bacterium
ATAACTGAAGAACTTTATAGCCTTTGGCAGAAAGAATCTAAAGCAATCGACATTCATATTTCGGTAACGAACGCAATAAAGGTAGTTCGTAAAAGTTTCGCATCCTTAGAAAAGGAGGACGGTAATCAACTAAGGTATTATGTTTCTGACCGCCGCTGGCGAAAAGCATTCCGGCTTATGCAGACTTCCGCTTTCCTAAACGGTAGGAACGAAATAAATCTCACCGATTACATTCTTCTTATTCACAGCTTTTGGAATGATGTTGATTGTATTCCTAATGTGCTTGCATCTTTCACTGCTAGCATTTCAGATACTACTATTAGGGCTTTAAATAAAATTGATAAGTCATTGCGTCAGCTAATGGTTCCGCAAAATCAACAAACGGGTGGAAACTCTTTTACGGCTCACAATTCCGAAAGTAATACTTTCGCCGAGTACGATTATTTCTATTATCTCGTCGAGAATTATCCTAATGGAGAGGCATACTTCTCAAAATGGGATTACTCGGCGCTTAATTCTCAACCGCGTGAGGGTGTAATGTATCTCGATACAAAACGAAACAAAACGATTATTCATACCTTGATACCCGGCAGACCATTTGACGCGAAATCTCAAAATGCCACAAATCTAAAGAAAGTAACGATACAGAGATTTTCCAAAGGTGCGATAATTGATGGGACGCCATATTCATTCCGCCAAAAGTCCGCTTCATCACAAGCGACCTTTGGAGAAACCTTTCAGAATCTACCCATTTATCAGCGGGTAAGTGTTCTTCAAGATTTATTCAATACCTGTGTCTCGGAATGGAATCATCTCCTTTCCGATAACTGGATTAACTGTGATAATATCTTCCTGTCCTCCAACGACCTTGCTCTGGTCAATAAGATGATCAAGGAAGTTGATGAACAGATTAAAACCACGGAGATGAAGTTGAACAATGTTATCTTGATGATAAAATGATTGACTATACTGACATAGATGCCAAGCTGGAGGAGTATAGCGAGGCTTTCGATTTTTATATGGAAAGTGGCGAGATGCCGCCCAATGTCTCTCCCGATGATTGTTTGATAGGGTATATGCAGGAAGTGATAGACAATAATCCTCAGATAGATGGTTCAGACCTGACTTGGGTGGAGATTCTCAAAGATGATTTAATATCTTACTTCTCCATATTACTTGAGCAGTTCAGGGCTTTACAGCTTGAAGCTATGAAGGAATTGGCGATGATAGCACAATTCATGGATGCTCCCATTGAGAAAAAACGGATGATGTGGCAACAAGTGAGTGAATCTATTGAGACCAAATATTCCAGATATGAAGTCAACCTTGCGGGTTATAGTGCTCAATTCAAGTTAGAGGATAGAGATGCTGTTTTCTCAGCATTAACCGATGACTGGAGAAATGCGTGTCATGCTAAACTTGATAAGGAGGAGCGACATATACTCAGCAAATCAAAACAGAACTTCGAGTCTTATTGTCGTGATGCTGGAACTAAAGATTATGAGGACAAAAAGAAGATTGATAACTATATCCACAGTTATCCACAGTTAAAAGAGATTGTAGATAAGATTGGTCGTGAGAAAGAATCTTCAAAAGATGAGAAAGACTCGGTAATTTATAAGTTCTTGCCCGTAACGGTAGCCAAAAATAATTCCTTAGAAGAAATTGATCGTGTTGAAACCGGGGATAATCTGGAACGTGTCATTCCGGTTGAACTTTCAATGCCTGAAGATTTATTTTTCAAAAGATATGCCACCAAGGAGCTTCAGCAGTTCAGCAGTCCAGGTAAAGATAAACCACGAAAGATAGAGGAAAACCGTAAAGATCCGCGACTGACGAAAGGACCTATTATTGTAAGTATTGATACAAGCGGTTCTATGTCCGGTCGTCCGGAGAAAATTGCCTTTTCCCTACTAAAGCAACTTCTTCGTATGGCAAAGAAACAAAAACGTTCATGTTACCTCATAAGTTTTTCGATAAGGTCGAAATCTATAGACCTTGCCAAACCCCGCAATTGGAATAAGGTAGATAACTTCCTTGAAAATAGTTTTTCGGGAGGTACCGATGGAGAACAAATGCTCGCCGAGGCAATCAGGGTTCTTCAACAGGGCACTTATGAAATGGCCGATGTCCTGATAATTTCAGATTTGCAGTTTCCCAAGCCACAACCTACGACAATGGAAAAGATTAACAAAGAGAAATCACTTGGAACACGCTTCTATGCATTGCAGATTGGAAAATGGGGACATGAATACGACAATGTTCTTGATAAGATATGGGTAGTGTAAAAGAACCGATATTCAAAATCAATCCGAATTTCAGACTGACGACAAAATATCTGTCTGTTAGGTGGCACTGCGTAGATTCCGCGACACTTGCATGTGAGGCCACAATTGAATTGCCTGACCATTATGTATATTTGAGTCGAAATATCCCGGAGCTGCTTGTTCAGTATAACAACGGTGTATTGGATATGGTCTATTCTTCAAACACAGATTTTTCAACAAAGTCTATTCAAAAATGGCTCAGGGAGTTATTCCGAGATATAATCCTGAATATTGCAAAGCAGGTACTTCCGGAGCGTGTCAGACACTGGGAGAACCTCAAAGGATTGAAAGGTACCGGTGTCACTGTAAAACGATTAAGGAAAAACATTCTCGGACAATGTTCATTTTCAAACCATATAACACTCCAGCCATTTCTTGTTATATTCAAGCAGGAGTGGATGGACGGAGTTATCCTGCATGAAATAGCGCACTATAAATATAAGCATCACAGAAAACCCTTTTGGGATTTTCTTAGCGAACTCATAGGAGATGATTCCAAGATGGCTAAGGTAAAAGATAACATTGCAATGTCTCCATACTACAATTATTATCTATATCTCACGAAAAATAAGTAACTTTGCAGTCACAATGGCAGTAGAATTTATCTCAGGAACAGATCATTATACCAAAGTAATAGATCGAGTGGCTTCTGTAAAGAATTCGCTCTGGATTGGTACAGCTGACATTAAGGATCTTCATGTTAAGGCTGGTTCTTCAACGGAACCTTTCCTTGCCGTACTTGCCAAACTTCTCAAACGGGGTGCTGAGCTCCGACTTATCCATGCAAAAGAACCGGGCCCGGCTTTCCGTGAGGATTTTGACCGATACCCGATTCTAAAAACCGGACTGGAGCGGATGCTGTGTCCGCGAGTCCATTTCAAGATGTTTATTTTCGATTTCGAGACCGCCTACATTGGCTCTGCCAATCTGACAGGAGCCGGCATAGGCATGAAGAGCAGTAACCGTCGTAACTTTGAAGCTGGAATACTGACCGATGAGACAGTGCTGATTGATGCCGCCTGTGAGCAATTTGACAGCGTATGGCGCGGAGCACACTGCTCTCGCTGCGGCCGCCGCCAATACTGCACCGACCCCATCAAATAGCAGTTTTCGCATTATTAACAGGACATTTCAAATTATAATGTACTACTGTCGGTAACAATAATGTCAATGGTGTTACCACCGGTATTAAAGTAATACTTATAGTCTAAATTAGGCTTGTGGATATTGACATCTTCTCGACGAGTTACTTTGCTTTTTGAAATCAGATGAGTCTGCGAACCAAACATCATCTCCTCTAAATCTTTTGCGTAATAGGTCAACTTATCCAACGTACAGTTATATATTTCAGTTGCCAGTTGCTCGAGATTGTTCTTCTCCCCCTGTTTATTAACAAATAAGAAGTTCTCTTCTTTGCATGTTTTATCGGGATATAGAACGACCAAACAATCTTTAGCCCGACTTGTAGCAACGTTTATAAGATAGAACTTGTTTATCAAAATCTTATCAGCTGGCTTCATCGACTTATTCGGTGGATTAAGGACCAGTAGAACAATATCAAATTCATCACCTTGAAACTGGTGAACTGTGTTGACTTCTACAGAAATCCATGTTGGTCGAGCCAATTTTAATTGGTCTGCCAATTTTGCAATAAGCTGTTTCTGCCCGACATAAGGTGTTATAATACCTACTTTAAGCTCCTTCAAACCACAATCCTCTGCTGACTTACCTTGATAGAGATTGAAGAGATGCTGTAGTGATTCAACAACAAGTAGTGCCGAATAAATGTTGAAATTGCTCCCTTTAAGCTTATCCAAATCTAATATATTCGGCTCTTCGGGTGCTGTAGCGCCGTTAAATCCGTATGTTTTGTCTGAGATTGGGAATCGAAGGAACGAGAGGGGATGCTTGAAAATAGGTAATGCACCGTCAGGCGCAATAAAACGCATTCTATCGTCTCTCTGGGGAACAATCCGGTCATTATAGGCAAACTTGCCAGTCAATCGTGCTAAAGATGCAACGCTGCGATACTGCTTATGTAATAACGAAATTGTTATTTTATCTATTACCGCCTCATTCAAGTTTGACACATCATCAGAGAACGTTTTCAAACCTATGAACGAGAAGAAGTTGAATTCGTCCAGATCTGCCATCTCAAGAATAAAGGAATCGAGGCCTGTAATCGCTGGCAACTGCAGTGGGTCACCTGCTATAATGAATTTGCAGTTCGGATTAATTTGTCGACCTTTGAACAAAGCAAGGAGCGCATAATCAAGGGTAACCATCGAAGCTTCATCAATGATAATCATATCCCAGCAATGGGCATGCGTGTCGGTAAAAGTATCGGAAAAATAATGGACCGTGCAGGCTATAACATTGGATCCATCATCGTAGCAACTGTTAGTTACTTCAAGCCCGAGAACCTCAGCTGCCTGAATCCACTTTTCATTTTGCAGGCTATTGATGTTAAGAGCCCTATAGACGTCTATGCCCTTATCTTTGATTTTACGGGCGACTACATCAGCAGCATGATGGGTGGATGTGAGTATCAGAATCTGCGCATTGGGATTGGCCGCAATGGCGTCGGCCACGCTTTGCGCTATATGAGTAGTCTTGCCTGTGCCCGGAGGACCAAACACAACGCTTATATCCTTTGGAAGCAAGGTGCGCAGGTCGGCATCGTAATCAATGTCTGCATTATCTTTAAAGCAATTTATGGAGTTTTTCAGTCGATTGATGAGCACCTGAATGTCAGTTTTTTCACCGGCATCCATATATTTCTGGCGAAGATCAAGGATTGCTTCCAGCCAGTTAAGAGAACAATCGGATATTTCTTTGATTTTGTCCTTTTGTTCTTCGAGATCCTTCTTTAGCTGGTATTCCTCTATGATGCCTTCACGCATAAGGTAATCTAACAGGTCAGACATTTTATCCGGAGTTGCCATACCCGCAGAGGCCAATAATAAACCTACGCGCTTCAAATCGGATGAATCGATATTATCAACTTTAATACCGAGTTCACGCTTCAGATCATTTGAGGCGTCATTGATCCAAGATGATTGGCGAAGTTTATCAAACAACAGGGGCTCTATTTTTATATTATGTTCATATCCGTTCCTAAAATATCCGAATTTACAACCACCAAGTTGATTAATCTTTTTTATACAAGACAGTATAATGGTAGAAGATTTAATCGGATCTGAGGATGCCACTATATCACAGAACGTATCCATTCCTTCGACCTGATATTCAATATAATATTCATACTCGGGTTTATATTGATTCCGCCATGCGGCTCTTTCGCATCCAGCGGGTAGTCGATAAACGTTAGTATGGGTCAGCGGTATTTTCGGAGCTTTTACGATTGAAGGGCTTTTCGGTATATCTGAATCTTTAACGAGTGAATAGATTAGTTCAATTTCATTTTCTGACAACCAAGGTTTAAGGACTTCAGGCTCAAAAAATATTACATCTCGATTTCCCTGAAAATAAAAATCGTTAATCTCATTATGTACTTTGATTTGAGAATGGCTCAAAAGCATCAAAGTATCATCAATAATAACCGGACACATTTTTGCATCTTGGAATGTTTTCTTAAATCCAGCTAACTCTCCCAGATAAAGGTTCCGGAAGTTTAAGAGCGATTTAAGTCGCGACTCAATAGTTCGCCTTCCGTCCTGAGCCATAGGCAAATATACTTTCTCAGCCATTGTCATGGCATCCACTTGGTTTAAGCCAATCCCTTTTAAGAAAGACAAGACTTCTGCATCGTCAGAAAGTACCCTATCAACGAAATAGACATTGTTGACGCCATCCGGAATTTCCCATTCGGAATCGGGAAGATGGACATTGGCATCAGCCTGACCCGAAATAAATGGAGGCTTAAAAGTGCCATTCGATGTGAGAAGAATATCTTTGTATTTCAGCTCTCCCCATGATTTACTCACCTTCAAAAGCGATTTATACCAATCAATTAGCCAGGTAAGCGGACGCTGGGATAGATATTCTCCTGAAATACAGTCAATGATTTTCTTGTTAGTGATGGTTTCTACTCCGATGGTATTGATAATACGGTTACCCTCCTTATAGCGTTTGTTTATATCACATAAGACCCATCCGCATTCTCGTCCCAGAAGTTCGCTTAATGTTTCGGAAGGATACAACTCAGGGAAATAATCCGCATCAGGATGGACAGACGAACTAATATCGAGATACTTCTTCATCTGATCGCACCACAACATTTTCCCATTCTTGATTGAGTCTATGACACCTTCAATTATAGGCTTTATATCAATTGAGGCAGCCACATTTTGATCGGAAATATCATCCGGGTTGGGAATGAAATCGATTATATTGTCATCAATCCATGCACCCCCTTCTCTTTCGCCAATTTTGCAGATCTCTTTAAGCGAATCGGAGAGTAACGAGGCAAGCATTTTTACCATATTATCATTATGGCCGTTCTTTGCTTCTATACTTTCCCTATTATTTGATAACTGGTATGGAGCATGCAAAATAACAGGTAAGTTGGAACAATCGGTAGTCTGCATATAGCAGTACAGATTGTACTTGGTGTCTGTTAAAACTGTGTGTTTGTCTTCATTAACATTAAATACAACCGATACTGCAAGCTGCGGCCGGTCCTCAAGAGGCCTATCAAACTTCCAATAGACATTTTTATCAACGTTATCTCCAACTCTATTTATATAAATGAGCCTCTTTCCAGAACCGACCGTCCCGGCAAACTTGAGTTTATATGTTCCGGTTTCTTCTCCGGTTTGCCATTTAATGCTTGAAAGATGATTTAAAAATAGCAATGGACGAACCTGAGCGAGCTTGAGTAGGGCATCAGATATATCTAAGTATGCATCAGATTTGTTATCCTTATTAAATGGGAAATAGAAGAGCGTTTGTCCGGGAATACGCTCAGGGTGATCCTCATCCAAAAGGCCTGGAATTATGTAGTCTTCAATAAAGAAACGCACATTATCATCGTAAATCTCAGGACGGGAGGTGTATTGAAACACAGACTTGAAACCAACACCGAACTTACCGATCTTGACTTCATCTACCAGCCCAATTTTCGTGCTGGAGCCTATCGATACTATGGAGTTGATATCACCAAGACGCCCGGCTTTAGAGTCTTCTTCATGTGTGGCCGGATCAGATATTGAAAATTGTTTTGGCGCGTCATGAATAAAGATAAGACCATCTCTCCGAAGGATAAACTTGGAGTTTGTAGCGCCTTGGTCATCGGCGTTTTGGAGCAGTTCGTATACGAAATGGGCTTTATCTTTATATAAGTTTTGTATTATTTCAAACATGCCACGGAACTGAGGCATCCTATAGGACGCATTCATGGCGCGTTTGGCTATATTACTTATTTCCTCAAAATATTTTTTTTCATGGGGTTTCATTCGAACATCTCTTTAATCCGGTCAATAACTATATTTATTTCATCTGTCATAATAGCTCCATTTTCGTGATCCTGCGTAGTGAAAAGGTTTTCTCCGAGGGTATAACCGATACTTTCGTAAAACTTTAATTTTTTCTCCCATGAGGCTTTATACTCCGGAACGCCAAGCATACCAAGATGTTCCCATATTATTCGGTCTCCATAGGGTGTTGAGAAGGAGAAATCCGGAATACAATGATGACCGTCTTCTTCGAGTAACTTCTCGTAATCAAAATCTACACCGGCGTTGACAAGCTGATTCACGATAATTACCTCTGACTTGCTGCGAACAAACAAACCATCTTTTGCCGTACCGTGTATTAGCCCTTCGACATAAGGGATACTTATGTGAGTATCTCTCACCGAAAGACTAAATAAATTAGAATTTCTTCTGGCAAGAACGGAAGACTGAGGTTTTGTAAATTCACGAATCCAGTTTATTTGGTCTTGAATCAGCAAAATCACTCGTTTCTTTGCACGTGTTAATGCCGTGTAAATCAACTCACGGCTCAATATTATCCCTGTCTTGGGAAGGACAACTATAACCGTATCAAAGTCACTTCCTTGACTCTTGTGAATTGTGATTGCATAAGCCAGTTCGATAGCAGCATCCATGTCCTCGCTTGAAGATGCGCTGAACCCAAACTGTTTATCAGGTAATCCAGCGTATGTTACATTGATATGCTTGTTAATTATGCTTTTAACAAATCCTATCTGACCGTTTGCGAGAGCGTATTTCTCCTTTGTGGGATAACTTTCGCGCTTCATATTCTGAAGCGTATTATTTTATCGGATTTACATATTTTTTGAGATCCGAGTAATAATCCATCTGACTTTTGACCGTTTCCTATCCATCTTTGAATATGACCGTTAAGTCTGTATGTACCCCAAACCGGATTAAGTACCGGGGTAAGAACTTGAAGATATTCTAATGTCTCGGGATTTGATGATAAATTATCAAGATTGTCAATACCAAGCCGGGATTTCAGCGTGCTTTCAAGTTCATCTTCTGTGCAATCTAATTCCATACATAATGATGATTTGAGAATGACAGCCAGGTCCTCTTCACTATTCCATGTATAAACAGTCAAATCCCCGTTGAGACTATCGGATGTCATTTTTTCAAAAATCTCATCAGCTGATTTCTCAGGCTTATTGCCACTAAACCACGAAGCCAATGTAAGCACGTCAGATTCACCCTTAGTAATGGTTCTTACAACAGTTCGTAAATAGGTAATGGCATCCTTTACTTCATCTGGAGCATTATCAGCTTGAAGATAATGACATAAGTCGGAAAATGGTCGTCCTGGACCGATGGGAGGCAACTGATATGGATCACCTATCAGAATGATACGTTTTACCTCAGTTTGGTCAAGGGATTTTAGCAGTGCGTGAAGCATATCAATAGTAAGCATAGAACATTCATCGATGATAATGTTCGATGCTCCTGAGTAAGTGCGAGAATCCGATGTAATCCGGGGTTTCATCCCTTCAAAATCGAATGCATTTAAACTTGTCAGAAATTGTGCCACAGTTTTTGATGTTATTCCTTCGGCCATAGTGCTAAGACGAACTCTTGCTTTTCCCGTGGGGGCTAAAAGCAACACACCTTCTTTACGTATCGTTTCAGATTTAAGGAATAACCTTACCACGGTTGTTTTGCCGGTGCCTGCGCCACCTGTCAAAACCGAAAGTCGCTTTCTGTCCATCATTTCGAGAGCCCGGGCTTGCTGTTCCGTAGCTTGAAAGCTTCTGGGATTGGACGCATCAAAGTTTGGATCCGATTGGGCAATTTTAAGCCAGTCTTCTCTTGTCGGTTTTCTTACCGACCTTTTAGCTCGGCCCAAAAGTATTTGGCGCACATCAGCCTCGATTTTATGATATTTCTTAAGCTGAATAGCGTAAGGTTTGTCTCCTCCAATATAATCTATGACGGTTTCAAAAAAAGCTCTTTGAGTGATAAGAATATTTTTGGGGAGAGAAACACCATCCTCACCATGCAAGTAATCCCTAAGATATTCTTCAGCTTCATTAAGAGAAAGGAGAGTATCACCGTCGTTTAATATTGCACAAAGTTTCTCCACTAAAAAAGAACGAAGCCTACGTAAATCTAAAGGTGAATGGACTACATAAGGTTCGACAGGCACATTATCCCCTTGGATTGAAATATCAGGTATGGTTGCTAAGTCAATCGTGCGCGTGGAAACGCGATAATCTTCATTAGTTGCACACCATTCACTTATAAGATAAGGATTCTCTATCACCGCTTCATGCGGATGGTTGATATAATGTTTAATTATATCACTTTCCAACTCAAATCGCGACAAAAACTCGAGGCGCTGTTGTATGTCTAGGCCATATCCATTCCATGTATCCCGGTATAATTCCAAATCCCGGTTATAGACTGCATCTTTGACTCGAATTTCCTTATTGATTAGCTTCTTAAAGAAATCCCATGGACTGTCTTTGGGCTCACACCCGTTTCTTCTTAAATCGCTCTCTATAAGGTTAGCATAATCAATGCCGATGGCCATAAGAGCCGCAGCAAAAGATGGGAAGGGAGAAATCTGTTTTTTTACTTTGATTATTCGGCTATCTATCCATCTGAGTTGACGTTTCCAATCATCCTCTTTCCCAACAAGTTTATGCACTAAAACGGCTTCAAGGGCTCGCCGAGCGGCTTCCAGTATCAGAAGCATTGAATGATTGCTGATAAAGTCACAACCGTATGATAGTTCGTCGAATATTTTCTGACTACTATCAAATTTATCGAGCGATAGTTTTATGCCATCCAAAGCTTTCTCTTTCGTAAGACCGCGTTTTTCGAAGACATCCTCCGGCAAATCAAGATAATCTTGATAGGGCAAAAGAAATCCTTCTGATTTACTAAGGTCTGAGCGAATTGAATGTGAAAACATTATCTCCCACAAAGGATAAGTATAGGCAGCCGACGAGTCATAATCTTTCACTCCGTACACGCGTTTGACATCGCCCATACCAACAATCATCCTCACGCCTTCATCGTCAATGGGATTCCCTTTTTTGCAATAGAACACACACATCGATTCACTCTCTACGACTTCATTGCTGAACCAATTGAGTATGTCATAAAGTCGTTCCGAATTATAAACCCATGCGGAACCAAATGGAGCCCTTTCTGCCGGTCGAAATTCTGGATGTTGTTTTGTAAGTGCTTCCTGAGCAGCAGAATTAAGATACCTGAAGGGAATTCCGAGAGCACTGTAAGGCGGAATATTTACATGAGTGGGGCGAAGGACATGGTGCGGATTGTTTTTATTCCAGGCATACAAATGGGTAAAGACCCTGTTGTATTCTTTTTCATTCATAAACCCTCCGTTTTCGCCAGAGCATGGAGGTCTCTTGTCAGACGGCAAACTTGACCAATCAGTACCAGAAGCTAAAGATTTACAGTCGAATTTAGACTCGACTATTTTAGATAGTTGCTGACAATATGTATTACTACATGGATTGTGACATATTTGTGCTTTCCATCCATTGTCATGCCATGGTATTCGTATTGATATGTGCCTCATGATTCTTCAATTTTTGAGTGATGTGATATGAATTTTCAAACCGGCTACAGTGTTGGCAACGCATGTCCCTTATGAGCGCTTGCATTATTTTGTATTTACAAGTAATTCTCTAATATTCACATTTAATATCTCTGCAATTTCTGCCAGTGTCTTCAAATCGGGTTGAATAGTATTGGTACACCACTTGGAGACTGTTGTAGGGTCCTTACCAAGTTGTTGGGCTAACCACTTACCCTGTTTTCCACTATCAGCTAACACAGCCTTGATTCGGTTAATCTTAAATGTTTCCATATTCAAGAAATTAGTATATGGTGCAAATTTAATGATAAAATCCGGATTAACGAAATATGCGATGAGAAAACATCTAAAATCCTGACAAATAAAGGTGATTATAAAATATGAGTTATTTTTTTGAATTTTTTCTGGCTACGCAGATAGGCTGCATTCTGCTTATATAACTTTGCAGTGTCAAACAAAAGGAAGTATGGGTGAGCGGTCGTTATCGGCCTGCCGCTTTCGGAGAAAGAAACCAGCCCTCTGCTAAGGGGCCGAGCCTCTCAAATGGCTCCGAAGGTTCAAATCCTTCTGCTTCCGCAAATACTGGGGTGTCGCATAGCGGCTATTCAGAAAACTGGAGCTCCTTGAGCCGAATGGCGAAAAAATCTCCCGTCTTCGGACATCGTAGGTTCGAGTCCTACCGCCCCAACAAATATATGCTTCCGTAGCTCAGTGGATTAGAGCGTCACGCTACGAACGTGAGGGTCGCAAGTTCGAGTCTTGCCGGAAGTACAAACAAAGGCTTTGACAGGTTGCACAAGGGCGAATTGTCAAAGCCTTTTCCGTTAAGTCTCCTCTAAGAGAAGTTCAAGTTTATGTTTTACTACAGTGAGGATATTGCCAAGTTCAGTGGCTGGAGTGATAGACTCGAATTGTCTCAGTTTATCAAGGGCGTCGGATATTAGTTCACACATTTCTGAATCTAACCGAGAGTTGGAAATGGAATATCCTTCTTCCGCATATCTGTAAAATTTTCCGTCATAAACCTCAATTGGGGCTTCATAACCAAGTTTATCTGATCTCATTATCTGGATGTCGGCTTGGACTGTCCGGATAGAGACTCCACGCCTGATGCCCTCCATTTCGTATAGGGCATCGGAGCAGGCTTCAACAAGGTCATCCAGAGTCCATCTCCGGTATTTGTTTTTCAAGCACCGGTCTATGGTCTTGTATCGTATAAGTGCATTCTTGTTTGCTGGCATGGCTGTGATTGTAATCTTCAATTTTCATCGTTGAGTTGCTGATTATGTGCCATGCTGAGACAAAAGGATGGTTACAGTGCAAGGCACAAAAAAATCGGGGAGTGTTGTGGACTTCCCGATTTCGTTATCCTAATTGTCTGATTAACTTATCTTTCAACTAATGCATACATCACATGAATATCGTCGGAGCAATCCACTGGGCACACTTCGATAACTTCTATTGCTAAAGCGATAGAAGTAGACGCTATAATATTTGCGTCGAAGCTGGATTGACGATACGTTCTTCTTCATTGTCTGTATTGGTTTATATTATGACGCACTTTAAGCTGAATGCCCAAAGCGAGTGCAAAGTTAATTGAAAACAAGCGAACTGCAAAATTTGCTCAGATTTTGGCGCAAAATTACAACTGCGCTATGCAATGTATCTGCGTAGCGGGATATAATTTTACTTGCTCATCACTGCATCAAGATAACCGCTTGTCAGATTTTGAGCCTTTTTCATATCGACTCCATACTTAGACATAAAAGCGGCTGCAATCTGATCGCGTCCTTGAGGACTATTGAGTGGATCTGAAGTAGTAGGAGTGACGACATCCACTGTCATCCCTTTCTCAATGAAGACACCATTACAAGTGCGTTTCACCTTGGTGGTAAATTTCCAGATAGGCATGGTTATCGTTTTTTGATTATTTCAGTCCTGTCATTTCCTTGAAGATTGCTTTTGCACGCTCAGAAGCCATTTCTTCCCATAGACGAGACTCCTGAAGTTTCGCCATTGGAATATATTGCTGGAAGCGAGTGAATAGATCAATTGCATTTTCGATGCGCCAGTTAGTAATCAACTCAGCCCAATCAATCTTGTCTGCGAACTTTTCGAGCAGATCACGATTGGAGTTAAAAAGCGCATCACGATTGCTTAATTGTTTCCAATTCCATCGGTTATCAAACTTGCGGAGGGTTGTCTCGCAGATGAAAGCGTCAGGGCATCTCTCCGAGAAAACATCCCAGTCAATTTTGTAAGCGAATTTCGCAACGCCGTCTATTGTCCATAAGATGTTGTTGTTCTCACTGATTGCTGTCCAATCCAGCTTGTCTTCATACTGTTCAAGCATTTCCATGCTTAGGGTTTCCTCTTCGGAAACTTTCTTCCAGACTTCGGTCTCAAAAACAGAGTTGAGGAATTCATTTGTTGTTATTGGTTCCATTGTATTGGTATTAATGATTACACTGCAAAATTAAGGGTATGGTGTCTCATTTGTCGGTACAGGATAAGTTTTTTAATCCCACCACATTTTCATATTATGGTCAAGCCATTTCCAAAGGATATGAAATGCCTTGTCACGATATAGCTTGGTAAGGTAAAGATGATGTGAATCTTCTTCATCAGAATCTTTTTCGTGCGTATATCTTTCTGCTGTGCGTAGATTTATATACTTCCTATCTACATTGGGGTAATCACTTCGAGCTATAGTAAGGAGATTTACAGCTATCTGCATACGATTTACATCCTCTTGCCAACCGATATGACGCTGCACATACCGCCAATAGCCAATATTGAACTCCAGCTTCTTTTTCAATATTCCTATACTCCATACCCAATCAATAGCAGAATCATTAGCCACTGTATCACGCCAGTATTTTCGTTGCTTTCTGCGAAAGCTATCCGACACATATTCTTCCTCCATATCATATTTTACTGTGCCGTTTTCGAGAAATGCCAACCATTCGTAAAATTCGTGCTGATGCTGACTTTGTGTTTTGATGGCATAGAGTGTTGACCAATATATAAGATGAGCGGCGAGTGTTGCTGTGTCACTGTTACGTGCCAACTGCCTTTTTTCCGGACCGAAGGACATATCAAAAGTTTTGGAATCGGAGAACGATTCTATGGATTTCGCAAGTTCGTCTTTCCATGATGAAAAGTCGATTTCAACCTTCCTGCCAATGAGCCATTCCTGAGGATCGGGCGCACCTTTAACAATAATCTCGTTTTCCGAATCAAGGCACATTTTAATTGTAGTCTCAGAATGTTCTGGTAGGATAGGCAATGATTTGATAGTTTCAATCAGAGATGAATATACTGGTTTGAGATTCTCATGCTCCATATAAAAGCCACAGAGAACCGCCCATATATCTTCAAAATCAGAATTAAGGAAGTAGTCTTGATAAGTTTTGTATCGATGTATTTTTCTGCAAAGTAAATATTAAAGCAAATATTAAGGTGGCGCAAATTACGGCACAACTCTAAAAATACCGTATTTAAATTATAGAAAAATGCTTTGGCTATTCGCCGCCTGTTGGCATCCGTCATCGGTTTTCCGCTTTACTTGCAAATAAATTTTATAAGAAATAAGAGAATAGCGATGAGATTTTCCTTCTTAAGGAATTCTCACCGTAATCTTCGATAGATAGGACTATGGTTTATGCCGTATGCCTTTCGATTATGAGGGATTTTTTTGCATTGATGATACCGGCTATCTGTGCTCAGTGTATTCGGTTATCCCATAGACATAGGCTATGCATTTTCAGGGATTGAGTAATGCGAATAGTTTGTGGAGGTTGGAGTATGATTCGCCTTCTTCTCCGATGACGGTTGCGTTATTTATGGCGGTTGTCAGTTTATTATCAGCCAAGAGGGTAGCAACCCAGTTTTCTTTTGAAAGATATGATTGTTGCTTGCTGAAGTTGGAAAGATAACGATGCAGGGCGGCTATTACATCATCAGACGTTGCGAAGTAGCGGTTTGTGTTGAGGTAATGGAGTAAAAACCAGAACTCGATAGATGGCATACTTTCGCAGATGATTACTGAGGGGTTATTGGCATAACGCCGGCGCATCGCATCAAATTTGGCTTTGTCTGCTTGGTGTATGCGCGTTACGTCCACATCAAATACACATACGGCAATACCGTCATCAGCAAGCACTCGCTCGACCTGACGCTGAATATCATCAATATTCTGCTCGGCAAAGTTTCGTGGCTTGCAGACATAGTTGTAACCATTCAGGCGTTTCAAATGTGTGAAATAGAAACGCTCGGTCGCGCCCTCGCCTATGATTGTAATCGCGGGATTTTTGAGCTTACGCTCTTTGATTCTTCTTGCCATAATTACAATACGTTGGGAAGTGCGCCGAAACGACCGTTCAT
>JAAVBP010000016.1 GCA_014803525.1 bacterium
ACATCGATAATAATATGATGCAATATTGTCAGAACGCCGCGAACGAGGCTATGATTAAAGTCTGTGGCGATACTGAGAATTGCAACGGACTGGCCGTCGATGATGGCATCGGCGCAAGATCCCTGGAATATAAGATTTGTGAATATAAATCGGATGGTGGTTCTTTGGATATATCTTATTCGGGTTGTCGTACCGATGTGTCGCAAATCCAGGATACCGAATTGGGGCGTGTTGTGGGGGCTCAATCATCGGGTTTGGGGCCGGTGACGCCATTTGCAGGTGTGTTGGATGGTACGATTTATTGGGAAAGTGTTGAGGTTGGGGATGACGGAAAGTTAAGCACAGCTGATGAATATCTGACCAAAATAGATGCGTCTGGAATTAGTTCTGCGGCAAAAGAAAAAGTAAAATCAGAATTGGCTGTATTGCAAAAGACTGTTGATACCGCGATCCAGGCGATAGAGGCGGATCCGACCGTGCAATATTGTATGACCGGACGCGAGGTTCAGGGTATGAAAACCTCTGATGGTACGCGCCGTAATATCAGCAGTCGCGGCGGCGATAATGCCAGATTCCCAGAACTGACCAAGCAAATGCGTACTGTTATTGCGTCGGCGGCATTAAAGGCGGCAAAGGAAAATTACTATAAAAAGTATGATGAATTGAATAGTAAAATGCTGAAAGACTATGCGGCAATTGGCGAGCGTATGGCAAAAATCGCGGGTGAAAATTCGTTGGATGCACGTCGTGAAATTGCGCGTCAGGCCTGCGTTGGATTTGCTGAAATGTCCACACTGCCAAAAAGCCCGAATCCACCGAAAGGTATTGGTGGCGTAATTTTGGGAATGGCCGGACTTGCAACAGCTATGGTATTCACAGGTGGGGCCGCAGGTGTTGCAATATTGCCATCATTAACGATTGCTGAAATGGCAGGTGTTGCCGCGGCAGGCACGGCAGTTGCAGCAACTTCTTTTGCCAGCAACAGTGGCAAAGCCAATGGCGATGACGGCGCAAGCCAACAAGAACTTACCGGTTCTAAATCGCTAAATCAATGGAATTACAAAGAAACGATTACGTCAACGTTTGAATGGGATACACTGAATTGTCATAAATGTGTGCGTGCCCAGAATTGTGCAAAGACTGGTAATCCACTGTTTGGCAACAAATATTGTAAATCATGGGTTGAACCGGTGGAAACCTGTACTGATACTCAGTTCTAGTTATCTAATTCAGATAAATCTTTGACAACGCGTACGCCGTCTGATTCCCAGGCGGCGATGCGTTCGTCCAGGTCCAGGATGTTTGTTTCGGCCAGGTATAATACCGGTTTTAAGCCTAATTCTGCGGCCCGATTTTTTACGGCCATAACTGGGCTGGGGCGCTGTTTGCCGCCGGCAAACCAATCTGTGTCGTCTGCAATCCAAAAGTCCGGATCAGTATGTGCCGCGATTAACATTCCGTTTGATATTATAAATTCGCCGTCTGTATTCGTATCGGATTGTGGGGTGTCGATTTTTGGTGTTTGGGCTGGGGGTGTTATGGGTGCTTCTGTTGGTGTTGTGTCGATTGTGGCAAATGTGGGTGTGCTTGGTGTGATGTTACTTGGGGTTTCGTCAAATGTTATTTCGGAAAAATTTGGCATGCCCCCGGCGGGTATCATTGCGGGTGTGGGTTCTGTGTCCATAAAATCAAAATCGTCGGGCAGGGGAATGCTGTTTTCGGCAGGGATGTCGTTTTGTATGATGCCAGATTGGCTGTAATTCGTGTTAATGTTATTGTCACTGATATTGGCCATATCGAATGCAGATCGTCGTGTCTGTACAGATGTGCCGCGGCGTGCGCGAATAAACGCGCCACGTAGTTCTGTTGGAATGTCTGGTGACAAATCGAATTGTTCCGGGATGGGTGATTTTTGTTCTGTGTCCTGGGCTGTGTTTGTATCTGGTTCTGCTGTTGGTGTTGGTGATGGCGCAAACGCGCGCCGGACGACATTCGGTATTGGAATTGAAAACAGTGGTTTTTTTGTCCGTATGATTATTGTTGTTGTCGCGATGTACATCGGTATGGCCGCCAATATTAATATTCCAAACACTAGTCCGCCAAAGCCGTGCAGGCGTGAATGCATCAGGCGTATCCATGCCGCGCCGGAAAACATATCAAATCCGAATAGGCCGGCGAGTATGGTCCACATCATGAATACATAGCATGCCGTCCATATGACGGTGTAAAAATTACCCTTTAATGTGGCGAATATGTTTTTCATTGACAAAAATATAGACAAAGTATTTGTGTTTGTCAACAAAATAAGTCCGTTTGAGTCGCAAAAATATCCTAAAAAGTACTTTTTTTTGATGTTGTTTTATGGCATAATGAAAAAGATAGAAAGGGAGAGCTTTTATGCATAGTTTGCTGAAAATGTTTGGTGCGTCGCTGATGGGACTGGGGTTCTGTGGCCTGGTGGGGACGGCGTATGGCGCGGCGCCCGCTGGACGTGCGGGGTATGGGAATGTCGCGGATGCGGCCCGTGCGGGTATGACCGGATCAATGCGGATGCCAACAATGCCGACTATGTCTATTAATACGGTTGGGAATATGTCGCCGAATTTGCCGGGCGGTGGTGGAACTGTCGCGCCGTCAAATCCTGGCGGGGGGGATAAATGTCCTGATGGTGCCACCGGCACATATCCAAATTGTGTATGCCCCGATGACAGAATATATAACCCTAAGGCTAATACGTGTGACGCATGTGAATACGCGGGCCAGGTTGTTATAAATGGTGTTTGTGAATGTCCTGATGGTATGACACTGGATGTGGCCGCGAAATCATGTGTGGCGGCGCCTGAATGTCCGGATGGCGGGGTCAAGAATTCTGAATATACGGTCACGAATTGCATGAATGATATATATTCGTGTGTAAATAATGGTGGGTTGCCAAATGGTATAAATGATTTGTTTAATGAAGATTTGCGCAACAGTATTGAAAACGGAATGGCGCTGTGCTCGGTTCAGGTGGAACGTTGTCTGACGGATGTGCGTCGCGATTGCAAGCGGATTTATCGTGCGGCCGCCGATGTATGGATTGATTTCAACACGCGCAAGGTTCAGCCGGAATATTACAATTTTGTTCTGCGTAAAACGGGGCTGACCCCTAACCAGGCAGAAAATACATGTCTGTTACTGGATAGAAATACATATGGGCCGTCCTTTGCGGCGGTTGCGACCAATGGCAATACCACGGCAGAATATAATAATCGCGTTGGTGCATATAATGGCCAGATGGGTAATGTTCTGATCAAGAATAATCCCCAGGGTGTAACGGTAAATTCGGGGCATGCTGGTGTTGATGGCGCGCGTGGTCATTATGCGCGTTGGGATGCGGCGACGGCTGATTGTTATATCCGCGTTGCGGCGTATAACAAGGATAAGCAGATAAAGAACAGCTGGCTGTTTGGTGCGGCGGGTAATGACCAGCCGGCCGAGGCATGGCAACTGGCCGGGCAAACCTTTACCTGTGGCAAGGATTTGTTTGGGTTTAACCTGATGAACGATACACGCACAACGGCGGTTGTTGGTGTTGGTGGCGGTACGTTGGTTGGCGCCGGTGTTGGTGCGTTGGCGGGACATGGCGCACGTGACTTTGATTGCAGCAACGATGGTCATCGTAAACAGATGTTGGATCAGTTAAAGAAGTCGGGCCAGATTGCGATTTTGAATGAATACCTGTTGATGCCAATTGATGCATCGGCCAGTGATATCAGCATTTCAGAATGTAGGGATATTGCCGAACTGTATCAGACATACACCCAGGCCCAGGCGGCAATCACAGATTGCACCGGTGACAGCAAATATACGGTCAATGGCGCGCGGGTGAATATAACTGAGAAGGTAAATATCAAATGTGGTATAGCGGGTAATGCCAATGATGAAGAAATGAAACAACTGATCAAGGAGTGTGAAGCCAAGGTCCAGGAATGTCTTGATAATCCAGGTACAGAAGGGTGCAAAAACATAACTGGTGTCAATGAAACAAACTTTGATATTTCTGATGTTCTGCAAGAGGCGCAGAGACAGATAGAAAATGGTGGCGGATGCAGATTCCGGCATATCAAGCAGTCGTTGGGAACGGGATTACAGTGTAATTCGGCGTCGGGCGATTGCATCAGTGCTGATGAATTAAAGAAAGAGGTGTTGCGTCTGGGTTCTGTGCTGGGAAATATAGAAATATTAAAAGGTGAAAAGAATAACCGTGTAAAAACAACACTGATTGGTGCTGGTGTTGGTGCCGGCGCGGGTGGTATCGCCACGGGAATTGCCGCATTGATTGAACACAATAATATCAATTGTCGTGTTGGTGATGGTCTGGCCCAGGTTGCATACGGAAAATCATACAATATTGAAACGTTAAAAGATTTCTATGTAAAATGGAATCTGCAATTGCCGGATACGATTTCACCGACGGGATTGGCGAATGACTGTAATTCATGGCGTGCGCTGTGTGGGGCACTGACGGATGAAAAGTCTTGTAATAACGCCCAGATAAATTATCGTGGCCCGGACGACAAGACAATAACACTTATCCGTTCGGCGTGCAAAATGTCGGGCAGCCAGTGTATCGAAAACTATAGCGTGGCCAAATCATACGGTGCATGCGAATAAAAAAATCCCCCATTTGTTGGGGGATTTTTTTATTTGTTTTTTTGTTGCATTACCTCTATCACACTTGTGCGTGTAGAATTATTGAACAGTAGTTTCTCATACGCGCTAAGTGAAATGCCGCCATTATTGCGCAGGGTTTCCAGGGCATCATGACGATTTTTTGTTCGAATCAATTGGTCTATTATGTATTTGGTTTGTTTGTTATATTTGAACAACAATACGCAGTTGTTGTCAGGGCTTTCACACTTGATGACATTATGCAGGGCATCACGTATCGTTTTCAGATTTTTTAACAAAGAAATTGAATTGTTGCGGCTGTCTTTTGGGTCAATATCATGATTCGCATATATTGTGACAATGCCGTCTTTCACTTTAATAGACTTGATTAATGGTGCGATTTGAAAAAACGTTACTTCATTGTATTTCATATTATTTACCTTGGTTATTAATATTGTGTGAATATGTTACTTTGTTGTAATTTAATTTGTCAAGCGCGAAAAAAATCCCGCACGGGATTCGTGCGGGGACAGACCAAACTGATTATGCCGGGTTTTATGCGGCCTTTTTCATATCTTGCTTAACACCACGCAGGTATTTTCGCAAATCGTCGATCGGAACCAGGGATCCGTCGCGTTTTTGGGCCGACCAATAATCCCATCCGTTAAAGCTGACGCTGTGCTGCAGTTTTGCCGCCATTACATGAATGGATGCCTTGCCGTGCAGGGTGTGTGTCAATAACCCCTCGCGCGTAATCATGACGCGTTCGCCGCGTGGTGATACCAATGTTTGGCCGGCGTATAACAGACCGGCGTCAATCAGTTCTTTGAATGCGATACGTGCCTCGGCTCGTTTAGGGGCGGCTACTTCGATTGTTTTCAGGTCGGCCGGTATAATTCCTGCAACCCGTTCCCGTGCGGCGGCGACATATGATTCTTCGCGTTCGAATCCGATGAAATTCCGTCCCAATTCCCGTGCGGCCGCGGCGGTGGTGCCACTGCCCATAAATGGGTCCAGGATGATGTCGCCCGGCTTGGTTGATGCCAATATTACGCGCCGCAGTAAATCCATCGGCTTTTGCGTGTTATGCAGGCTTTTGCCATCCGCGCCCTTTACCCGTTCTTCGCCCAGGCATATTTTGATGTCCCAATCACTGCGCATTTGTTTGCCGCCATTGAGTTTTTTCATCGTTTCATAATTAAATGTATATTTTCCTGTTTTCTGGGGGGTGGCCCAAATTAATGTTTCGTGTGCGTTGGTAAAACGTGTGCCGCGGAAATTCGGCATCGGATTTGTTTTAACCCATACGATATCGTTTAAAATCCAGAACCCCAGGTCTTGTAAAATCGCCCCTACGCGGAAAATGTTATGATAACTGCCGATGACCCACATTGCGCCGTCGGGTTTTAAAATGCGGCGGCATTGTTCCATCCACGCCCGTGTAAAATCATCATATGCGGCGGGGCTTTCGAAAGCGTCCCATGCGTCGCGTACGGCACGTGCGGCGGTTTGGTCTTCGGGGCGATACAATGTTTTCGACCCCAATTGCAGGTTGTATGGCGCATCTGCAAAGATTGCATCAACCGATTGGTCCGGAATTCCGCGCATCATTTCGATACAGTCGCCACATAAAATTTGATTTAGGTATTTGTCCATTTCTCTCTATCCGATATGTATTTTACCATATTTCGAATCGCAAAAAAACGTGTGGGCCAATGACGGCCTGTAAAAAAACACTTGATTTTTAGAAAAAGATAATTTTTTTCATATTTTATAAATTTGCAAATTATGCTTGCGCGGGTGGATTCAGATTTGCTAGGCTATTGCATTATGAGATGCCCATATTGTAATTCAACCGACAGTCGTGTAACGGATTCGCGTCCGGATACCGAAGATGCGATCATCCGTCGTCGTCGCGTATGTAATGACTGTGGTGCCAAGTTCACCACGGTGGAACGGGTTCAGATGCGCGATCTGATGGTGCGTAAAAACGGCGGCAAGATAGAGGCATTTGATCGTGAAAAATTACGACGCAGCATAATGTTGGCCTGTCGCAATCGCGGTGTTGGTGACGAACAAATTGAAAAGTTGGTTACATCGATACATCGTCGCTTGGAAACAGAAACGGCCGATGATACAGTCACCAGCAGCCAGGTTGGCGAAATGGTTTCGGATTCTTTGTTGAATCTGGATCCGATTGCGTTCGTTCGGTTCGTTTCCGTGTATCGCAAGTTTTCACGTGTTTCGGACTTTAAAAAAATTATAGAACAAATTCCAGAGGCCACCGATGATGCCGCGGTATGTCATTTGCCGAAAACATCGTTGTTTTAAAAGTATGAGAAAAATATTTGCATTTTTATTGGCATTTATCATGTTGCCGATGGCGGCAATGGCGGTTGATAGCCTTGATATCCTGGATGACGAAAGTGCCAGTTTGTATAAACAGATTTTTGAACTGCAGGATCGGGAAAAGATAGACGCTGCAATACGACTGCAGGCTCAGTTGGATGATGACCTGCTGATGGGCGAGGTGTTATATCAGCGCTATATTTCCAAGACGTATCATACCAAGGGCAAAGAGGTTGTTGCCTGGCAGGAAAAATATTATGATACCCCCGGGGCCGAGCGTATGGAAAAATTAGCCAAAATAAAAAAGGTCAAGGTACGTTCGGCCAAGTTGCCGCGCACAATAACCGGGAATTCTTCGATTGAAACGGCCCAGTCTGAAACATGGACGGCAAAAAAATATACCGGTGATACAGATAAGAAAATAACCAAATTTAAAAAGGCTATCCGCAGTGGCAGCACCAAAGTCGCCCGTAATATATTAGAGGATTCTAAGTTTCGGCGTCATCTGATGGAATCTGATTATGGTCGCCTGGCGGGGCGTTTGGCATATGTTTATTATACCAATGGTGAATACGAATTAGCTAAAAAATGGGGTTTTGTTTCATCTGATGCGGATTCAGAATATGGTCTGTGGACAATGGGACTGTTGTATTTCAAAGAAGAAAATTTTGCCGAAAGTGAAAAATATTTCAGTCGTATATTGGATTTGCCACAAATAAACAATGCCCGCAAGACCGAGGCAGCATTCTGGGCCGGACGTGCCGCAGATTCTGATGGACATCGCAGTGCGGCGCGTAAATATTGGGCGGTGGCGGCATCGCATCCGATGGCGTTTTATGGCGCGTTATCGGCGATGATGTTGGGACATGCCCCCCAGTATGAATTCTTTGAACAGGACTGTACAGATGATGATATTGATGCTCTGCGTGAAACCATGTATGGCCGGGTGGGGCTGGCATTGTTACAGGTTGGCCAAAATGCACGTGCGGAAAAATATCTGAATCTGTTGATCACCGCGAATGCATCGGATCGCACACTGCATGCGGTAAATTCTGTGGCGACGGCATATGCGTTGCCGCGTCTGGCGATTTTGGCATCTGGTGTTGTGCGTGACCGCGGCATTTTGGAAATTGATGACAATATTATATATTCTGCCCAGTATCCGTTGCCGGATTGGGAACCGATGGGTGGATGGTCGATTGACCGTGCATTATTATTGGCAATTACAAAACAAGAAAGTAATTTCCGCACGAATGCAAAATCGATTGCTGGGGCGAATGGTCTGATGCAATTGATGCCCAGTACTGCAAAATTGGTCGCGCAAAGGAACAAGGTTTCAATGGCGGATATTGATATTTCAAATCCAGAACATAACATGTTCCTGGGCCAGCAGTATATAGTTGATTTATTGGCGCACCCGAATGTTGATAATAATATTATTAAAATGTTGGTTGCGTATAATGCGGGGATGGGAACATTGATCAAGTTTGAAAGTGCGTTTGACACATATGACCCATTATTGTACATAGAAAGTTTCCCGGCATATGAAACGCGTGGTTATATTAAGCGTGTGATGTCTAATATGTGGTTGTATCGTGCGCGATTGAATCAGCCCTTAACATCTATGCAGGAATTGGCGGACGGTGACTGGCCCCTGTACAGCAGCGAGGATGAATACGTCCAAAAGCAAATCGCCGACCGTATGGCAATATAAAAATCCCCAAATCGTGCCACGCGCGAACATGTTTTACGTGGGCATTCAATTTGGGGTGTTTTTATTTGGTTTTCTGTTGTGATGCATGTTCTTTCAATAAATTGCGGATTTTATAATATTTGCGGCGATCTGTATCCCCGATAATGCAATCTATAAATCCGACAATACCACAAATAATGGGCGTTTCTGGATGGTTTGGGGCTAATTCATGTACCAATATAACATCCATCAGCATTATTGCAGATATTGTGTACATAGAAATCATGTTGCGCTTGCTGATGGCCATGTTGCGTTTCAGTTGTTGTATCTGTTCTGGTGTCAGTGTGTTCATGCTGTTTTACTTCTGTTTATTATTATAAAGGTTGTTATAGTGATGCAGCGCCCGGGTGCCGGAAATGTACATTGCAATAATTGTCATAACGAACATTGGTGCCATTTCGTTGAAATCATAGTTGCGTGTGGCGATAACCCGCATCTGTTGAATGAATTGACCTGTAACAAAACCGTTGCCAATCAACCACACTGGTAACATTATTTGGCTTTTTATTTTATCGTTTTGCATATTCTTGTCCTTAATATTTGCAAGGTATAAGTATAGACCAAAAGAATCTGTTGTCAATATTTTTTGCTTGCCGGGGTAATGGAAATAATATCTTTTTTGCCTAAAAAAAAGGGACCTTTAATTTCGTATAAATATTAGAAAAAATACCCCCATAAATCCAGTATTTTTTGCGCGTCTGCTATGCCTAATCGAAACCTCCCTTTTTATTAGGCAGAGGAGAAAGAATGCGCAAGTTATTAATTTTATTGGGTTTTGTGGGCGGAATGCTCTGCAATTCCGCGCGCGCCGGTAAGATGGTCAATGTTGAATATATCCATTTGCTGATTGAACAAAAATGGGGGATCACGGTTCCGTACAACCCGGCTCTTGAAAATCCTAAGGTTGCGGCGAATATGAAATACTTGCTGACTGCGGTGGACCGCGCGAATAAAATATTAAATGGCGATGCGATAACGGATTACGGCAACGGTGAATATGCCACACAGTATGCGGCGGACACGGTTGCAACAATTGATGCGGCGGATCGCCTGATCAAAATAGAACCGAAGTTTTTCGTAACAACCACCGCCGATACATCGGAATTTGAATTCAAGATGTCCGCACGTGGCACGTTTTTAATTGACTGGGGCGATGGTAATACAGAAATCGTAAAACGCACAAATACAACCAGCACAATATACAGTCATGAATACACCATGCCAGGTGTGTACACCGTCAGTATTGGCGGCCGTGCCACGGCATATAATGGCACGCTTGCTGCGATTTCGTTTGGTGGCAGTGGCAATGCACATAATAAAACTGTTGCAAGGATCAAAGGATCGCTTGGTGCGATATTCTCTACGATTGGTGATGGGACGCTGGTAGGTCATCAGCCAGTATTTTCTGGTTTGTTTGCGTATTGTGATAATTTGACCGGAACGATACCTGAAAATCTGTTTACGGGTCTATCTGGCGCACCACAAGCCAGTATGTTTGAGAATATTTTTTTTGGATCGGGCGGCTTAACCGGTTCCATCCCACCGCATTTATTTGCAGATGTTATCGGTGCCCCGAAAAGTTACCTGTTTAGTTATGCTTTTAATGGATGCAAGGGCCTGACGGGGGGCATACCGGAGGAACTGTTTGCGGGGATTAAGGGGACGCCGGCCGGATATATGTTCCGTGGCACATTTGCGGATTGCATTGGATTAACAGGTGAAATCCCGGCCACATTATTCGTTGGGATACAGGGAAAACCCGCATACGCTATGTTTCATACCGTTTTTTCCGGCTGCGCGGGGCTGACCGGTAATATTCCTGAAAATTTATTTGGTGGGTTAAAGGGGGCACATGCCGCCGATATGTTTTATGGTACTTTTAAAGGATGTCGTGGCTTGTCCGGTGAAATTCCAGAAAATGTATTTGGGGATCTGTCGGGGCCGGCGCAATTTAATATATTTCACAGTACATTTCAGGGATGTCGTGGCCTGTCCGGTGAAATACCGGAGCGACTGTTTGGGCATATTACCGGCGCCCCGGGGGCAAATATGTTTTATTTTACATTTGGCGATTGTTCGGGGCTGTCGGGTTCAATTCCTGAAAATTTATTTTCTGAAATATCTGGGCGGCCCGCCGCCAAAATGTTTAATGGTACTTTTAGTGGCTGTAGTGGTCTGTCCGGTGAAATACCTGGAAAACTGTTTGCTGGGATTTCTGGCGCGCCGGCACAATATATGTTCAGTAGCACATTTTATGGATGCAGTGGTCTGACGGGCCCGATTCCAGAAAACCTGTTTGCAGGGATATCTGGTGCGCCGGCACAGTATATGTTCAGTAACACATTTGATGGCTGCAGCAACCTTTCTGGCCCGATTCCGGAAAACCTGTTTGCGGGGATATCCGGTGCGCCGGTGATGCGTATGTTCAGTAGCACATTTAATGGGTGCAGCAAGCTTTCTGGCCCGATCCCCGAAAACCTGTTTGCGGGGATATCTGGTGCGCCGGCACCGTATATGTTCAGTAGCACATTTTCTGGGTGCAGTGGTCTTTCTGGTTCGATCCCTGAAAACCTGTTTGCAGGGATATCTGGCAAACCGGCAGACAGTATGTTTACGCTTACTTTTTGTCGTTGCAAGGGTCTAACCGGTGCATTACCGCCGAATTTATTCGCGGGGATTCGGGGGGCGCCAATGGCGTCTATGTATTACGGAACCTTTTATCTGTGCACTAATCTTACCGGTTCAATTCCGGAACACTTTTTCGGTGATTTATCCGGGCCCGAGGCAAGAGAAATGTTTGATATTGCATTTACAAATTGTTACAAGCTGACCGGGTGTGTCCCAGACAGTCTGTTTGCCGGAATTGATGCAGATCCAGACGAAATTCTACAAAAGGCCAGGGGGCCTTTTTCGGGAAGCGGTATAACCAAGGAACTGTGCAGTGTATTGGATCAATAATTATGTTTGACATCAATGATGCGGCTGAATTTTCTTTGAACATTTCGGTCGTGGGAAAATAATAAAATATGATTTTATTTTTGTGCCGCTGATGATAAAATACGATTTCGATGGTACGGATAAATCCTGATTTTAGTTATGAAAATGAATGCGATGCGTCCATTGTTGCCGGTGTGGACGAGGCAGGGCGGGGGCCACTGTGTGGGCCGGTTGTGGCCGCCGCGGTAATTTTCCCGCGTCGCGATATTGAAATACCGGTTGTTATTCGTGATTCCAAGCAAATGACGGCGCGGGCACGCGCCGCGGCATATGAATGGATAACGCAAAATACCATATGGGCGGTGGGGCAATGCAGTCCGGCGGAAATTGACGAATTAAATATTTTATGGGCATCCATGCGGGCGATGGAACGTGCGGTTGCGGCGATGGCACAAAGGCCTGAATTTTGCCTGATTGACGGTAATCGTGTGCCAAAGAATTTAATCGGCGCCGCGTTGGTAAAGGGGGACGCAAAGTCATTATCCATTGCGGCGGCATCTATTATTGCCAAGGAAACACGTGACCGCATAATGCATGATTTGGCGGAAAAATATCCTGTGTACGGTTGGGATAAAAATGCGGGGTATCCGACGTCTTCTCATTTGCAAGCGATTGAAAAGTATGGTATAAACGAGTGTTATCGAAAAAGTTTTGGACCGATTAAGGAAAGGATAAAAAATGAAACTTCGAACGATTAAGAATATAGATGTCCGCGGCAAAATGGTTTTGCTGCGTGATGATTTTAATGTTCAGATTGTCGATGGTAAAATCACAGACGGTTTTCGTATTGAACAAAGTATGCCGACAATAAATGCATTGCGTGCGGCGGGGGCAAAAATTGCAATCTGTGCGCATTTGGGCCGGCCCAAGGGTACGCGCAATATGGAATTTTCATTAAAGCCGGTGGCCGAATATATGAATGTGCCTTTGATTCCGGATTGCTTGGACAAAGATTTTATGGCGAATATGAAAGATGGTGATGTCGTATTGCTGGAAAATGTTCGCTTTTATGAAGGTGAAGAGAAAAATGATCCTGCGTTTGCGCAAAAATTGGCCGATGGTTTTGATGTCTTTGTAAACGATGCGTTTGCCGTATCACATCGCGCGCATGCGAGTACCGTTGGCGTTGCCGAAATATTGCCGTCATATGCGGGTAATTTGTTGGCGTCTGAAATTGAAAATCTGTCCAATGTTATGGAAAATCCACAGCGTCCGTTGTTGTCTATTGTCGCCGGCAGCAAGGTTTCAACAAAAATCGGCGTGTTAAAGGCATTGGCAAAATTGTCTGATACAATGATTATTGGTGGGGCACTGGGGACAACCTTTAATTATGCCCAGGGGCACAAGGTTGGTAATTCGCTGTTCGAAGCAGACCAGAAAGACACTGCGCTGGAAATCATGGAATTTGCACGCGAAAACAATTGTGAAATACTGCTGCCACTGGACAAAGGTGTTGCCAAAGAATTTAAACGTGACGCATTGCGCGAAAACAAGTCAGTTAATGACATATTGGCGGATGATATTATTATCGATGCCGGTATTGATACAACGGCGCGTAATCTGGCGGCAATAGATAACGCGGCGACTGTTATTTGGAATGGTACGGTTGGCATGGCCGAATGGGCCCCGATTTGGTCAATGGGGTCTTTTTCCATTGCGGAACAAATCGCATCGCGTACACGTGACGGAAAATTGGTCAGTGTTGTCGGTGGGGGCGACACGGTTGCCGCACTGGAGGCGTGTGGTGTAAAACCATATATGTCATACGTTTCCACCGGCGGTGGCGCATTCTTGGAATTTGTCGAAGGGCGCGTATTGCCGGGTATCGCAATATTGGAAGACAAATAAAAAATAAGCGCCGCGTTTTGCGGCGTTTTTCTTATCGACCGTTTTCTTTATATGCGCGCTCGTATGCCGCCATTATAATCTGATGTTCGGCCAGGCGGTTTGCGTTTTTCTGATTGTGTATGGATATTTCTTCCTTGTAATCAATCAGTTGATTGCGCTTGTAAATAAATTTTTCTATTTGTTTGCGCAATGTATCTATTCGCATTTCAATTGTTTCAGGATTTATGCCATGTGCGCACAACCATTCGTGCTTTTTCATATGGCCGGCCAAGCGTTCACTGCGCGTGCGTATCTGCCCCAGGATGCGTCCCATTTCCCTGTATGCGCGTTGAAATTCTATGTCCATCATTGCGTCTGTATAATCGTTTTTCATTATTTGTATCCTATTTAATATCGTTTTATTATAATACAAAATATGTTGATTGTCAACAGAAAATGGGTGGGGCCAGTAAAATTCGCGAATCGGATTATTGTGTGGTATAGTTTGATTTAAGAATAAAAAGGATTGTTATTATGGCATTGATACCAATGGTAATAGAGGAATCACCCCGGGGCGAGCGTTCTTTTGACATATACTCGCGCCTGTTGCGTGATCGTATCATTATGTTACAGGGCGAAATTAACGAGGCGATGGCCAACACCATCATCGCCCAGATGTTGTTTTTGGAATCTGAAAATCCGAATGCCGACATTTCGTTATATATTCAAAGCCCAGGGGGCAGTGTTTATGCCGGCCTGTCCATATTAGATACCATGCGTTATATCAAGCCGAATGTGGCGACGATCGGTATGGGTATGGTTGCGTCAATGGCATCTATATTGCTGGCGGCGGGTGAAAAGGGCAAGCGCAGCGTTCTGCCCAATGCGCGTGTTATGATACATCAACCGCATGGCGGCGCCCAGGGCCAGGTTACCGATATTCAAATCGTGGCCAAGGAATACCAGGAATTAAAAGAATTGGGGACGAAATTATTGGCGGAATTTTCTGGCCAGCCGGTCGAAAAATTGGCGGCTGACATGGAACGCGATAATTATATGAAGGCCGAAGAAGCCAAGGAATATGGCCTGGTTGATAATGTTTTGGTGCGTAAATAACGCGCATGGGGGATTGTGGTATGAGTGAAGATAACAAAACACCGACGAATGCAACGGACGCAACGTCTCAACAGTTCTGCAGTTTTTGCGGCAAGGCGGTATATGAGGTTAAAAAACTGGTCAGTGGTCGCAATGTATGCATTTGTGATGAATGTATAAATCTGTGCAATGACATCATGGCCGAAGATGGCCGTGACGATGCGCCGGCTGCGGGCGCGGCAAAATTACCGACGCCAACCCAGATATATGCGTTCTTGAACGAATACATAATCGGCCAGGATAATGCAAAACGGAGTTTGGCGGTCGCCGTATATAATCATTACAAGCGTAATGGTGCCGCAGAAAAGGCCAATGTTGAAATTCAAAAGTCCAATGTGTTGTTAATTGGGTCGACCGGTACCGGTAAAACACTGTTTGCGCAAACACTGGCGCGTATTTTGGATGTGCCGTTTGCAATCGCGGATGCCACCACTTTGACCGAGGCTGGATACGTCGGCGACGACGTGGAAAGTGTTTTAACGCGCCTGTTGCAAAATGCGAACTTTGATGTGGAACGTGCGGGTCGTGGAATTATCTATATCGACGAAATTGACAAGATTTCACGTAAATCTGAAAACCCATCCCTGACACGTGATGTTTCCGGCGAAGGGGTTCAGCAGGCCCTGTTGAAATTAATCGAAGGCACCGTTGCAAATGTTCCAGCCGGCGGCGGGCGCAAGCATCCGGGTGAATCAACCGTTCAATTGGATACATCGAAAATATTGTTTATATGTGGCGGTGCCTTTGACGGATTGAACAAGATTATTGGCAATCGCAAATCAGCGCGCAGCGGTATTGGTTTTGGCGCGGATGTTCACTCAAAGACAGAACGTGATAATGTAAATCATCTGGATTCTGTGGAACCGGGCGATTTGGTTAAATTTGGTATTATTCCGGAATTGATTGGTCGTTTGCCGATTATAACCACGTTACAGGAATTAGATGAAGCGGCACTGGTCCAGATTTTGACCCAGCCAAAAAATGCGATTGTGAAACAGTTTGCGGCAATGTTGGAATTGGATGGTGTGAAATTAACAATTACCGACGACGGTTTGCGTGCGATTGCCGGATTGGCGGTATCGCGCAAGACGGGGGCACGCGGTCTGCGCAGTATATTGGAAAAAATACTGATGCCGGTAATGTTCAGTGCGCCCGACAAAGAAGACCTGGCCGAGGTTTTAATCGACGCCGATGTTGTTGCTGGAACCAAGGCACCGGTTGAAATCATGCACAGCGCCGCGCCCAAGGGGAAAAAAGTCGCATAGCACATTGATATGGGGCCGCAGAATGAAAAGAGTGTTTTTATTTCCGATTGTTGTTTCATTGTGCCCTATCACCGGCGTATTGGGGGGATATCCCTGTGAAGAAATTGACTGTCCAACAGATGTGGATACTGAGATAGATTTAGCCTATGGATGCGTAAATGGTACTGGATATCACACGCTATGTTATAAAAACGCTGGCTCTGGGCGAACAGTAAAGGCACATGTATGTTCGGAGTGCCCATCTGCTTATACGCCTATTACTAATGCGATAAATATAACAATAGGTTGTGATATTGAAACAGTTAAGTGTGAATGTATCTGCACGCCTGAGTGTACTGCGGATGCCAGCTATTCGCGTGTTGACCGGGAAAATTACGCAAAGAAAGTAATGCAGCGTTCGTGCAGTTGTTCCGGTAACCAAGTACGATGTATAGAGACAAAGAGTGCGTATCGTTGTATAGATAAATATTATGGCGTGCCAACTGTTGATACACCACCGACATGTACAGAATGTCCCAAGGGCCCCAATGGCGAGGAAGCAACATCAACGGCGGGTGAGAATACGCATATAACATCATGTTCAATTAAATTTAAAGATGGCGAGTATTTTGATGGTGTTGGTATTTTTACGCTTGGGCAAGATGTAGAATGCAAGCATAAATAACTGCTGGATATTAAATTTCATTTGTTATTCGTATACCGATTCCATCGGCGCAATGCGCCTGTGGGGCATTTCTGATGGTTCGCCCGTACTTCGTTTGGCTCTGCTGCCCACCGTCCCACCGCGTTTTTGTGGGTGGATTGTGTGTGGTGGGGGCGCAGCATCGGGGGGCAAGTGTAGCGTGGTACATAAATGGCCACCCCCCAGTCGTGTTTTACACGACTGCCCCCGGCAAAACATCCACGCAAATTTTATTTCCGCGGGGCCCGGTATGGGCGGTGGCAGTTAGTCTAAGCTTGGAACGTCTAACAAATTTTATTGTGCAAAATATTTTTTGTATTGCGCCTGGCTGGTGGTGTACATGGCCTTGAACTGTTCGTCGGCGGCCGACATGTCGGTCGGGGTGCCGGCGGGGGTTGTGGCCTCATAATCCGCACCGTTTAATACAATCAGGCGATTTGGCGTTTGCGCCGCGGCGCATTCGATATAATAATCGCGCGGATTATAATATTTGCCATAACATTTGCCAGCAACCACGGCCACATATCCGTTGTCGGCCAATTCGCGGCATGTTGGTTCGGCGCCTGATGTAATTTCACCGGTTGCAACAATTTCCGATGGATTGTCCAAAATTCCGCGACACCATACGTTTACGTATTTGCCGTTTAGTGATGCCTTGGTTCCGCCGGCGGATGTTTTGCGTGCGCCAAAGCAACCATCGGCCAACACGGTCAGGTCAAAGTCATCGCTGATACCGGTTTTTTTTGATATTTCATTTTTACCCTTGGGCACCGGTTCATCTTCGCCGGTTGTCAATGCGTTTGGGCATATCAGTTTCATGCCACGACAATTTGCACCCGCATCCCACATACCGGCGTCGAACCCGGCCCCCATACTGGCGTAACAGTTTGTTGTGCTGATGCGACAAATTGTTGGCTGTTTCCACCATGGTGTCGAAGAAGACGCCGCAAATGCATCCGGCATAAACATCACGGCCGCCATAATCGAAGTAAAAAGTAATTTTTTCATATTCATTCTCTTTCGCGTTTTATTTTATCAGATTTTATTTCCGTGGGCAAGACGCTTTATTCCTTATGGGGCAGAGCATCCGTATTTTAAATAGTCGGAAAATCTATTGCTGATAGTTTGTCCAGCCGACAGATTGGATATGCTGAGCAGCCATTGCGCCTCCGCCATAGTTGTGCCGTTCGTGCATGTGCACATGGTGCCACTTGCATATGTACCACCTGTGCTGGTGCATGCCGTTTTATTGCTCTCAAATATGCAATATTGTAAAGGCTCATTCCAGTACCGGCCGGTATTGCAAACACAGTTGGTTTTGCCCGCGTTCCATGAGCTATTGTCCGGACAGACGCATTCTTGGCCGACTTTTGTGCTGTTGCCTGGGCATGCTTGGCACGTGTTGTTAAGAAATACCGTGCCGCCTGTGCATACGCATACATTGTTTTCTGAATCCCACGTGCGACCACCGGTGCATTCACAGGAATTATTTGATATATTCCAATTTCCGCCGGCTGCCTGGCATGCGGTTTGGCTTTCCTTTTTCTTGCAATATCCCCAACCGGTATTACTGCTGGTTTCGGTATAGAATTTTGTATATGTATCTATATTTTCAGTGTTATCTGCCGGATAGTCAACCCATTCGCCGCCCAGACGTGCGCATTCCGCAGATAATGTTTTTGCCATTTCAATACGCACAGAATCCATTACGACATTTACATCCTGGAGTATGTTTGATGGCAAAGTGTTGTTCCCGGATTCAGATGGGCGGACGCACACCTGTTTCGCATAGCGTACCATTTTTTGATACAAACTGCCGGGATAATTACCACATTGTACACTGTTGGCCGGGACGTGTACGGGGGGCTCTGCCCCGCCGGGGCATATGCATGCACCACCCGCGCATCCGGGTATTTCTTCACATTTAATGCATGTCTTGTTTTGTAAGGTATAACCTTCTATACATGCAGAATAGTTTTTTGTAATTGCCTGGCACTGTGAATAGTCAGAATCAAGCGTAAGCTTGCCATTTGTATCCAGTGTAACATTTGATATATTTGTCAGATCCAGTATGGTGTTGCAATCGCCAATTGTGGCGTATTTCTGATCACCCGGTGTATACGTACGACAACCATACGGATATGAATGCAGGGTGTCATTTGCGGGAACTGCGCACATATCACGCGCATAACTTTGCAGGGTTTCCTGGCACTGAGAACCGATTTTTTGATCTGTTATTGCGGTCATTGCAATCTTCATCGCGGCCAAACCCTGTACGCCGCCACCATACAGATTTGAACATGCGTCCAATTTGGTTTTGCACATTTCTTCACTTAATTCCAAACGCGATGCGCGCAGTGTTTGTTCCTTGATATTGCTAAAGTCTTTTAATGAATTGCTTTGTTCGTCGTAACATTCGTTTACCACGTCCAGACATTCTTCTCGTACCTGGCGAATTTTGGCCTGTTGCCCCTGGTATATTTCTGATATTGCCTGGCGCAGGAATTCGTCCCATACATCGTCGGCCAAATCACGACATGTATCCAAACTGTGGTCTGCGAACGCGCGCTTGCGATTTAATTCTGCCACCAACCCACGGTTTGTTTGGTTGGTTAATACATCACCGCTAAGCGATATTGCCGATTCCAACTGATAAAATTCAGCCGTATAAATCGGGGCGCCCGTATCGCGATTTAAATACTTGCCAGAAATATCCAGACAGTGTACATAGTTTTCGCCGCATGCGGTATTGGCTGTGATGTCTGCCCGTACCAGTGCGACACAGTCGTTTATCCCTGTTGAATTGTGCGCGTCATAATTTTCCAGGCGTGCCGAATGCATTTCTGATTCTGTTTCGCGAACAGATGCGTTTGCCGCCGTATATTTCTTATCCAGTGCCGCCGACAATGTTGCGCAATCGTTTTCTATGTACATGGAATATGCGGATACAACCATGTTTAATGTGGCGGCGCCACCGCATCCATCTGCGACCATTTCGGCGCATTGACTGTGCACGGCATTATACAATGCCGTTCCGGTCAGGTTTGCAATTGTTGTGCCTGCGGCTAAATCGGTTGTTGCCCATATTGCGTTTATATCGCCTGCGATATCCAGTGTGCCCTGGGTCGACAGGGATTTTGTTTTGCTGCCCGATAAAACATCGCTTATTCCGGCCAACTTTTGTGCGCTGTCTGATGTGTCGCGTGCATTTGCTGCGGTGGTTTCGCCACTGGTCGCGCTAAGCATTGCTTTGACCTCGGCCGCGGTTTTCGGAATTACATCGATGTTCAGATTTTTAAAGTCCGCCAATTGGTCTGATGTCTGGGCCAGTACGCGTTCGCGTGATTTTATTTCGTCCAGACGTTCGGAACACACGCACCGTCTGTATGATTCATTTTGGGTCGCACAGAATTGGTCCATGCATGTAAAGTATGCGTCACGACATGAATTATATCCTGTTCCAAAATTAGTGGTTGTTGCCGCGCGTGCGACGGTCGCACTGCGTGCGGCGCGCGCACTGGCGGATGTGGTTGCGGCGGATGCAGGTGTGCGGACGGCGGCCCTGGATTTTTGTGTGGCCGATATTGCACTGCGTGAAGATGTGGTATTTACAATATTTGTTGTTCGTGCGGCGCGCGTGGTGACATTTGACTTTGCACGTGATTGTGTTGCCGCGCGTGTTGCGACAGATGTTGTTCGCGATGTGGGTGTGGTATTGCGTGCGCTTTGTATGGTGGTGCCTTCGGTTTTGCGGGGGGTGCTGGATGCGCTGCGCACAGCGGCATTGGAAACACCAATGCCGGCAAATAAAAATGCGGCAAAAAGCACAGTCTTATTCATT
Source organism: bacterium (assembly GCA_014803525.1). GTDB lineage: Bacteria > Pseudomonadota > Alphaproteobacteria > Rs-D84 > Rs-D84 > Enterousia. The sequence goes on from JAAVBP010000016.1 coordinate 20,523, forward strand.
ATAGCAATATTATGATATCAAAAAGTACTGCGTCGGGCAATCTATATTTATACAGGATAGTATAAAAAATCCCGCATTTGCGGGATTGATTATTTGTGGTTTTGGCCTTGGTCTGGGGTGGGGCGGTTGCGTTCAACAAATGTGATGCGGCCTTTGTCCAAATCGTACGGTGTCATTTCCACACGTACCTTTTCGCCGACATTTACCCATATACGTGCCTTGCGCATTTTGCCGCATACGGTTGCCAAAATTTCATGTCCGTTTTCCAGCTTTACCCGAAACATTGTGTTGGGTAATTTATCTTCAACTGTGCCGGTAAAAACAATAACGTCATCTTTTGCCATGATAATCCTCTGTAAAATATTGGTATTATGATATTGTGTGGGATAAAAAAATGCAAGAAATATTTTATATATGCTTGCGCTGGGGCGGCGGTTTTGATAGAATTAACATGATTATTGTAGGGTGGGATTTTATGAAAGCAAGATATTTAGCGGTACTGTTTACTGTGTTGCCAATCGTTGCGCATGGCGCAACCAGCGCGGACGAGGCACGTGTTGGTGTGCGGCGTATGTCTATGGCGGCCGCGCATTCGCCGAATGTAACGGCGAATTTGAAATCTGGTGGTGGGGTCGCGGCGCCGACAATGAATACCGGTGTCCAACCGACAGTGTCGGCTGTGCCGTCGGCACCTGCGGTTTCTGATACGGTGGCGACAGATACGGTGGCCGCGCCCGCCAGTAACGGTGATTGCCGCGATGCATATCGTAAATGCATGGATGATTTTTGTTTGCTGGACGAAAGTGAGGGGTATCGTTGTGCGTGTTCGTCGAATATCAACAAGTCAAAATCCCTGATCCAGGAAATTCAGAAAATTCAGGAAGAGGCGGATTTGCTGTATACCGAAGGGGTAGAACGTGAACAGCTGGGGGCCAAGGCTCGCCTGGTCTTTGGCGAGAGTGAGGCGGCCAAAAAAAGTTCGCGCGCATCGGGGCTCAGTTTTTCAGAGTGGTTAAAAGGCGATGATGCAGATGATGAAGGATTAGGTGCGGATGCGGATATTGGCGACGGGCTGTACGCCATGGCGTCCGAATTCTGTGCGGATCAATTAAAGGCCTGTGGTGCCAAGGCGGAAATGGAAGAAATGCTGTATTCGCGTCAAGTGGTCCAGGATTGTAAATCTTTTGAATCATATCTGGCGGATCAAAAGGCGAATGCGACACAGAATAAGCGTACCGCAGAGGCGGCGGTGCGCAGTGCGCGTCTGGCAGAGCTGGGCAATACCAATAAATATAATCGTGGTGAATGCTTGTTGGCATATCGCGCGTGCGTTGCGGACAAGGGTGGTTGTGGCACGAATTTTGAAAACTGTTTGGATGCAGACTTGTTGGGACGTCGCGCGAATGCGTGTGAAAACGTTCTGGACCAGTGTATGGCGGTCAAGAATTATGTTCTGCAAGACTGGGAGGCTGAATCTCAAAGTATATTAGTAGAAGCGGCAAAATACTCTGACAGGAATCAGCGTTTGACATGCTTGGCTCGTATCCAGAATTGTTTAGAGGATGGCTGTTCGACCAGCACTAATTCTGCATGTTTGACAGACGTTAATGTTGCGGCCGGTATTTGTCCGGTTATTGATGAATGTAATACAATGATCCCGGGGATTAAGTCTGTTGTCAATGATAAACTGGGGTATCTGCGTGTGCAATTCTGCCAGAATGATGTGGATAAATGTCTGCAAGATAAATGCGGACAGGATTTTACTGCGCCGGAATGTGTTGGCAAAAAGACATCCGAGATTGTGGCGATGTGTCCACAGTCAATGTTCCCGTCCTGCAAGAACGAGACTCAGTTCGATATTATCGTTAGCTCTATATTATTACAGATGGATTATCAGATGATGCAGGGATGTCTGAATCATTTCAGCGAACAATTGGGCAAGGTCTGTGGAACGGATATGTCATGCCTGCCCCAGAACAGTCGGGTTGCCACAATGACATCAATTCCGGAAACAGATGCCGATGTAATGGCGCTGCGTGATGAAATTGCAGATGCCGCCAGACAGGCTGTTGACAATTTCTTTGTTGATTTTGAAAAAGAAAAGACGGTTGCTGCGTGTCTTAGTGCCGAACAGCCAGGTAAAAGTGGCAGAAAGAATTTGGGTGACAGTATTTTCTATGTCGCAAAAGAAATCGCAAACAGATCGGCCGAAAGCCGTGCGTTGCGCGAATTCGACAGCAAGGTTTCAGAAATCTCGCGTACGATGGATGTAGAGGCGGCGCGTAAAAACTGTGAAACGACATATAAACCCGAGACGCCGGATAAGTCGTCTAAGAATTATAGCTATATCCGCAGTGTGTCGTTTGAACCGGATTTGCGTAACTGTCACGTTTGCCGCATGCAACAGGTGTGCGAGACCGGCGGTGAATCCAAGGGGGCGTCGATTGCGAAATCAGCGGCCGGGATGTCGGCGGCGGGTGCATCTGCTGGTACGATGGTGACGCCGGGATGGGGTACGGCCATCGGTGGTGCGGTCGGTTTGATTGGTGGTGCGGTTATTGGCGCAATGTCCGGTGGCCAGCAAGATTTTTGTCAGGAAATCGAATCCTGTGAAGATATAAATATGTAAGGTGACGAATATGTTTAAAAATATGCGTATAGCGTTTGTTGGCGTACTAACTGTTATCGCTGCTGGCGGCATGGCCGTGGCCGCGACCAGCAAGACCACAAAACAGGCGGCGATTCAAAAGGGCACGTCTGTTCGCACCCGGGTCGAGGCCAAGGGGATTTATGACCAGGAATGTTATGACGCATATTATGGATGCATGGATCAGTTCTGTATTCCCGACAATGCCAATGGCGGCAGCTGCAGCTGCAGTGACGACAGCATCGCATATGAAAAAGAATTTGATGAAATACAAAAAATCCTGGACGAGGCCAATCGGGTCGCAACCATTGAGGTTGAAAAGGTCAAGGCCGGTGCCCAGGCTGATATTATCTTTACCGGGACGCGTGAATATGATGAAAATGGCAATGTAAAGAAAGTCGATGATCTAATGAACGCGGATACAAAAAAACAATCGCGCCAGAAACTGTTATCAATGTGGGATAATGTGGATGATGACGATGATGTTTTTGGTGATAACACGGCATTGGATATTGTCGACAAAAGTGGTGCGGCATTACATTCTGCGGCGGAATCAATCTGTCGTGAACAGATGCCGGAAAAATGTGAAAAAGATATTACATTCCTGCGCCAGGTGTATTCACGCCAGATTGTGTCGGATTGCACCGCGTTTAAAAACAGCCTGGCGTCAAAGCGTGCGGCGGCGGAATTAGAATTGGCCAATGCCCAGGCCGATGTTCGCACTGCACTAAAAGAGAGTTTTGAAGAGGCCAACAAGTATGATCTGGGCACTTGCATGGTTGAATTTAAAAAGTGCATGCAGACAGATGATGCCTGTGGCAAGGACTGGGATAATTGCGTCTTTACGATCGCGTCTGAAAACATGCAGAATAACAAGGCGGAATCGACCGCCGGAACGCGTGTTAAAACAACCAATACATATGATATAACAGCGTCCACCATGGAAATCCTGGATTCAAAACGCACAATATGTGAAAAGGTTTTAAATCAATGTGTTGCGGTGCGTGATAATGTATGGCCGGCGTTTTTGCGTGAGGCGGCCCCAACCATCCGTGTCGCTGAACAAAAGGCGGAATCAAAATTCCGTCAGTCATGTCTGACTAATATTTCAAACTGTATTCAGACGGCATGTCGTGATGATATTGTGGGCAAGGGAACCGCCACAATGGATGCGTGTCTTGCCCGTCCCGATATGGCACGCAGTTTTTGCAAGGTTGAAATTGATCCATGCGAACGTATGGAACCGCAAATCTGGTCTTATGTGACAGATAAACTGGCGGCGATGCGTGTCGACGCCTGTACGCAAGAGGTCAAAGATTGCTTTACCGCCGACACACGTTGTGGTTCAGACTTTGGAAACTGTATCGGTATGGATTATGACTATATCCACGAAATGTGCCCGATTGACAGCCTGGTTGTTTGCAAGCAGGGACGCAGTGACTTTTCTATGTCGGATTTGGATACCATGCTGATGGGGCTGTATTTAAATATTGATAACAGTGCCCTTGACCAATGCCAAGATCTGGTGGATCAAAAGATGGCAGAGATCTGTGGCAGTACGACCGATTGTAACCGTTTTGCGTCGGATGATGTTATTGGTACCGGATCTTTGCGTTCCCAGAAAGATGGCACGACATATCGCGTTACCGGTATGATTTCGTTCGGCAGTATCAAGATGGGGGATGCCACCGGACGGACCAAGGATGGTGATAACAATCTGGGCCCTGGTGAAATCGGAATAGAAGAATATATGACGAAAATCCGTGAAAGAAACAGCTCTGTTGCAAATGCCGAGGGTATTTATACTGCCATCGAAGAAGAGCTGAATAATATCGCGGGTACAATTAATCGTACTATTGAAATGATAGAACAGGATCCGGAAATTCAGTATTGCATAAATGGACGTGATCTGAAACAGATAACGGGTAAAAGTGGTTCTACAACCGGGCGTTTCCCGAACTTGCTGACCCAGGTAAAGATGCAGATCGCGGTTTCTGCCCTGCGCCAGGCCCAGGATAACTATAACAAGAAATTGACCACGGAAATATCCCAGGCGACCAAGGATGCGTCTGCGGATCTGGCGGAATATATGTGTCACAAGATGGCCGAAACCGGCGGTGAAATGTATGGTAATGCCCAGGTTGATACACCACTTGCACCGCCGTTCGCAATCAGCTATGATGTGGGGGCGGGGTTAACAACCGCAGATCTGACCAAGGGGGGCAAGGGTGAATTTAAGGCAACCTTTGGCAAGGATAACGGCAGTGGTATGACCAAGGATGTAACGGCGATATTTACCAGGGACACCCGTAATTGTCATATCTGCACAACGATAACCACGTCCAGCTGTACGGTAAAGGGTGGCAATTGGTTCCGCAAAAAGAATACTGATTGCGATGTCCAAACCCGTGAGCCGACATGTGAAGACATAAAAATGTAACAAATGCCCGCCCATCCATCGGATGGGTGGCATATAAAACAAAAAGGATAGGAAAAAATGACACCGGATACGGCAACACCGTTAAGCTCGATCAGTTTGCACGATATATTGCAACAGTTAATCCAGGGGGCGGTACGTTTCAGTTTTCGTATCGCAACGGCGATTGTTATATTGTCGGTTGGATTATGGTTGTCGGCACGACTGACCAAAATTGTAAAGCGTGGCATGGAACGGCGCAAATTGGAACCGTCACTGCAATCATTCTTGGCGTCATTCGTAAGCATCATTTCCAAGGTTTTTGTATTTGTTGTTGTTTTAACCACGGTTGGTGTGCAAATGACGGCGATTACCGCGGCATTGGGTGCGGCGGCATTGGCGGTTGGTATGGCTTTGTCTGGCACGATGCAGAATGTTGCCGGCGGTTTGGTTATTTTGTTTTTCAAACCGTTCAAGATTGGTGATACCATCATCACGGCCAGTGGCAAGACCGGCGTTGTAAAAAAGATTATGATATTTACGACCGAACTGCGCACATTTGACAACCAGACGTTGTTTTTACCGAATGGTGCGTTGTCAAATGGTGAAATTACCAATTTATCCCATGGGGGTGTACGTCGCCAAGACCTGATTATCGGCATTTCGTATGGGGATAATGTGGAAAATGCGCGCCGCGTAATATTGGATATATTGTCGCGTGATGCGCGTGTAAAGCAAGATCCGGCCCCATCTGTATTTGTATCTGAATTGGCGGACAGCGCGGTTCAATTAACCGTACGTTTCTGGACGACATGGCCGGATTTAGCGCCAACCGGTGCCGCCATCCGCGAAGAAATTTACAAGACTTTGCCAAAGAAGAAGTTAAACTTCCCATTCCCGCAATTGGATGTTCATGTTATAAAATAATCAGAGCAGGGCGCGCATCATCGACGCGCCTTTTAATTCCTAGACATTTATAACTTTATTTATGCTATTATAAAATTGTGCATATAAAAAAACAGGAGGAAAAATATGAAAAAAACAGCATTATTTGTAATCGGGGCCACGGTGTTTGCATCGGCGGCGAACGCGGGCTTTGTTCCATCAACCGCGCCAGTGACGGCAACAAATGGTGATAATATGGTTGTAACCGATACCATTATCACGGTAAAACAGGCCAAAGATATGAAGGATGATACGGACGTTGTGTTGCAGGGTAAAATCGTATCGCAATTTGGCGGTGAAAGATATACATTTGCCGATGACACAGACAGCATTATGGTTGAAATCGATGACGATGCATGGAAAGGCCAAACCATAACCCCCGAAGATACCGTCCGTATTTATGGCGAGGTTGACCGTGGCATCTTCAGCACCGAAGTGGAAGTTGATCGCGTTCAAAAGATGTAAAGCGGCTTTCAGTACGGAAACTTCACCCGCTATGGTTTTGCCACGCGCACCCGTAGCGGTTTTTTTTGCCGTAAAAAAAGGGTGGTTTAATTTCGTATAAATATTAGAAAAAATACCCCCGCAAATCCAGTGTTTTTTGCGCGTCTGCTATGCCTAATCGAAACCACCCTTTTTATCAGGCAGAGGAGAAAGAATGCGCAAGTTATTGATTATATTGGGTTTTGTGGGCGGGATGCTCTGCAATTCCGCACGCGCCGCCGAAATGGTCAATGTTGAATATATTCATCTGCTGATTGAACAAAAATGGGGAATCACGGTTCCGTACAACCCGGCACTGCAAAACGTAAAGGTTGCGGCAAATATGAA
>JAAVBP010000017.1 GCA_014803525.1 bacterium
ACATCGATAATAATATGATGCAATATTGTCAGAACGCCGCGAACGAGGCTATGATTAAAGTCTGTGGCGATACTGAGAATTGCAACGGACTGGCCGTCGATGATGGCATCGGCGCAAGAAGTTTAGAGTATAAAATTTGCGAAAAGACCGGTGATAAAACCTGTTATACCAATGTGGCCCAGATACCCGATTCCAAACTAGGGCGCGCCACAGGCGAAGGCGAAAACCAAAAAAATTATACAGCAATATTTACCCCACAGATATACGGACGCATCGCATGGGACGTATTAGATTTTGACGACAACGGCCAAATAACTGATGAAAATATAGCCAAAGCCATATCAGCATCAGACAAATCCAATAAAGAAATAGAAAATAAAATCAACTCTGAATTAAAAGTTCTGCAAAACAGCATAAACGCAGCAATCAACACAATAGAAGCCGACCCGACTGTAATATACTGCAAAACCGGACGCACGGTTCAGGGTATGAAAAAATTGGATGATGCAGACGAAAATGGCCAAAGAATGCTAAGCAGCAAACGCAAAGACTTTGGCGGCACAGGCAATGATTTTGCCCGCTTCCCACAATTAACCCAACAAACAAATCAGTTGATCGCTGTCGCCGCAGTGGCCGCCGCAAAAAATAATTACGCAAAAAAATATGACGAAATGGAAAAAGACATTGCGAACGACATGATTGCCCTGGCCGAGCGCAACGCCAAAGCACTGGGGGAAAACCAACTGGACGCGCGCCGCGAAGCCGCACGCCAATCATGTGTCAATTATGCAGCAAACGCTTCGCTTGACAAGAACACACAAGAATGGGACAGCACCGAAAACAAACTGGTTGGCAGCAGTTCCGTAAACGAGCGCAGCTATAAAGAAACTGTGACATCAACATTTAACTGGGAAACACTGATATGCCATCGTTGCACACGCAAACAAGCATGCGCCAAAATGAAAGGCAAAAACTGTCGCACATGGGGCGAAGTAACAGAATCCTGCACAGATATCCAGTTTTAATTGCACACGACATTTTGTGCTGTAACAGACCATCATTTACTATGGTTGGCCGGCCCTATTCCCGCCGCCGCGACAAAGCGACATCATCACCGCCCGCTTTGCACCCACCCCTCAACACATGAGGAGAACCAGGACCAAGGTCAGCGCGAATGACAGATGACGAGTGACCGATAACAAAAAATCCCCCGACCGGGGGATTTTTTGGTTTAGCCGCCTAGGCATATTCTTATTTGTCAGCCTTGACTGCCTTTTTGGCCTTTGGCGCTTTTTCAGCCGCCGCATCTTCTGCCGGTGTTTCTGCAACCGGTGCTTCCACTGCTGCCGGAGCTGCTTTCTTGGCGTTTACATCGCGATCAACCAATTCAATAATCGCCATCGGCGCCGCGTCACCATAACGGAAACCAGCCTTTAACACGCGGGTATAACCACCCGGACGGTTTGCATAACGCTTGCCCAAAACATCAAACAGTTTTTTAACGATCTTTTCGGAACCATTACCCAGTTCAGATGCCGTCAAACGACGATTTGCAACCGTATCATTTTTCGCGCGGGTAATCAATTTTTCAACAACGCTGCGCAAATCTTTTGCCTTTGGCAATGTTGTCTTAATCTGTTCTTTTTCAATCAAGTTCTTTGCCAAACCTCTGAACAAAGCCTTGCGTGCATTGGTATCGCGGTTAAATGTGCGACCTGCTTTTGCGTGTCTCATCGACTACTCCTTTTTTATTTCTGCCCACGCACACGTGGGATTTTTTTACTGTCCGCGACCTAAGATTTCCCCAGCACCGCGGGATTAAATTCACCCTATTCTAACTAAAATTTTACATTTAGCAAGAGATTTTCTTGAAAGCACTAGCACTTGACTCCCAAGAAATTAAATTATGTGAGATTATTGGAAGCGATTGACGGTTCGCAGTGTAGTTGACCTACATAAGAACCGACAATCGCGACAAGAATCCACAGAATTTAATTTATTTATAAGGATCCTCATACTTTTTGGCCAACTCTGCAATATTTTCTGGCGGCCAACCCGGTACTTCCATACCCAGGCCCAGACCCATTGCTTCCAATTGAACCTTGATTTCGTTCAAAGACTTGCGCCCAAAGTTCGGTGTTTTCAACATATCGGCTTCGGTCTTTTGAACCAGTTCACCCAACCAGTTGATTTTGTCATTCTTCAGACAGTTGTTTGCGCGAACCGACAATTCCAGTTCATCAACATGTTTCAACAACTTCGGATCAAACGGCAATGCGTCTTTGGCCTTTTCTTCTTCGGTCGGCGCATTGATTTGTGCCGGATCTTCAAAGTTAATGAATACAACCAATTGATCCGTCAAGATACGTGCCGCCAGCGCAATTGCATCCTCGGGCGAAACCGCACCATTTGTCTTGACCGTCATTTCCAATTTGTCATAGTCCGTGGACTGACCAACGCGGGTGGCCGATACCTCGGTCGCGACATTCAAAATCGGCGAGAAAATAGAATCCACCGGGATAACACCCAACGGCAATCCATCTGCATGGGCAGACGCCGGAACATAACCACGACCGGTCGCCAATGTGATTTCCATATCCAGATTTGCGCCCTTATCCAACGTGCAGATTTCAACATCTTTGTTCATAACTTCGACGCCACCAGATGTTTCAATCATACCAGCAGTCACAACAGCCGGCCCCTTTACTTTCAATGTTGCCTTGTGCTGGCCTTCGGTCAACGCTTTGAAATACACACCCTTTAAATTCAGGATGATATCTGTTACATCTTCACGAACACCCTGAACAGAAGAAAATTCGTGTTGTACCCCGTCAATTTTGATAGAAATCGGTGCACACCCCTGCAGCGACGACAACAATACGCGACGCAGCGCCGTGCCCAGTGTTAAACCATATCCTTTTTCCAGGGGTTCGGCAACCAATGTTGCCAGGTTTGGATTATGCTCATCCACCTTGATATCCAGCTTTTTCGGCTTGATCAAGGTCATCCAGTTTTTTTCAATCATGATTTTGCTCCATTTGGCTTAGTTTATCATTTTCACCATTTCGGCATGCGCACAACATATTGTGCACAGCCGCGATTTTATATCAGAATTGCCCAGAAGTCAAATCTTTTATAACGGAATTTACATCATTAAATACAATTCCGCGCGCCCCGGCCCCACACCAATCGGCAATATTCCCGGCCCGATCATGTATTAAAATATCCAAACCGGATGAACAAATCAGTTCTTCTTTGGGCACGCGCGCCACAATAACATTTTGTGGGGCAAGAAATTTGCCGAAATACCGTGCAATCCAGGCTCTTTTCCGCCTTAATAAAATCCACATAAGTTCGCCCCCCCCCAATAAAAAGCTTTTCACCGGGAACACTGGTTAAAACAAACAACATATGTGCATATCGGCCACAGACATGTTCAAACTAAAACCTGTTGCTGAATTAGTGACCATCCCCAGAATTCAGGTTACAGCATTGAACACATCGGGGCTTCGGCGGTTATTCTTGTTGCATAGAACGGCTGATACGTATTTATTATCTGATTTATATCCATATCCGTTATACCTGCGAACAAATTATCGGGCAAACACTGCGTTAAACCGGCACACATTCCAAAAGTATACAGGAACATATTCTCTTGGGCTGCGCCAGAGATCCCGGCGAATAATTTTTTTGGAATTGCCCCAGTCAGGCTGGCGCAGTTATAAAATGTTTCATTAAACATACCAACGGCCGGCGCACCAGATATCCCCGCAAACAAATTTGCAGGAATTTCACCGGTCAGTCCCGCACAATCCTGAAACGTGCCCCAGAACATACTAGCCGCCGGCGCACCAGATATCCCCGCGAACAAATTTGGTGGGATAGAACCAGTCAGGCCACTGCACCCATAAAACGTCCAAGAGAACATCACAGCCGCCGGCGCCCCAGATATGCCCGAAAACAATGTCGCAGGAATACTGCCGGTCAGACCGGTGCAATCTTTAAACGTCTCAAAAAACATCCACCTGGCCGGTGCGCCCTGTACGCCTGCGAACAAATTTTCAGGGATTTGGCCGGTCACACCACTGTTTGCAAATGTGGAAGAAAACATATACTCGGCCGGCGCACCCGCAATCCCTGAAAACAGCGTTGCAGGAATAGCCCCAGTCAAATTTTTACACTTAGAAAATGTGCCGGTAAACATATATGGTGATGGGTTACCCGATATACCAACAAATAATTTATGTGGAATTTCGCCACTTACCCCCGTATTACTAAAAGTACCACGAAACATAAATTCAGCCGGTCGCCCCGATATCCCCGCAAACAACGTTTCAGGAATTTCGCCACCTATATTTGTACAGCCCGAAAAAGTACTATTGAACATATGGTTTGCCGGTACACCACGAATTTCTGCAAACAAATTTGCCGGAATAGAACCGGACAGGCCACTGCACCCACTAAAGGTTTCAAAGAATACACCCACGGCTGGTCGCCCCCTGATTCCTGAAAACAGGGTCACAGGAATTTCGCCGGAAAGACCACTGCAACCAGAAAAAGTCCCTTCAAACATCCACTTGGCCGGTGCACCTTGGATTCCTGAAAACAATGTCCCCGGAATACCACCAGATAGGCCCACACACCCATAAAAAGTATCTTGAAACATTCTGCCAGTTGGTGCACCAGCCAGCCCTGCAAACAACCCTGCGGGAATACCCCCAGTCAAATTTTTACAGTTATAAAATGTTTGATAAAAGCGCGGCTGACTATCACCCACGGTTGCGAATACCGCCCCCAAATCCCCCGCGATACCGGAAACATTCTTGTTTTCGGCAAATGATATTGCGGCAACTACATCATCATTGTCATTATATTCGGCAACTTTGCCACCGATACCAATTATGCGCACACCCGGCGCGTTATATGTATGTGAATATACTTCTTCGGTTGTATCTGTGCGTTTTATCACGTCATATGTACCGTCGCCCCAGTTAATTTGGAATGTCCCACGGGCAGACATAGTAAATTCAAACTCCGTTGTATCCGCGGTGGTTGTGACCCAGAACTTTGGCTCTATTTTAATCAGGCGATCCGCCGCATCAATTGTTGCAACCGTGTCCGCCGCATACTGTGTGGCAAACGCGCCATTGCCGTAATCAGTTATCGCATCACCATTTAATAT
>JAAVBP010000018.1 GCA_014803525.1 bacterium
AAGGGAATGTTCCAGAAAACATTTAGTGGATGCGGCAGTCTAAAAACAATTCCATCAGGGCTGTTTGATGGGATATCTGGCGATGCGGCTGATAGCATGTTCAGTAGCACATTTAGTGGTTGCACCGGCCTGACATCGATTCCGGAAAATCTGTTTGCAGGGATATCCGGCTGGCCGGCCAACAGCATGTTCTCTGGTACATTTGAGGATTGCAGCGGCCTGACATCGATTCCGGAAAAATTGTTCGGAAATATGAATAATTATCCACAGACTTATATGTTTAAGGACACGTTTAAGGGGTGTACCGGTTTAACAGGGCCGTCCGCGCGGATAAACAATAAGCCGTTGTATGACTATTTTTTAACACTGGTTAATTCATCGTGGGGCAGTGGCTGTTACAGGGGGGCAACAGGCCTGTCAGATTATAGTAGTATTCCGTCAAAGATGAAATAAAATCGCCTGTGTGGGCGATTTTATTTTGTTTGCAATATCGGAAAAACCGCTATAAAATATATGCATAAATAAACAAAGGAGCTTTATTATGTGGATTGCGATTGCTGTTGTTGCGTTATTGGTTTTGTATGTTGTTGCCGTTTATAATGGATTGGTTGCCCGCCGCACCCAGGCGCGCGAGGCATGGGCCACAATTGATACACAATTAAAGCGTCGTTATGATTTGATTCCGAACCTGGTCGCCAGTGTCAAGGGTGCGGCCGCCCATGAAAAAGATACACTGAATGCCGTGATTGCGGCACGCAATGCCGCAATGTCCGCCACCGGTCCGGACAAAGGGGATGCAGAAAACAAGCTGACCCAGACGTTGAAAAGTATCTTTGCACTCTCCGAAAGTTATCCGACATTAAAGGCAAACGAGAACTTTTTGGAACTGCAACGTGAAATCACCGACACGGAAACCAAAATTCAGGCCGCGCGTCAGTTCTATAATACGGTTGTAATGGGCCTGAACACATCGATTCAGCAGTTCCCGTCGAACATCGTTGCGCGTATGTTTGGGTTCATGCCAGAAAAGTTTTTCGAAATTGATGAATCTGAAAAGAAAGCGCCAAAGGTTGAATTTTAATAAAAACACTTGATTTTCGTCATAAAACACTATAAACTAGGCACCGCTGGGTAATCAGAACTGATTAAGCAGCGGTGCTTTTTGGTCCCGTATGTGATAAGGATTCTGTTTGGTGCCCGGCGCCTAAAAAAACCAAAAGGATGAAATTATGGCAAGAGCAGGTGCAAAACGTAGCACTCGTAAATTGAAAATCAGCCGTCGCCTGGGTGTAAACCTGTGGGGTCAGGCGAAATCTCCGTTTAACAAGCGTAAGTACAAGCCGGGTCAGCATGGGCCGACATCACGTGGCGGTAATTCTTCGGATTATGCAAAACAGATGCGCGCAAAACAGACGCTGAAGGGTTACTATGGTAACATCGGTGAAAAGAAGTTCCGTGCATATTACCTGGAAGCGGATAATATGAAGGGTGACGCGCCGGAAAACTTGATCGGTTTGTTGGAACGTCGTTTGGATGCGGTTGTATATCGTTCTAAATTGGCGCCGACAGTATTCTCGGCCCGCCAGTTGGTCAGTCACGGTCACATCTATGTCAATGGCCAGCGTGTTAAGATTGCGTCATATCGCGTAAAGCCGGGCGATGTTATCACCGTCAGTGAAAAGGCAAAACAGATGCCGTTGGTTGTGTTGGCGTTGGAATCTGCGGAACGCACATTCCCGGATTACATCAGCGTAGACAGCGCGAACTTTACCGCGACATTCACACGCGTACCGGCATTTGCGGATGTTCCGTACCCGGTTCAGATGTTCCCGGAATTGGTTATCGAATTCTATTCTCGTTAATAGATTGGGACTGCAAAACCAAAATCCCGCCGCGTGGCGGGATTTTTTTCCTGTGGAAAAACGTGTGTTATATATTATAATGTAGATACAGTCACTAAACATAAATTGCGTCTATGCGTTCCGGGGTCTTCCCGGAATGTTTTTTTTGATTTTTTTTTATGCTTTTATTTTTATATGAAATACAGTAAAATGCTGTGTAATAGAAAGGGTATATTTTATGTCGGATAAAATTGTTTTGACTGGAATAAAACCAACTGGTATGCCGCACCTGGGGAACTATGTGGGGGCGTTAAAGCCATTGGTTGAAATGTCGCGTACAAATAAAACCTATATGTTTATTGCGGATTTGCATGCATTGAATACGGTGCATGATGCCGCGGTCTTGCGTCGGCATACGTACGAGATTGCCGCAATGTTGGTTGCATTGGGGCTGGATTTAAATAACGCTATACTATTCCGCCAATCGGATATAGTAGAGGTTGCACAATTGTCCACCATGCTGATGAATGTTACGCCAAAGGGGTTGATGAACCGTGCGCATTCTTATAAGGCCGCCATGGATAAAAATGCGGCGGCAGGTTTGGATACGGACGCGGGTGTGAATATGGGGCTCTATACCTATCCGATATTAATGACGGCGGATATTTTGTTATATGACGCGGATATTGTTCCTGTTGGTGCAGACCAGAAGCAGCATGTTGAATTTGCACGTGATATTGCGGGATATTTTAATAATACATATGGCCTTACATTTAAAATGCCGGAACCCGTCATTGGCCAAGATGCTGGGGTTATCCCGGGGTTGGATGGTCGCAAGATGAGTAAATCTTATGACAATACAATTCCATTATTTTGCGCATCGAATGAATTAAAAAAGAAGATTATGCGCATTATAACGGACAGCAAACTGCCGGATGAGCCAAAAGATCCGGATACATCAACCATATTTCAATTATATAAACATTTTGCACAACCGGATGAAATTGCGGCGCTACGTCAAAAATTCTTGGCCGGTGGCATGGGGTATGGTGATGCCAAAAAGATTTTGTTTGAAAAAATAGATTCTGTTTTGGCCGCACCGCGTGCGGAATACGATCGTCTGATGGCAAATACGGACGAATTGGATAAGATTTTGGACAATGGCGCGGCGCGTGCGCGCATTGCCGCAGAAAAAACATACACACGTGTGCGCCAGGCAATGTTGGGATAAATAAAACACTAAGGAAAGGAGAAGGGCATGAACAAAAGAATTATATGGATTGCGGGATTTGTTGCATTTGCGGCATTGTTGGTGGCGATATCGCCGGATTCACCAAAAACACCGCGTACGATTGCAGTCACTGGCGAGTGTTTAACCACCGCGCCCAAGGATAGAACTGCAATTACATTGCGTGTGACGACATTGGATAAATCGGCGGCTGCGTCTATGAAACAGGCGTCCGAGAAAATTGCCCAAATAACAGAATATCTGAAAACCCAAGACGTCAAAATGCAAACAACCCAATTTGACTCTTATGAAAAAACAGAGTGGGATCGGGTGGCACAAAAAACTGTATCATTGGGAATTGAAACAAATATCGCGGTTGAGGTTTCTGCCACCAGTATTGATATCATCGAAGGTATTTTGACAAAGTTTGCTGGTATGCCAAATGTATATTCTGAAAACCTGCGTATGTTTACCAGTTCCGAGGCCATGCAACCCGTAATGGAAGAATGTTTGGGTGTGGCGGTTGAAAACGCGCGCACGCGTGCAAACGCGCTGGCGGCGGGTGACGGACGCCGCGCCGGCAAGATGTTGGCTGTGGAATATGGTGCGTCTGGTTCGAATATTGCACGTCCGACATCAAATTTCCTGCGCAGTGCAAAAATGTCGGTCGCCGAAGATGCGGCCGCATACTCCGGTGGCGGTATCGTATCCCAGGATACCCAGGTAACTGTTAATGTATCGGCTGTTTTTGAAATCAGATAAAAAATGAACGAAGCCGTCGCCGCGTTTATCGAATATTTAACGCAGACCAAACATTATTCTGCGCACACGGCGATGGCTTATGAAATGGATATTGCTGATTTCTTAAAATTCTATACTGATTACGTGGGTGGGGAACCGGTGTTGTCAGATATGGCGCGCGTGGATACATTGTGCTTTCGCGGATGGTTGGCATCACGTATGCGGCGTGGCCTGGGGGCAAAATCAACCGCGCGGGCCATGTCGTCACTGCGTGGATTTTTTCGTTTTTTAAGCAAACAGCATGGCATAAAAAATAACGCAATCGGTCTGATTTCTTCACCAAAGGTCCCGCGCAAATTGTCCAAGGCAATTGAAAACACCGATATTGAAAACATGCGCACCGCAATCCAAGATATTGACGGTGCCGAACCCTGGGTTGCTGCGCGCGACTGGGCGTTGGTTGTGCTGATTTTTGGATGTGGTTTGCGTATATCAGAGGCATTGGCAATTCGTAACAGTGATATAAGCGGTCGGCCAGAATCATTACGTATCATGGGCAAGGGACGAAAAGAGCGGATAATCCCGGTGTTGGCCCCTGTGTATGATGCAATTGATAAATATATATCAATGCGTCCGTTTGGTAATGCGCCAGATGATAATTTGTTTCGCAGTGTTCGCGGCCTGCCGATGTCGGCACGTATGGCGGAAAAAGTTGTTGAGAAATTGCGAAATTATCTGCAGTTGCCAGATTATGTCACGCCGCATGCATTGCGTCATACCTTTGCGACATCACTGTTGGGTGGTGGGGCGGATTTGCGCACGTTGCAAGAATTGTTGGGGCATTCGTCGTTATCTACTACGCAATTGTATACCAAGGTTAATATGGCCGAAATCAGCAATATTTACGCACATGCACATCCGCGTGCACAGATTATGCCAGATGACTAAAATTCTGCCAGCTTAACCAAGCCAGGGTTTGTTTCGGATGGCGTCTTTTTAAATATATAATACATCGCGCCTGCAAATACCGCGCCCGCCGCCACAGATATCAGAACGATTTTGCCTGTATCAGATTTCTTTTTTGCGTGCGTTTTTGTTGTGCCATATTCCGGGCATTTCTCAGGCATTGTTGTGCACAGATACAATTGTGATTGGTTTGTGCCATGATCTATGCCGCCATCTTCGGGGCGTGGTGTTGATGCGCGTGATATCACAGGAGTCGTTGCCAATGTCAAACATAAAAATATTGCCAAAGCCTTATTCATCACATCCCTCTTTGTCTTGGTTATATGTATAATAATGCTATAGGAATATTAATACAAGTATTAAATAATCTGCCAAGGTGGCAGATTATTTATTTGCCCTTTAATATACGGGCTTTGTTTTTATTCCATTCGCGTTGTTTAATCGTTTCTCGTTTGTCAATTTTGTTTTTACCATAACCAATCCCCAGCAACACTTTCAATCGTCCGCGATTGTTAAAGTACAATTTCAATGGCACAATTGTTGCGCCCTTGTCTTGTAATTTACCGCTAAGCCGGTTTATTTGTGCGCGATGCAACAGCAGTTGGCGTGGGCGACGTTCGTCAAAATTAATAATGCGTGCGGCGGTTGGTAATTTCTGAATCTCTATCCCAGCCAGCATCAGGTTGCCGTTTCGGTTCTGGACAAATCCGTCGACAATCGTAACCAGACCATATCGAATAGATTTTATTTCGGCGCCGGTAAGTGAAATGCCGGCCTCTATCGTATCGTCGATAGAGTATGCATACCGCGCCTTGCGATTTTCAGAAACCTGGCCTGATTTAATAATTTGTCTTGTCATGCCAAGAATAATACATCAAAATATAGCATAAATCAACTTTTTGTGATATGATTCAAGAAATAACAACAGGACTAATACAACATGAAAGTAAAATTCAAAGCAGCTGTTTTATCATTGTTAATGGCACTGGGTGGAAATTCTGGTGCGGTGGCGACGGCCGCCACCGGACAACCAGGTAATGGGGCGCGTTCATCATATGTCGCGAAAAATAAAAAATCGTCGGCCAAATTTCACAGTGGCAAAAAACGCGTGTCGCAGAAAAAGCCTGCGCCAAAGTCGGCGCAAAAAACAGTGGGTGATGATAAAGATTCTTTTTCCAATGGCGTGCCCAGTCGTCGGCCCGCGGGTACGCGTCGCAGGGCATTGTACCTAAAAGGCAAGGATCGTCCGGATACCATTCCGGCAGAATCTTTAAAGTTTATTTTGGAACAAGACGAAAAAAGACAGTTATAGTCACACGAATATATTAACACATTCGCGGGTACAGGTTATGTGTGTTTTGATGCAGCTGGTGCATTAATGTCTCGATATCCACGCCCTTTATCATGGCCAGTACGCGCGCGGTATCGGCAACCATAAACGGTTCGCAAGATTTTCCGCGATGCGGTACCGGTGCACAGTATGGGCCGTCCGTTTCAATAACGATACGATCGATTGGTATTTTGCGAAATGTTTCACGAACCGTATCAGAATTTTTAAATGTTAAAATACCGCTGGCAGAAAAAAAGAACCCGCGATCAAGCATCTTTTTTGCCAAATCCCATGAACTGGTATAGCAATGCATAACACCGCCGACATCGCCCGTTAATATTTCTGCGGTGTCTGATTCCGCCTCGCGCGTGTGGATTGCCACGGGCAGGGCGGCGCGGCGCGCGATATCCAATTGTATTTTAAACAGTTCTATTTGTGCCATGCGATTATCTGTGCCATAATGATAATCTAGTCCGATTTCGCCAATGCCAACAATGCGCGGGTTCTTCAATACATCGTCTGTCAAATATTTTGTTGCATCCGCCCCCGCATATTCAGGGTGAATTCCAATTGTTGCCCATACGTTATTGTTTTGCATTGCAATGGCGATTGCGGCATCAATATCGGCCGGATCGGCCGTCGGGCATATGATGGTGTCGACATGCGCATCCGCCGCACGTGCTAAAACATGCGACAAATTTTCACCGCACATGGTGGCATCGGTCAAATGACAATGTGTATCTATAAACATTTTTTGATTTCCGTTATGATTTTGAATACGGCGATTTCTGGCTCTAAATTTACGCGTGCGATATCAGCGATTGCATGTGCAACATGCGGATACAAATCGGCCAGTCCAAATGCCGCCACCGCATCCAGCAAAATTCCATGCATGTTCGGATCTGGTGCAATTTTTTTTGCGATCCCCATCGTGCGGCCATAATCTGTATTTGGGCTTTTCAACAGTTTTATCAATTCTTCGTAAATGGCATCGCCACCCGATGATTTTAACGCCGCAATGCGTCCAAAGCTGCCACTGGCCAGGCGCAATGTGTCAGTGCTGATATCGGCATCCGGTATAAATTTCGCACACAGCTCGCGTAACTGGGATATGCCCAGAGGTCGCATCTTTTCAACGCGTGCGCGCGATCGTATGGTTGGTAATACATTGGCCAATTGGTGTGTAACTAACAAAAACAATGTTTTTGCGGGCGGTTCTTCCAATAATTTTAAAATCGCGTTTGATGCGGCGGTATTCAGTTCATCCACAGAGTCAATCAATACAACGCGCCATTCGCCGGACATGGATGACATTTGCATGCGTTCTATCATTGCGCGAACGGTGTAAACGGAAATAACCTTGCCGTCGGATTTGTTCTTGCCGTCTTTGTCGATGTTTCGTGCCAAATCAATTATGAAAAAGTCGCCGACATTTCCATAGATCATCTTTGCGATTTTATATGCCAGTGTCGCCTTGCCGATGCCGCGCGGCCCGGTCAGCATCCATACCGGATGTATCGGGTGCGTGTCGCGCGTGTTCCATGCATTAATAAAAGACTGTAATACGTCTGCATGTCCAACAAGAGTATCATTATCCATCGGATTTGGAAAAGAATACGCGGGCGCTTTGCGTGGTGCCATTTTATTTGCCCCCCAGCATGACGCGAATGTTTCGTATAATACGACCGATAAATTGTGTCTTGGATACGCGGTTGGCGGCAATCATTGGTGTGCGCGCAATCACGTCGCCATTGTTTTCGACAATTATCTCGCCGACTATATCGCCTTGGGCAATTGGTGCCGGCAATGGATCAGGGAACCGCGCCAATACGCGCAGTCCAGACATATCCGCATCCCGGGGCATGGTTATTGCCAATGTCTTTTCAACGGTTGCGACAACTGTGGGTTGGCGTCCATACCAGACCGGAATTTCGGCGATTTCATCACCAGGGTGATAGAAGACTTTGTTTTTTGTGTTTGTATATCCATAATTCAGTAATTGTTTCATTTCCGCGGCCAGTGCATCATGACCCTTGCCGTTAAAGCCGTTTATAACCGCAATCAGGCGTCGCCCGCCAACATTACTGCTGGCGACCATGCCATATCCGCCTTCGGCGGTGTGACCAGTCTTTAGGCCATCGGCCCCCGGCATTATGAACAACAGCTTGTTATAATTCAGCGTATGTGTTCGTCCCCATTGCCGGCACCAATCGGTTTGATGTTCTGTAAATTCAAAACGTTTGGTTGCAAACATTGGATATATTTCCGGATAGTCCGAGATTATATGATATGCCAGTGTGGCCAATTCCCGACTGGTCATCAAATTATTCGGATCAGGCAGGCCACTTGCATTACCAAACGTAGATCGCGGCATATCTATCGCGCGGGCCTTGTCCTGCATCATTTTTGTAAACGCAGCTTCGGATCCCGCCAATTTTTCTGCCACAACAACTGATGCATCGCCGCCCGACAATACGATCAGCCCCAAAATCAAATCGCGTACAGTGATTGTCTGGCCCTGGGACAGACAAATTTTGCTGGCCGGGTACCATTTTGGATCATTATAGTCGGCATTTTTACTGACTGGGATACGGTCATCCATTTTTAAATTTCCGGCTTTTATTTCATCGAATAATACCGCCAATGTCATCAGTTTTATCATTGATGATGGTGGCATTAACTCATCGGCGTTCTTGGCAACAATTGTTGTCCCGGAATCGTAGTCAATAAGGAATGCCGACTTTGCCTTGGTCGTAAAATTAGCATTTGCGGCCGTTGTAAACAGTATGGCCAGTACTATTGTTATTTTCTTTTTCATGGTGTTTGAATCCTAGCAATAATTTGGATGTGATGGCAACAATTTTTTATTCAACCACGGCCGTAAATGCATCGGCCACAATCCCGGTCAGTTTTACATTACAAACTGTTCTTGGTGGTATTGGTGCGCCATCTATCTTGACAGCGATATCATGCGGATCGCGTGCAGTGTTATTGTTTTCAACCAGTACTTGGGTCATGGCGCCAATGCGTGATGCCATAAATTCTGCACGATATTTATCGGCCATGGCGGATATGTCATGTACGCGCTGCTTTGATATGCTGCGATCAATCTGGGGGCGCATGTCGGCCGCCGGTGTCCCCGGGCGTGGTGAAAATGGAAATGCGTGGATTTTGATCGGTCGCGTTTGTTGCACCAGTTCCATTGTCTGGGCCCACAGTGCGTCTGTTTCGCCCGGGAATCCACAAATAACATCCCAACTGAATGTGGCGCCAATTTCTGCGCCACGTCGCGCAATTTTGTGCACAGTATCCGCATTATGACGTCGCCCCATTAATTCCAGGATTGCATCAGAACCCGATTGCATAGACAGATGCATATGTCGCATCATGCGGGCATCTTCTTGCATAAGGTCCATGATTTTAAATATTTCCGGCGATGCTGGATCCATTGATGACAGGCGCAGACGCTGAATACTCGGTACATCACGCAACAGATTGCGGCATACATCGGATATCAGCATGCCGTCGCGTGCATAACTGGCAATATCGATACCGGTTAGAACAACTTCGCTAAAACCATTACGGATGGCCGCCTGGGCATCAGCTAATATTGCGTCATACGCAAATGAATTGGCCGGCCCGCGCAGCAGGCGTGTTACGCAATATGCGCATTTGTGGTTGCATCCGTTTTGAACCTGGATAAATTGTTTTGACATGTTTGTGGCGACATGTTGGAAACGCATAATCTCTGGGTTTGATATACGGCATGCCGCAGCTGCCAATGCATCAGCATACGCGCCAGAACGCATTTTGTCGCCATTTGGAATAACAATAACGTTTGGGATTTCGGTAAACAATGCCGGGTTTCGTGTCGCGGCGCACCCGGTCACAAATATGACGACATTTGGATTCTCGCGTGCGATTTTTCGTACGGCCTGGCCTGATTGGCGTTCGCCTTCGGCGGTAACGGCGCATGTATTGACTAATATGGCCGTATTAATAATGTCGCGCAGCATAAATTGAATCTTTTCCGATTCCAAAGAATTCAGGCGACAACCAAAAGATAGTGTTCTAATATCAAATTTATTATTTTCTGCTTGCATTTTTTTCATCCATGAGTCATTATAGCGGGGTTAAAAATGATTTCAACAAAGGATTTGATAAATGGCCCGTACAACTAATTCAGATACTTTACCATTTGTGGAAAGCCGTTATGAGCTTGGTATGCTTGCCTCGCAGCGTGTGCGCGATTTGAACGGTGGTGCGGAATCCGTTATTGAAAAAACAAATGATAAACCGACGGTTGTTGCATTGCGCGAAATTGCCAGTGGCCGTCTGAATGTAAATGCGGTGCGTCACGAATTTGTTCAGTCCTATAAAGAATCTCCGATGCCGTCTGTGGACGAAGGCTCGTTAGAGATTAACAGTGAGGATCCATTATTGCGCGAAATTGATGCAGAGTTGGAAAATGCACTGGTTGACAATCCGGCAGACGCCACAGAAATAGAGGAAGAAGCCACCGTTGCCGCAGATGAAGCGGAATAGGTGACGCAATAGTTCAGGAGACGTCGCATAGTTGGTCTAGTGCGCTACATTGGAAATGTAGTATACCGGCAACGGTATCAAGGGTTCGAATCCCTTCGTCTCCGCCAGAATAAAAACACCCCCGAATGGGGGTGTTTTTATTCTGGTGAAGAAGTGTGGACAAAGCATTTGCAACGCAGTTGCAGGGTTCGGGGCGTCAGTTGACGAAAACAAGTCCATAGGACGCAGTTTGAGTCTTACGTAGCGAAAGGGGCCCAACGCGGCGCGAATGCGACGGATGGGAATATACAATCCCTTCGTCTCCGCCACTGATAATAAAAAATGCCCAAATGGGCATTTTTTATTATCGTCGTCGTCGCCATGGATTCGAACCCGGGGAAAGGGTTCGAACCACAGCAAAAAGGTGGACAAATGGACACCGGTTGCGCATAGCGCAATTTTGCAAGGTCGGCGAAGCCAATCCCTGAGTCGGTGTTATGAGAACCCAAGGGTTCGGGGCGTCAGTTGACGAAAACAAGTCCATAGGACGCAGTTTGAGTCTTACGTAGCGAAAGGGGCCCAACGCGGCATTGTGAACCCCGGATATCAAACCGAAGCAAAAATAAACCGCGAATTGCAACACCAAACAAAAGAACCGAAAGCAGATTTTGAATACAATGGCTCAACATTTAAAGGGCTAATCAGTGCAAAAGATGGCCAATATGCGGTTTTTGATGGAAAAACGTTGGCTATTTATGATGATGGCGAAAAAATTGCTGAATTTGCTGGGGTATCTGGTAAGCCGGGTTATCAATCCCCAGAGTATCAAAACAAAAAAGATACCGGACCGATTCCGGAGGGGGTATATGTCATACGGAAAGAAAGATTACAATTTTACAAGGATATAGACCGCTGGGATAGAGTTCGTTCTGCCTTGGGACGTGGAACTTGGCGCGGTGGAACTTATTCGTGTGGTGAGTCCAGAGTTTGGTTAGAGCCGGCTAAGGAAACAAATACGTACGGCCGTAGTGGCTTTAGTATTCATGGTGGTGAAGAGCCCGGTTCTGCTGGCTGTATCGATTTAACAAGTGAAATGCCAGGGTTCGCCGATTGGTTTAAAAATAATGAAAAAGATTTGATTATTAAAGTAGAATATTGAAAAAGCAAAGGCACAAAATGAAGAAAATATCAAACATAATAAGTTATGTCATAACGGTATGTTTATTTTGTGCCTTGTATATTTTTTTATTTGATTTGGCGTGTGTCGGCAAAATTTCAAAATTTAATCATATTTGGACAAATGTATGTCTGTTCGATGTTTTGGATGAATATCTGGCTTGCATGATAAATTATGATATTGTCTGTATTGTATTGATATTGCTTATCTTGTCTTTTATGTTATTTTGGTTAGTAAGAGTATATCACAAACGGATATTACTTGTTCCGCTTTTAGGCTTTTTGCTGTTTGTTTTATCAATTATAACATGTTGGGGCCTTGTGTAAAACTTTTCCTTTTCAGTGTGGCTTAATCAGACGTATATAATCACCGATTTTTTTGTTTACTTTGGAAAATATATGCTTTATACTATACGCAGAAAATAATTGGTCACAGGGCAATGAAGCAGAATTTGAAAAAATCTTTGATATAATACGTGCGACCATCATGGAATAAATGACGGGCGCACTTGATCTGCGTCCGTTTTTTAATAGGGACAAACAAAGGGTAAAATATGTCTGAAAATAAAGCAATGTCTACGAATGAATTGACCGCGCGCCTGCAAAAGGCCGAAAATATCCGCGCACGTGATGGCGTTGTTTGGAAAGACAAATTTGATCGTACACATACAATTGCCGCCGCCCGTGATTTGGCGGATGGCGCACCGGTAAAACTGGCGGGGCGTGTGACGGCATTGCGTTGGCTGGGCAAGCTGATGTTTGGTCGCATTTATGATATCGATGGCGAAATTCAGTTTTCAATGTCCCGCGAAGAACTGGGTGAAGAAACATATCGTTTTATGAAGGCGAATGTTGACCTTGGTGATTTTATCGGTATTACCGGTGAACTGTATCACACAACTGCGGGCGAATTGACGGTAAAGGTATCTGGTTATGAAATCTTGTCCAAGGCATTACGCCCATTGCCGGAAAAATTCCATGGATTAACGGATATTGAATCCAGATATCGCCAACGCTATTTGGATATTATTTCCAACGAAGATACGCGTCGCACGATGAAGATGCGTTTCCGCATGTTACGCCTGATACGCGATTATTTGAATGAAAACGGATTTACAGAGGTTGAAACCCCAATTATGCAGGTTGTGGCCAGTGGGGCCGCCGCGCGTCCGTTTGTGACGCATCACAATGCGTTGGATGCGGATTTTTATCTGCGTATTGCGCCAGAATTGTTTCTGAAACAAACAATTGCCGCCGGTTTTGATCGCGTGTTTGAATTGGGTAAAAATTTCCGTAACGAAGGCATGGATGCCATGCACCTGCAGGAATTTACAATGTTGGAATGGTATGCGGCATATTGGGATTTCCATAAGAATATTGAATTTTCTTGGGCGATGATTCAGAAAATTATTATGGAATTGCGCGGTACACTGCAGATCGAGTATCAGGGGGCCAAGCTGGACTTTTCAAAATACGAAGAAATCGACTATACCGCGCGCATGAACCAGTTGCTGGGGGTAGATATTCTGGAATTCACAGATGCCAATGCATTAAAATCGCAATTGGTTGCCGCGGGCATGTTCCCGGCGGCGGAATTGGAACCATTGAAATCCGTTCCTGCCATTGTTGACTATGTATTTAAGCGCAAAGTTCGCGACCAGATTATCAGTCCCGCGATTGTATACAATTATCCGGCGTATATGATACCGCTGGCGCGTCGCAACGATGCGGATGGTCGTCGTATTGATATATTCCAACTGATTGTTTGTGGTGCTGAAATAATCAAGGCTTATTCAGAATTAGTTGATCCACTGCAGCAGCGTGCCGCATTCGAGGAACAGGCCCGCAACAAGGCAGCCGGTGATGACGAGGCATTTGATTTAGACGAAGATTTCCTGCGCGCGATGGAACACGGTATGCCGCCAATTTCTGGATTAGGACTGGGGATTGATCGGTTCTTTTCCATTATTGCGGATGCGCCGACGTTACGCGATGTAATCTTGTTTCCGATCATGAAATAAAAGAAGAGGGCGCCAACATGACGCATATAAAATCGGATAATATTGCGGATTTCACAGTTATAAATCACGATAAGCAAAATGTGGAAGCAATTCGTCATGCCGTTGATACGGGACGTATTGATGCTGCTACGGGCCAGTATCTGACGGTATTGTATTCTGATGGCATGACCAAGTTCAGAGAGCTGTTCTATTTTCTGGGGCGGTGTTTCGGCGCGCCCAAGGCACCGGTAATGCGTTATGATTATGCCAATGACTGTGCGATTGATACGCCGGTAAAAATCGCAGATATTAATCCGTTGACGCCATATTTGGTACATCACCGTCTGGACGTGGATCCGATGAGAAACCAGTTTTTTACCAGTGGTCGTGGGCATAAAATAAATTTGGCGGTATCTTCAATTGTAACAGTTATTGTCGGTGCACAAAAGAAATTGGATCGCAGTTTAGATAAAATAACGGGCAAATATTATGAAAAATATATTAATGATGTTTGCGATGCCGTGTATAATGTTATTGCCACGCGCGACAGCGATGCATCTGCAAAAACAATTACGGACCAGGTTCGTGCAAAAATGTCCGCAGAATATATTTCCAGCGCGGCAGAGGCAGTGTTGGCCATTATCGGGTCGGGGCATGAAAGTATTGCGGTTGAATTGGTGCGGGCGCTGGATAGAATAACGCCGCCGTACCACTGTCTGTGCGATGTTTGGCGTGTAAAATGTCTGTTTGATTTAGTGCCCCAGGCACGTACATTTATCGAACGAGTTCAGGCAATGATGCCGGAACGTGTTCTGTCTGTGCGTGATATTTTCTATGATATTGATAATCCGCGAAACTATCGTGATGCAAAATTAATTATCAATATTGGTACGCCTGATAAAATCGTACCGCTGGAAATCATATGCCAGGTACGCACATTTTTTGAATTTGAATTGCGCACCCATGCCCAGTACGAGGTTGCCCGCCGTAAAAACGACTCCAATATCATCAGTGATGATGCGGCGGCAATACATTCGGCCGGGGTTCAAGAGTATAATTTGATGGTATGTCGATGCCTGGGTGAATTATTTGAACGTGTCGGCTGGAACATCCTATATAACCAGGGCAGTGGTCGTGCATTGATTGCTGGATTCCCCAGCAAGTGCAAAATATATTATCCGCCCAAGATTTATGATTGCATCATGGGCAAGGTTGATGATGCAATAAAAAATGAAATATTCCGTATTGATAATGCGCCGGCACCATTGACCCGTGCCCAGACGTCCGAAATATTTCGATTTATGGTGGAGTTTATACTGGTTACGGCGATGCCGTATGCGGGCGCCGGATGGACTGTGCCAACGGATACGATGTCTGATAAATTGTTTAATTTTGTCATGACAGAGGTCCAGCGTTATTATAAAAAAAGTTCAGAAAATGCCTAGGAAATCAAACAGTCCGTGGTTGGGTGTTATTTTCTTGCTTTAATTTTTTAAATAGCACACAATCAATACCAGAGATGTGCCGGGTGCGCATTTCGTAACAAGCATAACATAAGGACAAGATTATGCGTCAAGGTAAAGTAAAATGGTATAATGGTAAAAAGTGCTTTGGTTTTATATCGCCCGATGCACCGAATGAAAATGGAAATACAGATGATGTCTTCGTTCATTCCAGCTCTTTGAAAGAAGCTGGCATTAGATTTTTAAATGAAAACGATATTGTAGAATTCGAAGAAGAAGTACGCGGTGACAAACTGTCTGTGACAAAAATAAAATTGATCCAGCGTGATGAAGAATCCGCGCGTCGTTTCCATGAGCGTCGCAATGAACGTCGTCGTGCCAACGAAGAACGCAATCAGCACGAAGCAAAGGCACCCCGTCGTGGATTCGCATTCTGGAAGAAATAAAAATTCCCCCAAAAATGGGGGAATTTTTTAATCAAACCATACATATACACGACCGTCGGCCGGTGTTCCAGTTGGCTCTGACATAGATATTGTATCAAAACGGGCATCGGCCCCGGATGCAATTGTGTTATCCGCATTTCCCACGGGCAGGCGTGCAATATTAACAGTCCCAGATGTCAAATTATTTGCATTTGTTGTGTCTATATTTTGAACATTGCCCAAACCAACCTGTTGTGCAGTAACACCATGTGGATTTTCGGTATCTGCAATATGCGTATTCAGATTAGATGATATCTCTGGCACATTTAATGCGTCAACAATGTATTGTACATATTCTGTACTGGCCACGGACGTGGCTGCACAATTCCCTGTGCCAGAAATAACACTGATTGCAAATACGGCTAATAAAAAACTAAAATGTTTTTGCATAAAAATTCCTCCAGATGAATAGCATCCTCTCGTACGGGATATTATGTCATAAAATACATAAAAAATCCATCATTTTTTTGAAAAAAAGAATCCGCCGATCGGCGGCGGATTCTAAACAAGCCTATTTTTGAATAAAGTGAACGCTGTACTGTGGCTTTTTATCGGCCCCCAGTGCGGCGCGAACAACGCGGTTCGATGCGGTTTGTACTGCCTGAATCAGGCGGCCGCGATCTTTGCGTTCTGTTTTCGTCAGGGCGTCTATCGCCTTGGTGATTTCGATCTGAATCTGACGTTTCATAAATCCGGTGTCATCGGTTTCAAATATGCCGGCACTGGATACCTCTGGTGTGCCTTTTAAAAATCCGCGCTTGTCCACCGGTAACGTAACAAATACTGCGCCGTTGGCCGCAATCTTTTTACGATTTTTATATACCGGATCGTTTTTGCTGCGTTCGGTTTCGCCTTCCATTACGACAAAGCCTGTTTCAATGGTTTCGGCGATATATGGTGCACATCCATCGCACAGTGCAATCATTTCGCCATTGTGCACAACCATCATGTATTTTGCGCCACCGCGTTCCATGGCCATTTTTCCGTTCAGCATTTCGTTGATGTAATCGCCGTGCATCGGGATGGAAACCTGGGGGTGAACCATATCGTAAAAGCGTTCCAGTTCCGGCCGGCCGGCATGACCACTGGCGTGCAGATGGTCTGTATCAAATATAGTATGTGTTTTAATGCCCATGCGCGCCAGTTTGTTATACAGATATGATACATCTTGTTCGCGCCCCGGGATAATGATGGCGCTGAACAGAATTGTATCCGTCGGCTGTAATTTCATTTCCTTTACATTGCCGCGACAAAGTCTGGTCAGCATTGCGAACTGTTCCCCCTGGGACCCGGTCAGGAATATTGCCTGTTTCTCTGCCGGCAGGTCTTTGATTTCCGAAAATGTGTAAACTTCATCCTTGCCCAGATATCCGAACTTAATTCCCATTTCGCGAAACTCTGGCAGGCCCACATACGGCACCGGGTTTGGATTGCTGCGTTCTTTGATTGCGGCAACACGGCCTGCGGCGCGTGCGGCTTCTGCAAACATTTTTAAACGCGCAATACTGCGTGAATATCCTGTGACGATAACGCGGCCTGGCGCTTCTTTCATCAGGCGCGTGAATGTATCACGAACCTCGGTCTCGGTTGTCTGTTTTGACTGGCGCGATGATGATGTCGAATCACATGCGCATGCCAGTAATTTTGGATCAGAACCAATTTCGCGCAGACGAACAAAATCCGTCGGGTTTTCAACCGGGTTGTCATCGTTAAATGTCCAGTCGCCCGTATGCAGGATTTTACCTGCTGGTGTTTTTACGATTAACATCTGGGCTTCTGGAATAGAGTGGGAAACATGAAATGTTTCAACTTCGAACGGTGCAATATCTAATGTTGCGCCATTGTGGTCGAAAACAACAATGTCTTTTTTCGGGTTGAAATCCATTTCCATGCCTTCAAAAGTGCGGCGGATAATTTCGCCCGGGAAACGTGTGCAATATATCGGCTTTCTAAATTTCGGCCAAATGAATTTTAGCGCGCCAATATGATCTTCGTGACCATGTGTTATTACAAATCCAACAACATCTTTCTTGCGTTTTTCCAACCACGAAGTATCACAGTATTGTACATCACCGGCACCAATTTCTTCTTCTAAGAATCCCATACCGCAATCAACGACCAGGTATTTGCCCTTGTATTTATATACATACATGTTCTGGCCGATGTGTTCCAATCCGCCCAGTGCCATGAAATAGACTTTTTCATCATTTTTATCACCTTCGTGCGCCGGCATTGGGTTAATAGATTTTGGTGTTTTGGGTTTGTTTCCCTTTTTTTGTGCCTGGGGGTGTGGTTGTTCTGTTGCGACAGGTGCCGCTTTTTTTTCACGAACTTTTACCATATTTTATCCTTTTTTACATGTTTATGTTTTGCGTGGCCACAAAATTCATTGCGAATAAAGAAATTCTTTATTTGTAGTGAATCTGTGGCACACGCGGCTGTTTCCCCCATGCGGTAATTAAAAATAACTTTAGATCACGGTGGGGTATTCGTGGGCGTGATATGCCCGTTCTCTCTTTCCTGTACGGAAATAATAGTATTTTTTGCAGAAAAAGCAAGGAAATAAAAATCCCACCGCATGGTGGGACTTTTATTATTCGGCCAAGTTTCCAACCGACATTGTGATACGACGAATACCACTGCTGATGGATTTTTCTTTGTTTATCTTGGCCTTTATGATTTCGCCGGTGTGATAAACGTGCGTTCCGCCGCACAGTTCGCATGACACATCACCGGCGGTAATAACGCGTACTGTGTCACCATACTTTTCGCCAAACAGCGCCATTGCGCCTTTTGCTTTTGCCGCGTCCAATGACATTTCGTCGTGTTCAACCGGCATGTCGGCGGCAATCCATTTGTTAACCAGGTCTTCCACCGCCTGTTTTTCTTCCGCCGTCATTGCACGACCAAAAGAGAAGTCAAAACGTACAGAATCCGGCGATACCTTGGATCCGCGTTGTTCCACATCTTCGTTCAATACCGCGCGCAATGCTGCCTGTAACAGGTGGGTTGCCGTGTGTGCACGTGCGGTTGCCGCACGCACGCCGGCATTGATGACGGTTTGTACCGTATCGCCAACGGAAATAGGGGCGTTAACAGTTCCCTTGTGAATTACAACGTCGCCGGCGCGTGCGGCTTCGGCCACGGTCATTACAGTTTGGTCGTGCGCAACAATTTCACCGGCGTCACCAACCTGGCCACCTTGGGTGCCATAGAAATTGGTTTTATCCAGTGCAATTTCAACCACGTCACCCGCATCGGCGGATTCTACAAATTCTTCACCTTTTAAGATTGCCAAAACTTTGGAACCCATTGCATCGTTGGGGGCATACTTTGTCGCATCTGCGGTTGCGGCGACATTTTTCGCTTCCCATAATACCTTTGTGCCCTTGGTATTTGCGCGGCTGCGTTCTTTCTGTTCTGTCATGGCGCGTTCAAATGCCGCAACGTCAACATCCATGTTTTTGTCGCGCAGAATCATTTGGGTTAAATCCAACGGGAATCCGTATGTATCAAACAGTTTGAATGCAACATCGCCCGGCAAAATGCCATTGTTAATCTTTGGTAATTCTGCATCCAACAATTTCATACCGTTTTGCAGCAAATCTGCAAATGCGTTTTCTTCGTTTTGGATGATTTCAACAACGCGTGATTGCTGTGCGGCCAATTCCGGATATGCCGCACCCATTTCCGTCACCAGCGCCGGATACAGTTTAGACAACAGGGCACCGCGATGTCCCAAAATTTGTCCGTGACGCATCGCACGACGCAAAATACGGCGGATAACATAGCCGCGGTCAGTGTTTGATGGTATTACGCCATCGGCGATTGCAAATCCAACCGCGCGCAGGTGGTCTGCAATAACTTTGAATGATGCGATGTTTGCGTCTGTCTTTTTAACGCCTGTGACATCTTCGGTTGCGCCAATTAATCCGCGGAACAGGTCAGTGTCATAATTATCACGCACACCCTGCATCATCGCGCCCCAGCGTTCCAACCCGCCACCCGTATCAACGTTTTGTTTGGGCAGTGGTGTCAAATTGCCATTTGCATCACGGTCATATTGCATAAATACATCGTTCCAGATTTCAACCCATCTGTCGTCTTCGTTTTGAATGTCTTCACCGAAATCATAGAACATTTCGGTGCATGGGCCGCATGGGCCGGTGTCGCCCGCCGACCACCAATTGTCTTTATCACCCAGGCGAATGGCTTCTTTGCCGGCGATTTTACGCCACAGTTCGGTTGACTCTTCGTCGGATACGTGTGTTGTCACGCGAATTTTATTCGGGTCCAATCCCATAACCTTGGTCAATAATTCCCAAGACATTTCAATCGCGCCTTCTTTGAAATAATCACCAAAAGACCAATTCCCCATCATTTCAAAGAAAGTATGATGACGGCCGTCAAATCCAACCTCGTCCAAATCATTGTGCTTGCCGCCGGCGCGAATACATTTCTGTACGTCAGCCACGCGGGTTGCAAACGGGGCTTCGGCGCCTTGCAGAATACCTTTCCATGGAACCATGCCCGCCACGGTGAACAACAATGTCGGGTCATTTGGTATCAGTGATGCCGAGGGGACAATTTTATGCCCCTTGGATTCAAAATAGTCTAAGAATGATTTTCTAATTTCATTGTATTGCATTATAACGGATCCCTTTTTTTATCAATGCATATTAAAAACATTGGCGTCGATTTTCAATCATATAATTAAAAAAATTATTGTGCGTTAATTGCGGTTTGAATAACCCTGGCATATCGGGCCATTGCGTGATCCAAATGAGCCGCGTGATTTTTATCTGTTGTGCCGGGGCGACCGTATTTAACCGCGCCAAAATCGATATTGTTTTGAATATAATTCGTCGAATCCATAAATATGGGTGCGCATTCCGGGTGACGATACCGCATCAGCATATTTAATGCCATCCACATCATTGCGTCAATCGGCGCCCGATATGCCAGCGAATCGTCAATTTCAGCCAATTTGGTTTCTGTATCCGTATTAATTATGTCGGCCAGTTCAGTCATGTGTTTTATACGTATGGCGGTTCCACGTATTCCGATATGTGGCTGCTGGACAGATATATTTATCTTGTCCGGCATGATTGTATCCGGATGTGTTGCGGCCATCATTAAATCTGAAACACGTGTATTAACAAGCAGGGCATTTTGAATCACGGCAAATACCATATCAGACACATCCGGTACATCGACATTTAATAAGATATCATCATCGTCGACATAAATAATCCAGCGGGCGTCATTAACGTATCGGCGTGTGATATCTATTATTTGCATGCGTGCCGCGCGCGGTCCACGTGTTTTCACACTATTTATGATATGCAACGTGCCACGATATCCCATTGCACGAATGTCGCGTGCAGTCAGTCGAACATTTGGATTGTCATTATGAATGATCAAAGTAAATCTGGGCCTGATGCGTGCCAGTGCCGAAACAGATATTTTCAGCATTTCGGTATTAAAAGTGGTCAATCCCACAACGATATCGGTTTTTCTGCGCAGCATGTGCAAGATTGTAAAATAATGTTTCTAAAATTGCAATGGGTTAGTTTTTTATGATATAATAACCATGTTGTTCTAAATATTGGGGGTGTCGCGTGAAGCCATCGTTTATTTTTTCTGTTATCGCATTGGCTGCGATTGTGGTTGCTGCGTCTTTTGGTGTGCAATTGTCGCCACACAATGCTGTTGCTGTGCCGGAAAATTTAACCCCTCAGGTGTTATATGTGTGTCCGGCGTCTGGTGGCATGTGGGATCAAATAGCATCGGTATTTAGACAATTCGGGCGATATATTACAATTGGTTTTTTCTTTGCTGTGATGATATTGGTGTTCAACTGGGGCTGGGCAATGTATCAGAATCTGTTGAATGATAAATTTAAACGGGAATCTTTTTCCAATGTTTGGAAATTTACCAAGTTTACATTTTGGGCGGGTGTGATTGTCTTGATCCTTACCATGACGCCAAATCATTTCAAGGTTGTACATGTTAAAGGGGCCAGTGGCGACTGGACCCTGTGCGAGGCAAACAGTCCCGGTGCCCGTGCAACGCTGAAAAGTAATGTTGAACGATAATAAAAATCCCATGCGCCGACAGAAAAAACGCAAGAAAATCGGCGCTTTTTAATTATGCGCTTGACTTAAAGGGCGGAATTCTCTACGATTCGGGTGTGCAGGACGGGCAATGTCCACAGAATTAAAGGTGTGCGGGCCAATTGAATACCCGCAGATTGATTCTGTAGACATTGCCTATGGACTGCCGGACAGACCTTAAAAATTTATGAAAGGAGAAACATATGAACAAACAGCAATTGATCGAAGCAATCGCAAACGATGTTGATGTTACCAAGGCAACTGCTGCTGCATGCTTGGATTCATTTATCAACACAGTTACAAAAGTTCTGAAAAAGAAGGGCGAAGTTCGCTTGGTTGGTTTCGGTACATTCGCAACCGCAAAGCGCAAAGCGACCACAGGCCGCAACCCGCAGACTGGTGATGCGATCAAGATTCCGGCATCCACCCAGCCGAAATTCAAACCGGGTAAAGCTTTGAAAGATGCTTTGAACTAAATCGTTTGAATTCGAAACAGAATCCCCCTATCGGGGGATTTTTTTATTTTCCGCTTTACTTAAAAAATGATTTTCAATAAAATGATAGTTGTCATAACATAAAGGAAGGAACATGGCACAAAAAACAGTTAAGAAAGCGGCGGCAAAACCTGCTGCGAAAAAAGCCCCAGTGAAAAAAGTTGCAACAAAACCGGCAGTGAAAAAAACTGTTGCGAAAAAGACTGCGGTAAAACCGGCGCCGGTCAAACAGGCAAAAATGGCGGCACCTGTGGTTGATATGCACGAATGTGGTTGTGGTGCGGATTGTCATTGCTGTGGTGGTTGCAAATGTGGCGCATCAAAATTTGGTCGCTTTGTACGCAAACTGATTTTTGTTGTAATCGTATTCGCATTGGGCTGGTTCGCAGCCGGATTAAATTGTGGTCGCCCGCATCATCCGCGCATGCACTTTGTAAACGGTTGTTTGGACACGGAATCTGTGAAGTGCCCGAAATTACAGGATGCATTGCCGGCGATGGATATCAATGGTGACGGCTGTATCACACGTGATGAATTCCGTGCGGTAAAACGTCAGATGCGTGCCGAGGTGCGTGATATCCAGGTCCAAGAAGTTGAATCCGTTGATGAGATGGATGGGGATCTGGAACCGGTAGAAGAATAAAAATATTTTATTCAATAAAAAATCCCCGTATGCGGGGATTTTTTTATACAATTAACTTGCGCGGGGCGCCAAGCCACCTAATTTACGAATGTGGCGCACCATACGATGGACATCCCCCTCGCGTACGGATGATTTGATCTTATCCATACCGACATATGATTTAATTTGTTTATAGATTATGTCATAGCGCATCGCATATGATTTCTTGCGTCCTATGAATTCCATTACCTTCAGTAATGAATACGCATCATCCCATACAAATGGGCGATATCGAAAATGTTTATTCCCCAGCTTTCTTAACCGATTTGGGCGTCGCGCCAGATATTCCAGTTCGATATAATTTGTTTTGGAAACCGCCAACTGAAAATCAATCAAAACCAAGCGCCCGTCAATTATCATCAGATTGTCCGGACGGATGTCGCGGTGCACAACATCAGACGCGCGCAGGGCACAAAATATCCGCCACAGATCGCCGATGATTTTTGATCGTTCGGCCGGGGTTAATGAATTCGTCATTATTGCAGTTTTAAGCGTCATGCCGCGCACATATTCATTTGCAAAAAATCGACATGTATCATCGTCATTAAAATACAGCGGACGAATAAAATGTTGCGGATCAATATCATACAACGCCGCGCCCATTTTGTATTCATTTTCATATATGCCGGCATGCTTGCCTGTCTTTATAAACAGACGACTGCCATTTTTGTCCGTTCCAATCATGAATTTATTGCAAATAACACCCGTGATATGCTGTACATCATGTATGCCGAATTTTTTGTACAGAAAATCAATCGTGTTAT
This sequence comes from bacterium, assembly GCA_014803525.1. Lineage (GTDB taxonomy): Bacteria > Pseudomonadota > Alphaproteobacteria > Rs-D84 > Rs-D84 > Enterousia. The sequence goes on from JAAVBP010000018.1 coordinate 23,811, forward strand.
TTAATTCGACATTGTTTTCTGTACTCACAGGCAGGGTGTGATTTTCCTCATACCTGGCCAATGTGCTTTCTATCTTATTTTGTTTCCAATGTTTTTGCAGTATTTTCATATCAATATGCCCAATATATAGGAATGTTATCATATCAGATATACAAAGGCAAATATTAAAAATAATGTTTATACATCGATTAAATTGTGGTATAATTAATGCCATGACAGGATATAGAATATTTTTATTGGCGGCGTTGGTCGGATTAACCGGATGTCACCGCGATTACCAATATATGCCGGAAACGGAATATGTTGAATACATAGATGTTGTTGACCAAGATAATGGCGCGCCCATTCCAGAATGTACTGCAGATGATATTCCATCGGGCCAGGTAAAATATTCTGTGCCGCGCGATGGTGATTTAACACTGGAAACACGTCATCATATAATCCAGGTCCAAGGAGCGCCTGGTACGGAATATGAATATCGTGTCTGGGCCGGGGATAAATCGTATAATGACGATCCGGACTTGATTGTAAGTGATGGAAACATAATGGTTTTACAGGAAAATTAACAAATAAAACGGGCAATTGCCCGTTTCTGTTTATGCATTCGTGCCCGCAACCCGTCCGGATGCCCATGCCCATTGCAGGTTATATCCCCCCAGGTCGCCTGTTATATCAATTACTTCGCCTGCAAAGAACATGCCCGGACACAGTTTTGATTCCATTGTTTTTGATGATATATCGGCGGTATCGATACCGCCGAATGTAACCTCGGCTGCGGCCATGCCATGATGATGCCATGTGCCGGCGGGAATACATATGTGTGATAGATTTTGTGCAATATTTTTTAGATCTGTATCACGAATATCGGCAATGTTTTTTGTGTCGTTGGCAAAATGCCGTGCGATTTGTGCAGGTAATCGCATGCCTAATATTGTGGCCAAATTTTTTCGCCCATGTTCATGCTTCATTTCACGCAACCAATTATACACATCTGCGCCCGGTAATATATTTATTGTTATGTCGTTATTATTGCCCGCAACAGATGCAGAATATACCGCCGGTCCGCCAATTCCAAAATGTGTAAACAGCATGTCGCCGACAATATTTCGGTTGCCAACATTTATTTCCACCGGGATGGATATGCCCGCCCAGTTGGTTGGAAACACATTTGTATCAACTGAACACAGGGCGGGGCGTGGCGGAATGATTTTATGACCGAATTTCTTTGCAATTTTATATCCGATATCTGAAACGCCGTGTGTTGCAAATGATATACCACCCGTTGCGATAATGATACTGTTGGCGTAAATTTCACCATTGTCAGAAGTAATTCGGAACGTATCGCCATTTTTTTGTACGTCGGTAACGTTGGTGTTTGTCATTATTTTGGCATTCGCAGCATCGTTGCACAGTGCGCGTACAATATCCGCCGCGCCCGTTGTGCAAAAATATTGTCCCGGGGTCTTTTCGACGTAGTGTAATCCGTGGTGTGTAACCCAACTTAATATATCCGTAACACTGACGCGTGCCAATGCCCCGCGCACAAAGTTAGGATTTTTTCCGAAATATTTATCTGGTCCGGCCGCCATATTTGTAAAATTGCACCGTCCGCCGCCAGATGCCATAACCTTGCGCGCGGGGGTGGGGCCCATATCCAATACTATGACCTGCCGACCGCGGGCGGTCCCGGTCATTGCCGCGGCCAGACCCGCCGCCCCACCACCAATAATTGCAATATCGTAATGTTTCATGTTGTGCATGATATATTTATATTTGTGTCTGGTCAAATGATATAACGTAATAATCCCGGTTGCCCGGGATTATTGTTTACCACATTATGTATCCTTCTTTACAGGTCCGCTCACACTTATGTGTTACTGGGTTCCATTTCATGGTGCCCGTTTCATCCTCGTACCCATTTACATCACATATCGGCGTGCACTCGTTGTTTTCAAGGTTGTACATTTCACCTTGGTACATACATGCGGATATTATGCACTCGCGGCTATAGCTGCTGGCGGCCAGTTCGCCATTAACGCCGAACTTGTTTCTGCAGCTGCCACATTGTTTGGTCGGCTCATTCGTTTCGGACTTGTCATTTGTAAAGCCCGGATCGCAAGATGTCGCCACACATTCACCCCATGTGTTTGTTTTGTTGTCCCATTCTCTGATTCCGGTACCATGCTCTATGGCGCAATCCTGGACGTCTTTAACACACGCATTTGATGACAGGTGATATCCATCTGCGCATTCTTGGATCGTGCATACGCCATAAGAATTGGTTCTGTTGTTCCACTGTTTCTGGGCAGATACTGCATTTGGTGCCGAACATTCTGCAATATCGGATTCACATTTCTGGCCATATGGATGCCATCCCGGCGCACACGATTCGACCAAACAATTCCCCGTTGATTTATAACTTAGGGCGTGTTCGCGATTACATGCCTGACAGTGACCATTAACCATTTCAAACGATGGCTTGCAAGATGTAACAATGCATTTGCCGTCAACAATATCACATGGATTTCCGTCGTCATCAAATCCTTTGTACGTACATGCATTCGGATATTGTACCGTGTTATTTTCCGGTACGGCCGTGCCGCCATCAATTGCATATTTCTGACAGATGCGGTAACAACTGCTGGGGCCGCTTGCGCCGATATCGGAATAGGGCCATTCGCCATCGCCTAAACTGGCACATGTTTTTGGCGTGTCGCAGTTTTGGCCTGCCGGGCAATTGGGGTCAACACCACCACAGAAACTGCCTGCTGGGCACAGTTCACATATCTTTTGGGCAGTGTTCTTTGTATATCCGGCGATACAGTTGTCTATTTCGCATGTTGATGCGATTCCGTAATAATCGTATCCCGTCATAGTCGCAGCATTTTCTGCGGTCGCACAGTCGCGATAGCACCTATCCACTGTTGTTGTTCCCGTGTGCGATTTCGTATACTGTCCATTGGTCAGTTCGGAACATGTCTTTGGCTTTTCCGGACTTGACGGGTCGCATATATATCCGGCTTCACATGCGCGACAGTCACTGGCGCTGCTGCTGGCATCCGTATCAGTTGTTTCACCAACAGCACATGAGTTGCGACTTAAATCATCTGCCGGACTCCAGAAACCGTATCCAACCTTGATACATGCTGGACTGGTCGAACTGCCGTTGTAATAGTATCCAGCAATACATGTCAGTGCCCTTATTGAACAGTTTGTATATCCGCGTGTCGCACTGGAATATGTACACTTTGCCGATGCGGTTCCGTTTTGGAATCCGGCATAGTTATCATGATATACATAACATTCTTCTATGCTTTTGGCGCCCGCATCGGCGATACCTGTTGCGCCAGTGGCCGTATCTACTGGGCAAGATTGCGGTTCTGTGCTGCCACCTGTACAGAATTTGTTGGCTGGGCATGTTTCGCACGCCATTTCATTGCCATTTGTGACCGCGTTATAACCCGCATTACAGTTGGCCTCTGTATACTTACATACCGCATAGTCGGATGCTGTCCATGCAGCTTGGAATACACGGCGTTGCGTTGACCCATTTACAATAGACTTGGTTGCCGGGCAAGACATCAGCTCGGTCGAAGAACCCGGTGTCTCGGGCTGTGCCGGTTCGTTGGTAAAGTATGACTGGGCCGGGCTATAAGAATCCTTGTCTGTAACTGCGATACAGTCGCGTTCGCCATTCGTGTTCTTATAACTGTCGTCGTCATAATAACCGCCATCGCATGTCACAATTACAGATACGTCACAGTTATAGCTGTATCCAGTATCCGGATTTGCCGAAGTGGCCGAGTCGATGTGATAACAGCTGCGTCTGTGTGCACTGTGGCCGCCGGCCGGAACATACCATATGTTCCCCAGATAGCACTGTGTAACTTCTGTTGACGTTGTGCCAAATGTCTTTACGCCGATATTGTTGTCCAAGAATGGGCACTTTGTGCGTGATGTTGCGTTGCTTGGGCTGTAATATCCAATGCCAACTTCCGCACAGTCTGTTGCGGCTGCACTGGCCAGATAATGCCCGCCACTACATTTGGTCACTTTGATGTCTTTGCAGTTATAGCTGTAAGCCTTGGTCGCGGCATTGTAATAGCATGTCTGATAACCGTCTGCGTTATTGGTTGTGGATTTATATGCCAGGTTTGTCGCATAGCAGTTTGTTGCCGCCGTTGAACCGGCCAACGAACTGATTGTCGTTGCGGCCGCGCCATCTGCGTGTGTATACGTGCCGTTCAATGACTGACATGTATTGAGCCCGCGCGCCGTCCCAACACCAACAAATGTATCTACACCCGGGCAATAGCTGCCGGCTGGACACTGGGTGCATGTCGTGCCGGTACCGGTATAGTATGTGCCGGCGTTACAATGTATGGCGGTACGGTTCCCATATTGGGCCGTAACTGTGGCGTTTGCGCTGAATATCGTGTATGTAGTGGTCAGCCTGCCCGTTGAATCAACAACGACATCATTGTTTGTGGATGTGTATCCTTCAAATGCCATGCCGTCGCCATTTGACGGAACAGTGACCGACGTTATTGATGTTGTTGCCGCGGCATCAGAATACCAACCTGTTGCATACTTCAAATAGATTGTGCTATTTGCGCCACCATTGTTCGGATTCAACGTAATTGTCAATATCTTTGGCGTACATGTTGTACCACTGGCGGTATATCCCGCAGAGCAACTTGTTGTATACACGCAAGATGGGAATGACGTTCCGCTAAAGAATGTCTTTTCACTTACCGGCAGGCGTGTACCGTTTTCTATATTGATCGCAGCGCATATGTTATAACAGGCCGTATTTGCTGCAGATGTTTGGGTTTCTGTTGTCACATTTGACGCGGCACCGTTCAGGGCACTACATGCGTTGCGTGTCAGGTCGCCCGCAGCACTATAGTATCCGTTTCCAGCCACGGAACATGTCGTAGAATTTGCCTGTTCGCGATAATATCCAGCGTCGCACGATGTCACGCTAATGGTGCAGTTTTTGTCATATGTATTTGTACCGGATGTGATATAGCACATTTGGTTTGCGCGTCCATGTGATACTTCAACGTTGGTACGGTTAACATAACATGCGTCTTTGGATGTTGAATTTGCCGCAGATGTCACTGTGCCACCCTTAGAATCTGTCGGACAGTCTGTTGCGCATCCGGCGGTGCCAATTGGGGTGCTGCCTGTTCCTGGACAGTATTTGCCAGCCGGACATGCCACGTGGCCTGTGCCGTTGTAGTATTTGCCTGCCTGACAGTTTTCAATGGCTGTGGACCATTTGGCATAGAATGTTTTATCCCCGGGCGCTGCACCTGACGTGATGGTTTCTTCTATATTGCATGTGCCGGATAAAGCCGAATTCATACACCATCCGGCAAAAGTATATCCGGTCTTTGTTGGTTTCCCGGTGATTTTTACCGTGGTTTTATATGTCCAGCTGGTCGGCATGGTTGTCAAAGAATCTGTGGGTTCTGTTCCGCCATTCAATTCATAGTGGATGGTGTACGTATGCGCGGTCCATTTTGCATAGAATGTACGGTTTGATGTTGATGTATTGGCCCTGATTGTTTGTGTCATGGCGCATGTGGCGTTCTCATTAGTTTCTGGATTGGTGGTGCACCATCCGCCAAAATCATATCCGAGTTTTGTTGGTTTCCCGGTGATTTCTACGTCTTCGTCATACAGGCGATTGCGTGGCATGGTTGTCAAAGAATCTGTGGGTTCTGTTCCACCATTCAATTCATAGTCAATTGTATACACCGTTACCTGACAATCACTTTGTGAGTCATGATCTTCCTTGGTACCGCCGGCGGCAATAGATGTTCCTCTTGGGCATCGTGTGCAACTGGTTTGTCCGGTATATTGGTTATATTGATTTTCGCCGCATACAGCACAACCGTTTACCGTCTGGCCACCGGTTGAATCCCTCATTGTTCCAGCTGGACAGGCAGTGTTCCCTCCGGTTGCACCATAGTAAACCTTGATACCGCCCGGACAATAATATCCCGCCGGACACACCGTTTCGGTGGCGTCATTCGCATTTGCAATATAATTCCCTGCGGTGGTTGTTTTGTAACATTCATTTATCGAAGTGGCCCCTGCATTCGATGTATAACCCGTGGGACATGTGGTTTTACCCTGGTCTGTGTGGGCTAGAACATAGTATTCAGTAGCCCAAAGGCCGCTGCCACCACAATAAGATCCGACCGGACATTTGCTGCATCTTTCTGTGAGGGCGGGCAGATAGTATCCAGAACTGCATTGTACACGCCAATATGCGTAAACTTGGGCCGGGAAAGATGTTCGTGAATATACGTCTGTGTTAAAAGTGGCCGTTGATGAGAGGAATTCTTGGCCCAGCGAAGAACTGCTTCCTGTAAAAACGCCGTTTGTAAAATCCAATTTGTTTTCAAAATATCCACCAAAAACGTAAGTGGTACCAATCTCTGATGTGCTTGTATTGCGTGTCGGCATATTCTGTACCGCTATTGATGAGTCCATGGTCGCGTTATCAAGAGAATAATTAACAGAATGATTGGTCGGGGTTATATGAAGCATTGTCGCCAATTTGCCGCCCAGCCGTTTTGTGCCCCCATTTGTATCTAAAGATACGTCATAGGTACTGCCATCCCATTGGGCATAGAGAGTGGTCGCAGATGTTTGCGTACAACCGGTGTTCCCAGTACGTTGACCATTTTCATTAAAACACTGTGTGCCACCAGATTTGGCTGTATAAAATCCTTTGAACGTATATCCTTCACGAGTGGCTGGCTTAATCGGGTTAGAAAACACTAAATAGCCAGGTTCAGTACATGCAGATTCCCCGTAAAACGATGTCAAATTGTCTGGTTTTGTATAAACGAAATTGGTACCTTGCATGTTTGCCGCATTCCCACCATTGTAATCAAGTTTTACCTCTATGCAATTCGCAGTCCACTGGGCATATAGGTTTGTGGCGCCACTTATCTCATAACCATAATGCAGATCGCCGTTGGCGGATATGCGCTCGACACCGTTTGAACGGGCCGTGTAATATCCATTAAATGTATATCCTGTACGTGTCGGTGGGGTGATGCTAGAAATCATACCAGAGCGGTCGCTATTATACCACGATGGTGTATTGCCCGAATTTAAGGCATAAATTGTGCCCAGAGTTGTCTGATCTGCGGTTGAATAATTTCGATACAGCGTAACCTCTGATGCCCATTTTGCATAGTAAGTTTTTGTGCCTGTTGATGTGCTAGAGATGTTCCAGCTTTTGTTGCAATTTCTCAAAGTAGAATCTGTACACCAATCTACAAAAGTATAATTTGGTTTTGTCGGCGTTCCGTTTATAGTGGCGCCAGTCCCATACGTATAACTGCTGGGCATTCCACTTGATGATGCAGTGGCCCCAGTCATATTTGCATATGTAATAGTATATGAAGCAGAGCAGCCGTCTGCATCACGTTCAAAATCCTCTGCCAATATTGTGGCGTTACTGCCGATAGCCCCAGCACGATTATGATAACCTGTCTGACATACGCATTGCGCTTGGGTGTTTCCTGCTGACGAGGTTGATTTATCGGGGCATGATTTACATGTTGATCCACTTAAATAATATCCTGCCATACATGCCGTTGCCCGTGGTGATGATGAAGACATGCTTGTGTAGGCACTGCATCCTGTACACTGGCTAACACCGTTGCTGCCGGCATTACCGCTTGTGTATTTACCAGTACATGTTTGATAGTCTGTTATTGTGCATGCTGTGGCATGCACTGAATTTTTTTCTACGGTTGTACAATCACGTGTTATATTATTCGTGCTGGTTGTATTACTTGCTGTTTTGCAGTCTATACATGAATTCCCGGCGCCAGTACCACTTAGATAATATCCGGCATTACATGATGTATATTCTCTTACGGTGCTACATGTATAGTCGGCGGCAAACGAATTTGTCGTAAATAATGCAATCGCCAAAGATGCCAATATGCCCAGAAATCTGCACTTTTTCGCCATATTTTCCTCTCTTTTGTATATAAGGGTAGAAAAAAAGCCATATGTCGTGCAAGTGAAAAAATATGTATTTGTTATATATTTTATGCGGGGGCGCATTGGGTGCGGGTGATAAATGCATGATAAAATAAAAAAATCCGCCAATGGCGGAATTATATTGGTGGGTTAGGTAGGACTTGAACCCACGACCAAAGCGTTATGAGCGCTCCGCTCTAACCAACTGAGCTACTAACCCAACGAACATTATTATATATATTTTCATTTTTGTTGCAAGACAAAATTTACAGAAAATCAGAATAGGTTCTTGTTTGCTGGATTTACGGCGGGGCGCCCCGCCGTAATGACAATGGCACGAATTGGCAAAGGCCGCGTGTCCGTATTGTCGGCGCCGCCGGCAGGGGGCTTTTTATATCTTGTATTTTTTTGCACAGTATGGCACCATTGGTGGTATGAGTGAAATCGTTCCCATCTTAAACGAAACGCAAATGGCCGCGATGCGCGCGTTGGAACACACAAATTCCAATCTGTTAATCATGGGACGTGCCGGAACTGGAAAGTCTACATTTGTAAACTATCTGCGTGCGACATCGAAAAAGCGCATAATATGCGCATGCCCGACGGCGGTTTCGGCCCTGAATATCGGGGGACAGACCATTCATTCCATGTTCCAGATCCAGCCGCGTGATTTTATAATGCCGGAATTCCTTAAACTAAAGGCGAAAACGCGTAACATTTTGACCGGCGCCGATGTCTTAATCATAGACGAAATTTCCATGGTCGCCCCAGACCTGTTGGATGCGATGGATATTCTGGCACGCCAGGCGCGTCGCGAAAATACCCCCTTTGGCGGATTACAGGTGCTGGCAATCGGTGACCTGTATCAATTGCCGCCGGTTATTACGCGCGATGCGGCCGCATTATATGCACAAAACTATGAACATGAAAACGCGTACTTTTTTGACAGTAATGTGTATCGGCGGGCGAAATTTGTGCGATTTAACTTTGAATTGGTCTATCGCCAGAATGATACGGAATTGTTGGATAACTTAACGCGCCTTCGCGCGGGTGATGCCGATGCGCTGCGTTTTTTTAATGCGTTACGCATTGATGATACGGCGCGTCGCGAAAATGCGGTATTGATTACGCCGTTTCGGGCGGTTGCCGAACGGATAAATGCCGCGCGGCTGGCCCAAATCAACGCGCCAGAGGTTGCGTATAACGGCGAACTGACCGGAAATTTCTCTGAACGTGATGTGCCGGCGCCACTGTCATTGGTTTTAAAGGTTGGCGCATTGGTCGTTTTTGTGAAAAATGGTGATAAGTGGCATAACGGTTCAATGGGGATTGTGCGGGCTATGTCTGGGCGTGAAATCACGGTGCAGTTACTGTCAGACTCGCGCGAGGTTGTGTCGGTTCGGCCCGAAAAATGGCAAAAGATTGAATATACGCGGGACGAGAATGACCGTCTTGTCGAAAATGAAATTGGCGCATACAGACAGTTTCCATTGGCCCTGGGCTATGCCATGACGATACACAAGGCCCAGGGCAAAACACTGGATGCGGTCGTTGTGGATATTTCCCGCGGTGCATTTGCCCATGGCCAGGCGTACGTCGCACTGTCGCGCACACGTCAGGCATCCGATATGCATATTGCATCGGCGCTGCGTCCGCGTGATGTTATATTTGATCCGCGTGTTATGGATTTTGTTCAGTCTGAAACCAAGACGAACGTCGCATAAAATCTGTTTCTCGGATAGAGTGTACCGCGGCGCCTGCAACAAGATAGTGGTCATATAGTGCGATATTGTTCTGGGCCAATATTTCATAAATTTGTTGCGTACAATAAATATCTGCTGATGAAAAACGCGCTTTTTCACTGGGGTGATTATGATATATCAGAACGCTTTTGGCATGCAAGAATAGGGCGCGCGTAAGTATAACACGCGGATACACCGTTGCATTGTCAAAGTCGCCACGCGTATGCATGTCATCTGCCATCATGCAATCGTTGTCATTCAGATACATCACATGAATTTCTTCAACCGGTTTTCCGCAAACCTGGGATTTGCAATAGTTTGCCAATATAACCGGGTCCGAATAAACAGGGTTTGATGCGATACGTTCACCACAATCTATTTCGGATGATTGACGCAGGCCCTCCAATACCCGCACTATCGCAGGACCGACACCATCAATTTCCAGCAAACGTTCACGTGGCGCGGTTACTACTTGATGATAACTGCCAAATGTTTCCATCAGTTTATGCGCTAATTTGCGCATGTCGCGACGCGGAACTGCCTTGGTTAACCAAAACTCTAACAATTCGTATTGTGCAACCTTGTTGTCTTCAACTTTCTGGCCCAAACGTTGGCGATGGCCGGCATAAAAATTTGGGTCGGATTTGGGCATGGCGGATCCTGTGTGTTATATATCTTTTCGCATCATAATGGCATCCACGCCGTCATAATATTTTGGGCGTGTGCCAACCTCAATGTATCCGCCCGCCTTGTACAGGGCGCGTGCGGGGGCGTTGTCGGCCGCAACCTCAAGAAACATTTTTGTGGCGCCACGCTTTGATGCGTCAGATTCCGCAATGGCCAGCATGGCCGCCGCAATACCGGTGCGACGTGCGTCCGGTGCAACACCGATGGTGATAATCTCTGCCTCGTCCGCAACAACGCGGTAAACTATAAATCCGTTTTGACTGGCGATAATATCACAGCCGCTTTTTTTCAAATCGGCAAATTCCGTGGCACTCCACGGCTTGTGTGGAAAGCATTGACGATGCAGGTCTTCTAGTTGTTGCAGCATTTTTTATTAGTCTCCACATAACTTGGGCGCAGATACATCGGAACCGCCGGTTCTAAATTGCCCGCCGCAATCTTTTTGCGCACAATATCGGTGCCGAGTAGCAAATTAAAAGGCTGGTGCCCAACCGTGCGCGGGCATTCCATTTGACGCGTTTCCAGCTCATCAATCGTCATTGTCTGGGGTGCCGTCAGTGGCGACGCAACAAAGAAATCACCGCGTCCGGAATCAATCGCAACGAATGCATCCGGCGTTGCGGCTAAATATAATTCAAACGCGTTTATACCAACAACCGGAATGTTTAGGCCCATCCCCAATCCCTTGGCATATGCGATGCCCAGGCGCACGCCGGTAAAGCTGCCCGGGCCAACAACAACGCCAATGGCGGAAAGATCCCGCCACGCCGCGCCGCATTCCGTCATAAATTTTTCACATTCGATGGGCAGGGCACTCGATTGCTTTTCCACCGCAACAATTTTATGCTTATCGCCCAGCGCGAATTCCAAGTCTTTCCCAGATGTATTTATTATCAGAATCATTTTGATTTTCCTGTTACGCATTTGCGCCGAATCCAATACGCTTTGCAAAGCCGGCGGATTTGCGGATGGATAATAAATCATCGATTTTGGACTTTGTAAATTCCGTCGCAACATCTTCGCCATCATTTTCAAGAAGCGAGCGTCGCAGTATCGCGGTCAATTCACGTTGCAGCTGGCGCACACCCTGTTCGGATGTATAGTTACGAATGATATGCCGAATTGCGTCATCGGAAATAGTGATATTTTCTGCCGCCCAACCAGTGTCATTTGCCGCGCGCTTAACCAGATGGTCGTGCGCGATGCGAACCTTGTCCTCTTCGGCGTATCCGGGGATTTCAATTATTTCCATACGATCTTTCAGGGCGCTTGATAAATTCAGACTGTTTGCGGTTGCGATAAACACAACATTTGACAGGTCGAAATCAACCTCCAGATAATGATCGCGAAAGGTCTTGTTCTGTTCCGGATCCATGATTTCCAGTAACGCTGCCTCTGGATCGCCACGATAATCACGTCCCATCTTGTCAATTTCATCCAAGACTATAACCGGGTTATTCACCTTACACCGTTTCAGTGCATCCATAATGCGCCCGGGCTGCGAGCCCAGGTAGGTTTTGCGGTGCCCGCGAAAATGTGCCTCGTCCGAAATGCCACCCAGGGATATACGGTGATATTTGCGCCCCAGTGCATCTGCAATAGATTTGCACAGTGATGTTTTGCCAACGCCCGGCGCGCCGACCAGGCATAAAATGCCACCGCGATTTGCGCCGGTCTTTTTCATAACCGCAATGTGTTCCAGTATGCGTTCCTTGACCGGTTGCATTCCGGAATGCTGGGTATCCAATATTTCGCGTGCCGCGGCCAGATCAATTTTCGGTGCGTCGCTTTTATCCCATGGCATGGATAATAATTCTTCTAAATATGCTTTTAATATCGCACCGTCATTTGACATCGGGGCCATTGATTTCATGCGACGCCATTCAGACAATGCCTTGTCACGCGCATCTGCGGGCAGGTGGGCACGCTCAATCCGTTTGCGCATGTTTTCAGAATCCATTTCTTCACTGTCTTCGCCCATCTCGCGCTGAATCGCACGCAATTTTTCTTGTAAAATCGCTTCGCGCCGGCCGGACTCCATCTGTTGGTGAATGCGACGATTGATAGCATCTTCTATTTTTGCGGTCTCATAAATCAGATTTATCTGTTCCAGCAATATAACCAGTTTTTCATGCCATGATGGTGTGCGCAAAATTTTGGCTGCAATATCTGTATCGATATCTGCCGTCTGAATAACAGCATCAACAAATGCCGGCAATGGGTAATTCTGGATAATCGTACGCAGTTTGTCCGTCTTGAACTTTCTGCTGGAGGCCAGTTGTTGCAGGTTTTCTGCAATTTTATCACGCAGGGCGATTGTTTGCTCCGCTTCGGCATCGTTTTGATATTCAATGCGTGTAATCGCGGCGGTAAAGATACCATCTGTGACATCGATATCGGACAATTCTACGGCATCTGTTGTGCGAATAACGGCATGAATCGCGCCATCCGGCATACGCAAGACCTGGGCGATATCGCCGATTGTGCCGATTTGTTGAATATCTTCGGCGTCGGTTGGATATCCCCAACTGTGTTGAGGGGCCAATACCAAGCGCTGTTTTTCTTTTGCTGCGGCCTCAATACAGGCAATTGACATTGCGTTGTCAATATACACCGGCACGGTCATGCCTGGGTGTACAACTAAATCTCTAAACGGCAGGATGTATTCTTTATTCATAGCGAACATAAATATAAGCTATTTTTTTTACTTTTCAAGGTAATAAAAAATCCTCCGCGTGGGAGGATCTTTATTTGTCATGTTAATGTATTAACGACGACGATTGTTATAACCGTTGTGCTGTGCGCCGGTGCTGCTGCGCTTGGACAAATAACGCGCGGCAATCAAAACCAACCATTCCATGGACAGGGCAGCCATCCAGCTTAATTTTCCTTCGACACCCGGAACCCAACCCAAAATATAAACAATCTGTGCCATAAATGATACATACAGGATTCCAAACATACCCGTAAAGAACACTTTTTTAACTTTTCCAAACATTTTTTTGCCTTTCCTATGTTTATTTATGATCAAATGCCGGGATTTCTGGTGCCAGGCACCCGGCGGGCCCCGCAATCGCTAAAACGAATATGATCAACAATTGCCAACCATATTCAACGCCATCTTAGGCAGCCATTGCAAGGCGAACATTGTCGTTCGCAGCGATTCTATCGCCATTCAGTTTTTATTCGGTTTTTAACGACACCACGTCGGATTCAATCTTTTGCCTTTACTGCGCCTGTCGAAACTATGTCAGCCCCAATAAAAATTATTATGAACGGTGCCTGTTTCGCATTTGTCTTTGACTGCGGTCACGTACGCTTGTACGCATTCCTTATCAAAAACGGCACAAACCGCAACATTCCCACGTCCATAATAATTTTCTTTCGTCCCAGGTTAAAAGTGGTGGAGCTGCCGGGTACCGCCCCCGGGTCCAAAACGTTTATTCCGCAAAGACTTCAGAATCATCACCGCTTTCGCAGCAAATTAATTATACTCTTTTCCTGTGGAAATTGCAAGTTTTTAAGTTATAATGATGCAAAAAGGCGATAAATATGAAATTTTTAGACAAGGCAAAGATAAAGATTAAAGCAGGTGACGGTGGTAATGGTGCGGCCAGCTTTCGCAGAGAGAAGTATATTGAATTCGGCGGTCCAAATGGCGGCGATGGTGGTCGCGGTGGTGATGTTGTTTTCCGTGCGGTGCCGAATGTTAATACATTAATCGATTATCGCTATAAGACCAGTTTTGCGGCCCAACGTGGCCAGAATGGGATGGGAAAAATGCGTACCGGATATTCGGGGGAAACCCTTGTGTTGCCGGTGCCGACGGGTACGGTGATCTTATCAGAAAACGAAGAAATTGAATACGCCGATCTGAACCAGGACGGTATGGAATATCGTGCGGCCCGTGGCGGTAATGGCGGATGGGGGAATCTGCATTTCAAAAGCCCGACAAATCGCGCCCCGCGCCAGGCAAATGACGGTCTGCCCGGCGAAGAAAGAACGGTCGTTCTGCGTCTGAAGCTGATTGCGGATATTGGTTTGGTCGGATTTCCAAATGCGGGTAAATCAACATTGTTGTCTGCGGTGACAGCGGCCCGGCCAAAGATTGCAAATTATGCGTTTACAACATTAAATCCACAGTTAGGTGTAATGTATGCGCATGATCGTGAATTTGTATTGGTTGACTTGCCTGGACTTATCGAGGGGGCACATACCGGTGTCGGTCTGGGGGACCGTTTCTTAGGCCATGCGGAACGCACAAAAATGATTCTGCATGTAATTGATGGGGCCGAGCCGGATTGGGCGGCGCGCTATGCCGCCATTCGTCATGAAATGGATTCATATGGCGGTGGCCTGATGCATAAGCCAGAAATGGTTATTATAAACAAAATCGATGCAGTTGATTCGGATGAATTAAAAGAACGCATGACCGCATTCAAAAAATCATTTGGTCGTAAAAAGAAACCGGAAATCATGACAATCAGTGCAGCTGGCCGCATCGGTATTGAAGAACTGATTGCATCGGTTGAAAAAAAATTTTTAGAATTAGAGGAAAAAAATGATTAGTTTTTCATCGCGCGGCGATATTGTCCTGAATGAACATGCCAAAGAAATGTTGTTTAAAATTGATTGTAAACGTGGTGCAACGGCAATTGATTCAAAGAACAAAGTATATCCGCTGAGTGATTTAGATATTGATTGTGTAAAGTATATTGCCGGCGCATGGCGTGTTCAGAACAAATTTGAACATAAAATCCAAATTGTGCGTGGGCAAGAGTTTGTATTGCTGGAAAAAATAAACCGAACAGAAAAGAACAGGTTTGAATTTTATCGTGCGGCAATCGTTGGAAAAAACAGTTTTGGGCGATTCCTGATTGATAAGGCGCAAAGGGTTGTCGCAAAATATGAAACCGACAATCGGACATATTGGTCATATGGGGACAGCATTGAACAGGCGCGCGCATTTATGGGTATTCGTCTGTATGATGAATACAGTGATTTAATTGATGCAATTGCATGCAAAAACAAACAACAAACCAGATAATCACTTGATTAATCAACGAAAATATGTGGCAAAGATTTTTTTGATTTTTGTCACATTGTTTGTTATGATATGGACAGAAATCACAAAGGAGAACAAAATATGACTGTTTCATTAAAAGGAACTCAGACGGAAAAGAATCTGTTGATCGCATTTGCGGGCGAATCCCAGGCACGTAATCGTTATACTTTTTTTGCGTCCCAGGCCAAAAAAGATGGTTTTCAGGCAATTTCTAAAATCTTTTTGGAAACCGCAGACCAGGAAAAAGAACACGCGTCACGTTTGTTTAAATTCCTAGAAGGTGGCGACTTGGAAATAACAGCGACATTCCCGGCCGGTAAAATCGGTACAACATTGGAAAATTTAAAGGCGTCCGCATTCGGTGAAAACGAAGAAAATACCGACATGTATCCGAAATTCGCGCAAATTGCCGCCCAAGAAGGCTTTCCGGCAATCGCAGAAGTACTGAAAAATATCGGTTATGCAGAACGTTATCATGAATCGCGTTTTCGCGCATTGGCCGAAGCTATTGAAAACGGTACATTGTTCAAATCTGATAAAATCGTAATGTGGCGTTGCACAAACTGTGGTAACTGGCACATCGGGACCGAGGCACCGCAAGTATGCGCTGCATGTCTGCACGAACGTGGATATTTCATCAGCGAAGGTGTTATCGCGCGCTGTGACACGAACGAAGGTTTTTGTGAATACACAAACAAAGACTAATTCTCACGGTCTAAAAAAACGGGGCGTTTGCCCCGTTTTTTTATTGTTATAAATTGCCGGTGATTTGTTGTTCGCCAACATAATATTTGTATTTGTTTGGCACAAAACGCATCAGTACAAAATTCGGATTGTCTGGGCCGCCGTATCCGAATTTTTCAAATTCTGGCCGCCAGTGTGCGCGGCGAATATCGGCATCTGATACAAATTCCATTGTCCCATACAGCCGCACCGCATGACGCGTTTTGTCGTCAAAATAATACAGGCAACACTGATTGTTTGACTCTAACTGCGATACTTTTGGCGTGTCGTGCGATGTCATAAAGTACAGTTTCAAATCATCTGTGTCCCGGTTCATTATGTTTGTGACGTGACGTGCGTCCGGCGCATCATATGCGCATGTGGCCAATATTACGGCGTCACATGCACGCACAATGGCAAGTATTTGATTAATGTTTCCCATCTCCATTTGTTTTCTCCATTTTATCCAGTGTCTTACGCAATAGACGCATGGAACTGTCGGCGCATCCGCGGCCACGCCATGTCATCAGTTCTTCGCCAGTTTGCTGGTCCGCTATGGATACACTAAAATTCCACCACCAGAATCCGTTCAACGAACACCAAATGGGACGAAATTTCTCGCGACGTTCCCTTACGCTTACGTAATAGCGTGTGTCGCCGGGTATCTTGTCTCGCTCGCTTGTGACTTCGTTACCGTCTGTATCATAACTTTCGCGCAGCACAGCCTTGCCTACAAGAACAATGTGACCGTGTCTTTCCAGTTCATCTTTTATACTGCGGCGCATCGTATATCCGCCACGAGCAGCATAAATCTTTGAGCCAGGTTCCAAAGTCTTTTCTTTCACCGATATGCTGTTGCACGCACCCAGCCCTAATGCCACAATTACCATTGCTATTGCTGTTTTCATATTTATACTCCTTTCTACTCTGGGTATTTTATCCTAAGGCAGCATATCAAACAAGTATTTTAATACTTGATAATCCGGTTGCCATGGGCTATGGTATGACCTGAGTTTTCAAGGGTATATTATGACAATAACACAATGTTTGAACAAAGTTACTAAGAATCCTTTCGTATACAATTATCGGCGCATGTGGCCATATGTTCGGCCGTATTGGTTTCGTGCACTGTTGGCAATATTGATAACGATACCAATCGGATCGTTGGATGCGGTTATCGCATTGTCTTTGAAA
>JAAVBP010000019.1 GCA_014803525.1 bacterium
CCAAATGTCACAAATCCAAAGGTTGCGGCAAATATGGAATATCTGCTGGGGATGGTGGATATTGCGAATAAACGATTGAATGGCGATGCGACCACGGATTACCTGCACAGTGAATATGCCACACAGTACGCGGCCGATACTGTTGCGGCAAACGATGCGGTGGGACGATTGATTAAGTATGAATCGAAATTCTTTGTCACCACCACATCCAGTACCAAAACGTTTAGCTTTAAAATGTCCGCAAAGGGTACGTTTATGGTTGATTGGGGTGATGGGACCAAGGATATAATCAAGCGTACAAACACGACCGAAACAACATACAGTCACACATACAGCGCCGCCGGTGCCCGCACCATCGGTATCGGTGGTCGGGCAACGGGGTACGGTACGTCGACATCAACCGCCGCGATATCATTTATGGGTAATTACAATGTTGCAGGGATATCAGGGTCCCTTGGGACGATATTTTCAACGATTGGTGATGGTCGTGGCGCCAGCCAGCAGCCAAGATTTTATAACACATTTGCTGGATGCAGCAATCTTTCTGGTTCGATTCCTGAAAACCTGTTTTCGGGGATATCTGGCGCCCCGGCACAGTATATGTTCAGTTTTACATTTCAGGCATGCAGCAATCTTTCTGGCCCGATCCCCGAAAACCTGTTCGCGGGGATATCTGGCGCGCCGGCGGATTGGATGTTCAACTATACATTTTATGGATGCTACCACCTTTCCGGTTCGATTCCTGAAAGTCTGTTTGCGGGGATATCTGGTGCGCCAGCACCTTATATGTTCTACAATACATTTTATAGTTGCAGCGGTCTTTCTGGTTCTATCCCAGAAAACTTGTTTGCGGGGATATCTGGTGCGCCGGCAGAGAATATGTTCGGTGGCACATTTAAAGGATGCAGTGGTCTTTCCGGTTCGATTCCCGAAAACCTGTTTGGAGAGTTTTCTGGTGCCCCGGCACAGTATATGTTCTCTAGCACATTTAAAGGATGCAGCGGTCTTTCTGGTTTGATCCCAGGAAACCTGTTCGCGGGGATATCCGGTGCGCCAGCACCTTATATGTTCAATAGCACATTTGAGGGATGCAGTGGTCTGACGGGCCCGATTCCAGAAAACCTGTTTGCGGGGATATCCGGTGCGCCGGCGACGTATATGTTCTATTTTACATTTAGTGGATGCAATGGCCTGACGTCCATCCCGCAGAATCTGTTCGGTGATATATCCGGCATGGTACAAACGCTTATGTTTACAAGCATGTTTAATGGTTGCACATCCCTGACGGGGGCGTCTGCAAAAATAAATGGCAAATACTTATATGAAATATGGCCGGACGCAACAAAAGCCCAGGTTGGGTCCTGTTACAAGGGCGATACCAAACTGGATGATTATGCCGACATCCCGGCGACGTGGAAATAGGGCGCGACAATACCCACACTGAAAACACGGCACGTATCGCAAAACAAAATACGGTATTATTTTACCGCACGGATTTTTCTTGACTTTTGGGGGCGGTTGCGGCATAATGGGCGCGCAAAAACAATAAAAAGGTAAAATAATGGCAGCGACAAAATCGTTAAAAAAGTGCGAATTAGAGGCCAAATGGTATCTGATTGACGCAACTGATTGTACGCTGGGACGTTTGGCGGCATTTACTGCAAACATCCTGCGCGGCAAGAACAAGCCGACATGGACACCGAACATGGATTGCGGTGACCACGTTATCATCATCAACGCAGACAAGGTTGCATTGTCTGGCCGCAAAGCGGAAAAGACAAAATTCTTTTGGCACTCGCTGTGGACCGGTTCTTTGAAAGAACGCACACTGGGCCAGATGCGCGAAGAAAAACCTGAAAAATTGGTTTTCAATGCAGTAAAGCGCATGATGGGCCGTCGCACAGCGGTTGCATTGGCAAACCAGCGCTTAACCAAACTGCACGTATATGCAGGCGCCGAACACAAACACGAAGCGCAAAAACCGGTTGTTATCGATTTTGGTTCTTTGAACCGCAAAAATAAAAGGGGCGAATAATGACAGAAACAAAAAAGACTGCAACTGCAGCAAAAACGACCAAGAAAGCCGCCCCCGCAAAGAAAGTGGCGACAAAAAAGACCACGGCACCGGCCGTTAAGTTGAATGGCGCAACATATGCAACCGGCAAACGTAAAGATTCCGTTGCACGTGTATACATGGTTCCGGGCAAGGGCAATATTTATGTTAACGAAACACCGATGGCTGAATACTTCCGTCGTCCGGTATTACAGATGATCATCGCCCAGCCGTTTGGTGTTACAAAACGCGAAACCGCATACGACATTCATGCATTCGTTCTGGGTGGCGGTCTGTCCGGCCAGGCGGGCGCGGTTAAACACGGTATTTCCAAGGCCTTGGAAAAGGCAGAGCCGGAATTGCGCGCAGCGCTGAAGGCGGCGGGCTTCTTGACACGCGACAGCCGTGTTGTAGAACGTAAGCACTATGGTGTTCGCAAGGCACGTCGTTCGACACAGTTTTCGAAACGTTAATCGTTTCTGGAACGAAAAACCCACCGAATGGTGGGTTTTATTTTATTACGAATGCAATAAAATTTGTCATCCCCATCCCTGGCGTCAGCCATGCACAGGGAATCAGCAAACGTTAATTATCGTTATGCACACGAACACAACACCCAGGAAACCGGGTGTGTTTTTTTACCCTAAAACACTTGACAATTTATATTTTTGGTATTATATTACAGTGTAATGATAATAAGGGAGTCTCAGATGGACAAAGATAAAATGAAAAAAGCATACAACAACGCCTGCAAATTGGTGATATTTGCCGCCGCTATTGCCGGTGGCGCCAGCATTGGTTCACAGATTGCAAAATATTATGAGAAGAAACACGAGGCCAAAGTAAAAATCGCAAACTTAACCCTGCAAAACGACAGCATCCACTATGCCGCAAACTACGAAATAAGCGGGCTGTTTTTGAGCCTCAAATGTGGAGAATCATGGGACGACCTTAGCAAATACAGCAAAGAAGGAGCCGATGCACGTCGCGCACGCGGTGCTGCACGCTACAATAACATTGTGCACCAAATAGATTCGATTGAAAAAGACGCAAAGCATAAGATAGCGTTAAATAACGCACAAATTGAGCAATTGGCGCGCGAAAACAATATCAAGTCACGTTAATCACCACAACACCCCGAAATGGGGTGTTATTTTTTTGCGCACAACTGTTGACATCTTATATTTTTGTACCATATCTATATTGTAAAGATAACAAGGGAGTCTTGGATGAGCGATTTCAAAAACAAAGCAAAAAGTTTCATGATTGGCGCGGCGTTGGTTCCAGCCGCAGGCTTATTGGCACATATGGGTGGCGCAATTCACCCGTATGCAGAAAGCGATGATTATTCGCTGACGCATCGATATGAATGCGCATATTCTTTTAACACACCGGAAGAACATAAACACTATACAGTAACCTCATGGGACACGCCAGAGTTTGACGGGATACCAGACCAAAGGAAATCTTATTTGGCATCCCCATGGGCAATGTATCCGGCGATGCTGGGGCTGGGACTGCTGGGGGCACGTCGCCGCTGGTATGACAAACTGGCCGAAAAATGTCGCTAAACTATAAACAATCCCGCAATTGCGGGATTTTTATTTGTCGCGAAACTATCTGGTGCGTTTTTTTGCCTTTAGAACAATAGCCGGGGCCGCCACAGAATCACGCACGGATGCCACAGACGCTTTCTGCGACACGTCCTGGGACGTGACCGCATCCGCCCTGGATCGATTAAAATAACCGACCAATAAAACAGCAACCCAACAACAACCAACCCCTATCAGGCGCCCCAGGTTTTCCGCATTAATCCTTCTAAGCAACTCTTTATCTTGCATACTAATATTTCCTTCTTAATATTGCCGGACGCAACCTAGCACGCGCGCACATCGCCTGTCAATAAAAAAGGCTATTATCATGCTTGCGTTTACAAAAATATATGTGTATAATTCGTGCGCAATTTCACTTTCTTTAGGGGAAAAACATGTTTAAAAAAGAAAAAATCAAAGATTTACACTATTCAGTAACTGGCGTTATATCTGCCAGCGATCTGCAGGCGGCCGCCGACGAAATATTAACAGAATATGGCAAAAAGGCGAAAATGCCGGGCTTCCGCGCGGGTCATATTCCATTATCGGTTCTGCGCCAAAAATTTAACGCATCCGCATACGGCGAAGCGATTGATAAATTAATGAACAAAGATTTGACAGAATATCTGGCGTCGAAAAAGATCCGCCTGGCCGGCGCACCAAAGGCAGACTTGGCCGGTTGGGAAATCGGCAAGGACGCGGAATACAGCCTGGAATTTGATATTCTGCCGACATTGCCAGCGATTGATCTGGAAAAATTCACAGTCACAAAAAAAGTTGCAGACATCGATCCCAAAGAAGTCGATAAGGCCATTGAAAACATCCGCAAAAACCGCAGCACTGCGGAAAAACAGGATGCAAAATACAAAGCAGCCGACGGCGACGTTGCTGTAATTGACTTCAAGGGTTTTGTCGGCGACGAAGCATTTGAAGGCGGCGAGGCGAAAAAGCATCACCTGATTTTGGGTTCTGGCGCATTTATTCCGGGATTTGAAGACCAGATTATCGGTCACAAGGTGGGCGATAAATTTGATGTTAACGTAAAATTCCCGGATGCATATCATGCAGAAAACCTGGCCGGCAAAGACGCCCGGTTCGAGGTTGAAATCCACGAAATTCGCAAGCACATCTTACCTGAACTGAACGACGAATTGGCAAAATCCGTTGGCCAGGAAACCGTTGACGCCCTGCGCAAGCACATTGAAACAATCCTGCAAGATCAGTATAACGAAGCCGCCCAGCGCGACATGCGCAGCGAACTGTTGGACATATTGGCAGACAAGGTTAAACTGGACGTTCCGGAAAATCTGGTTGTTCAAGAATTAGATATGGCAAAGGCCGAACACGACCGTATGCATGCACATTGCGACGATCATTGCAAATCCGGTGACCACAAATGGGACGAAAAGAAAGAACGCAAAGAAGCAGAACGCCGCGTTAAATTGGGTCTGATCCTGGCAGAGTGGGGTACACAGAACAAAGTTGAAATCACACGCGAAGATCTGCAACAGGCCATCTGGGCCGAGGCCGCGCGTTATCCGAACCCGCAATCCGTATTCGAATTCTATAACAAGAATCCGAACGCGTTGGCGATGCTGCGCGGAATGTTGTTCGAACGCAAGGCCCTGGACGCCATGTTGACCCACGTCAAAACCAAAGACAAAAAAGTCAAGGCGGAAGAGCTGTTTAAACAAAACTAAATAAAAATTCCCGCAATCGCGGGAATTTTTAATGAAAAGGCTACACAATGAAAATAATGGAAATATTAAAACTGTGGGTTCGATGTGTTGCGGCCGCCAGCGAAGCACAAAATACCCCAATCGCACTGCGTCAGTTGATTATCCTGGCACGCGCCGCCCAGGAATATAACACCAGCGGCCTGCACACCAAAGACATTATTGACGAAATCAGCAATGCAGATAGCCACCCATATATCTATGACGGCGCGCCGCATAAGTCACGGGGACTGGCCAAAATCATTGGCAAATACAATATCAAAAATCCATATATACGTGTGCCAGAATCTCTGTCAGATGCGTTGAACACAGATATTTACCGCAAAATCCTTACCAAGGACGGTAATGTGGACTACACAGGCGCAAATTGGCTGCGGTCACGGGTTTTGATTACTTACTGTAATACAATTTGCCCCCATGACGGTCTACCATTGGCGCTGGGCAGAATGCTGGCGGCGGCCCGGCAAAAATAGTCACTGGGATTTTTTTATTATTGAACGCCGAACGCATTTCTTATAGGATTATTAAGAAAAGAGGGCATAAAATGAAAAAAATTATATCAATATTTGCGGCCGTGACACTCGCGGCATGCGCATCTAACATTGGCACAAACACATATCAAACATCCGCCACGGGCCAGATTAACAGCGTGCAAGAGGGCACAATTATCAACGTACGCCAGGTTCGCGTTGCAACCGAAAACGGCGGCGTTGGAACCTTGGCCGGTGGTATTGCGGGTGGCGCGGCCGGTTCTATGATTGGCGGCAACAGCGCGGTTAACGTTATCGGCGCCGTTGGCGGTGCAGTGCTGGGCGGCGCGCTGGGTGCCAAGGCCCAGGAAGGCCTGTCCGCACAGACTGGGTATGAATATATTGTAAAGCTAGATAATGGCAAAGCAATCACACTAACCCAAGGGACCGACCAGGTATTTAGTGTCGGCCAACCGGTATACGTTCTGGACGCATCATATGGCGAACGCGCACGAATAATTCCACGTTAACCAAATAATAAAACCGCCATTCGGCGGTTTTATTATTTAGCGTGATTGCTGTTTTTGCGCCAGCCATTTTTCGCGGCGCTTTAATGCGGCATACGCACCCCATGCGGCAAAAAAGTGCAAACCATAAATCATGAACGGATTACAGAGATACCGTTCATCGCTGTAATATGTATCAAACGGTTCACCCGGTTCAACATACGCTTTTTCCATAACACGACCATCATCGGATATCGGATGCACTTCGCCCCATTCAGATGTCACATAACCACGTGGATTATGGGGTACACATTCATATGATGTATATGTATAGGGTTCCTGACCCGGTCGCAAGCTGTACGCCGTTTCAAACCGATGCGCCAATGACGCATCATCCATTTCAAATGTTCCCTTGCCCGGCATTAAATGCGCAACAACACCCATGGCCGGCACGACAATACCGCTGATTAATATTGATTTATATACATTTTTTATTTTACTCATAATGTATTCCTTAAACTGACAGAAAATATATATATCACAAAACAAGTCTTTTGTCAATATATTTATCTAACACTAATTCGTCCCGCATAGGCCAGTTGTATTCCCGCGCACTTATTAAACCGTTGCAAACGATTGGCTTGAAGTTTCGTATGCAGCGGTCGTACACAAAAACATTTATATTGTGCATTAAATTCGGCGCGGAATCCATTTTTGCGAAAAACATCCAACCACCATTGATTGGACCGTATCAGACGCGGCTCACTATGCACAATCGGATCACCAATTCGTTCAGCAGCCACAATGTCTTCGGTCGTATTATGTATCGCAATCAGCATACCAACATTCTTAAATTTGCTTAATGCCAGGGGCAGGGTCATTTCATTCATATATGTCAACGTCCCATTGCAATACGCCAAATCAGCATCAATGGGCGCGGTATCCAAAATAGATTCGATCTTTATATGCCCATTGGCAAACAAGTGTTCCGTAAACTTGGCCGTCGGTTGATGCGCAGTATAACGTCGCACATCAATCCCGCGCGCATGCATGCCATATCCCTGGGCCATTGCAACCATAACACCCGTCGCCGCGCCACAGTCAAAGAAAGATCGCGGGTAACGCCCGATACGACGACAAAATATACCCATCAGATCTGGCACACTAATTGTACACATTATCATCGGCGTGCCATCGTCTTCGACAAATGGATACTCAAAAGAATATTTCTGCGTATAATATATAGACATATTCTGAACATAGCACACATGAAACATATGTCAATAAATACTTGCTTTTTTATAAAAAGACACGTATAATTGACCTTGATTTTGCGGGTGGGCGCAGAATCAATCCGATTAACCCCACAAGACCTCGCTGTTTCAAAATAATTTTGGCGATGGCAAACTTTGTATACATTCTTTATGAAAGATTTATCCAAAGATTTATTTAATCCGCTCTCTGGTGAAGACTTTGTCAAAATGTTCGATGCGAACTATGGCGACCAGGAAACACTGCAGGGTTATGCAACCAAGGGTACCGTCAAAGACATTCGCGGTGATTTCGCGATGGTTGACGTTGGCCTGAAATCCGAAGGCCGTGTTCCGTTAAAAGAATTCGGTGCGTCTGTTCCATCTGTTGGCGACATCATCGACGTTTTTGTTGAACGTTATGAATCCCGCGAAGGTACAGCTGTTCTGTCCTATACCAAGGCCCGCGCTGAAAAAGCATGGAAAGACCTGGAAAAGACAGTTGCCGAAGGTGTGGATCCCGAGGGTACAATTATTGACGTTGTTCGTGGCGGCTTTACAGTTGACCTGGGCGGCGTATTCGCATTCATGCCGTCATCCCAGGTTGATCACAAACCGGTTCGCGATGCGAAATCCCTGATTGGTTTGAAAGACAAATTCCGCGTATTGAAAATGGACGCATTGCGCACAAACGCAATCGTATCCCGCCGCGCGATTCAGTCTGATTCCATCGCCGCAGCCCAGAAAGAAGCAATGAAAAACATTTCATTGGGTGCGGTTATCGAAGGTACAGTCAAGAACATCACAGATTACGGTGTATTCGTTGATCTGGGTGGTATTGACGGTTTGCTGCACGTGACAGATTTGTCATGGAAGCGCGTAAATCACCCGCGCGAATTGGTTCACGTTGGTGAAAAGATCAAGGTTAAGGTTATCCAGTTTGACCCGGAATCTCATCGTATTTCCCTGGGCGCCAAACAGCTGGAGGCAGATCCGTGGGATACAGCGTCACGCGCATTCAACGTTGGCGACACAGTATCGGGCAAGGTATCATCCCTGACTGATTACGGTGCATTCATTGACCTGGGCAACAATATCGAAGGCCTGGTTCACATGTCTGAATTGTCATGGACAAACAAGAACATTCACCCGTCCAAAGTTCTGCAGAACGGCCAGGATGTAAACGTCGTAGTACTGGGTATCGACCAGGATAAACGTCGCATCTCGCTGGGCTATAAACAGCTGCAGCCGAATCCGTGGAAACAGTTTGCCGAAACACACAATGTTGGCGACGTTGTCACCGGCCCGATCAAGAACACAACCGAATTCGGTCTGTTCGTTGCACTGACACCGGAATTGGATGGTATGGTTCACATTTCCGACCTGTCTTGGAACAAACTGGACGAAGAAGAACTGAAGAAGTTCGTTCGCGGCCAGGAAGTCACAGCCAAGATTCTGGACATCAACCCGGAAAAAGAACGCGTAACACTGGGGATCAAACAGCTGACCGAAGGTGCAGATAGCAAGAACATCGCCATCAAAAAAGGCGCGGTTGTTTCCGGTACTGTATCTGAAATCACACCGGACGAATTGATTTTGGCATTGCCGAATGAAATTCGCGGCACAATCCGTCGCACAGATCTGTCCCGTGAAAAGAACGAACAGGATACATCCAAGTTCAACGTAGGCGACACAGTCGAAGCGTCTGTTGTGTCTGTTGAAGGCAACACAGTAAAGCTGTCCATCCGTGCGTTACAGGTAACGCTGGAAAAGCAAGCAGTCAAAGAATACGCCAACCAGGCCGACAGTGGCTCTGTGCTGGGCGACATCTTGGGCGCTGCGATTGAAAACAGCAAAAAGTAATAAAAGGGGCATCCGCCCCTTTTCATATCCAAAGGTATGAAACAATGAAAAACATGATTGTACTGATGGGTGGTCAAGGCGTAGGCAAGGGCACTTTTTCCAAAATGCTGCGTGAACGTCATGATTACAATTATATTGAAACCGGCGCAATGTTTCGCAGTCTGCCCGCAGATTCTGAAATCGCTAAACTAATTGCCGCGGGCAATCTGGTTCCAGACACAGAATTATTCAAACTGGTTGCCAGCAAAATCACAAATGATAAAGATTTGCTGATCGACGGTTTCCCGCGCACATTACCACAGGCAGAATGGCTGGTTCAAAATTACGCGGATAAGTACCTGATTCACATCTTGTATTTAGACGTACCCGAAGAAATCATGCTGAAACGTATAACTAAGCGCATAAACGAAGGTGGTGGCCGCGCAGATGACGCAGATGCCACGGCCGTTCGTCGTCGCTTGGATACATTTTGGAACGTTACGATGCCAGCAATCGAATGGCTGCGTACTGCACCGGGAATTAAATTCTCGGACGTGGACGTTACCGGCCCGGTCGATGAAAACTTTGCGCGAATACTCGCCGCAATGAAAAACTAAAAGACCAAATTAAAAAAAATCACCCCCAACTGGGGGATTTTTTTGCCAATCATGCGCCGATTTAAACCATCATTTTGCAAAACACCGTATAACGCCAGGATTTTTTATTTCCATTCCGCCGAGATATCGGCATAATCAGCCAGCCCCGTGTCGCCAGAATAACACCCACCAACCTGGGCGCTTGTCGCTTTCGGCCATATTTCATATAAGTATTTGCCATTTATTTTTGCAGACGCCCCCGTCAGGGATGTGCAACCATAAAACATGCTTGCAAACATACCATATTGTGCCGTACCGGATATATCACCGA
>JAAVBP010000020.1 GCA_014803525.1 bacterium
ATCAGACATTTTCTGGATGCAGTAACCTCTCTGGTTCGATTCCGGAAAACCTATTTGTGGGGATATCCGGTGCGCCGGCACGGTATATGTTCAACAGCACATTTTCTGGATGCGGCAATCTTTCTGGGCCTATCCCCGAAAACCTGTTTGCGGGAATATCTGGGGCACCGGCGGGGAGTATGTTTGTCGGCACATTTTCTGGATGCAGGGGCCTGACGTCCATCCCGCAGAATCTGTTTGGTGATATATCCGGCACGGCACAAGAGGGTATGTTTGCGCGCATGTTTTATGGTTGTACATCCCTGACGGGGCCGTCTGCAAAAATAAATGGCAAATACTTATATGAAATATGGTCGTACGTAACTGCCTCTCCGGTTGATGAGTGTTATTTTGGCGATACAGGGCTGGATGATTATGCGTCTATCCCGGCGTCATGGAAGTAATAAAATCCCGCCATGGCGGGATTTTAATAATGACATATAATCTATCGGTTTACAGCAACATCATTAATACAATGCCGAATCCGGCGCATATAATTGCCGCGACCGTAATCCACCAAAAATATTTCTTTACAATTGTGTTTGCGGCATCTTGGAATCGCCAGAGCAGGGCGGCAACCGTTGCAAAACGCGCCGTGCGGAATATGCCAGATATGCCGATAAACAACAGGGCTGGAAATCCCATAAATCCCGCGCATATCGCCATCAATTTATATGGCACCGGTGTAAATGCCGCCAACACGATAATCATCAGACCATGTTTTACAAACATGCTTTGCGCAATTTGAAATTTCTCCATTGTGGCAAAATTCTGGACCAACCACACGCCGATTGAATCAAACAACATATACCCAATTAAATATGCAATTGTGCCGCCAACCAGACTGCCCAGGGCTGCCGCAATCGTAATCGGGATGGCGCGCCGGCGGTTTGCGATGATGGGTGGGGTCATAAAAACTTCTGGTGGGACAAATAAAAATATCGATTCGCAGACTGTTAAAATAAATACAATCCATGAGTATGCCGGGTGTTCTGATTTCTTTAATACTGATTCTACAAATTTCATGATAATATTCCGTTTGGTAAAAATTTTTCTTGATTGTACACATTTTTCATATACTTTACAAACTATATAATAACAAAAGTTGATGAAATGCAGAAAAAACGCACAGATTCTAATCGTGGAATGCGCATCGCGGCCAAGGTACAGACGCTGGTTGCAGAAATTTTGCGTGATAAATATTCTGATGATCCGATTGTTGCGGGTGTGTCGCTGGTCGGCAGTGTTGCGCACGGCGGCCTGCAATTTGTGCGATTGTATTATTATTCGCGCAGTTCTGACACGGCCGCGGTTCAGAAAAGATTGGATGAAATTTCACGCAGTGTTCGTTTTGAATTGGCGGCGCGTATGAATCAGAAATATGTTCCAGATATTCGGTTCGAATATGATGATACGTTGGATCGCGCGTCGCGTATTGATGAATTATTGGCAAATATTGGTGACTAGTAAATGAATGCAAAATATAAAATATTGCAAGTCACAAATCTGACAGAATCCATGATGATGGACTGTTATTACATTGCGGCCCGGTCGCGTCCCAGCAATGCGGATGATATTTATTATACATTGCAAAACAATGTAAATAATCGTGGACATATCATGTTTGTCGCAATGGGCCAGGATCACACAGTTCATGGTTTTATTTCCGGCCATCTGGTACCAAAGCATGTCGGGGTGACCGAAACAGAAATTGATTGGGTGTTTGTAAATTCCCAGTGTCAACGCCATGGTATTGGCGGTGCATTGATGCGGGCATATATGGAATATTGTTCAGATCATGGTGCGACCCAGGCAGTGGTAAAGCCTGCACGTACAATTCAGGCCAAACAGTTTTATACCAAACATGGATTTATACCGCGCAGTGTTATTTCTATGGTGCGGAATTTGGCTCGGGGGCGGTAAAAAATTATCGCCTTTTTTTCTTAAAAAAACAGATTGCAAGATGCGTTATACTGGTGTATCATTGCCGCATGGAACAAAAAAATATACGAAACTTCTCTATTGTTGCACATATTGATCACGGTAAATCCACACTGTCAGACAGGCTGATTGAATACACGGGCGGTCTGCAATCGCGCGAGATGAAGGCCCAGGTCTTGGATTCTATGGATATTGAACGCGAACGCGGTATTACGATTAAGGCGCAGACAGTGCGTCTGGAGTATAAGGCCCGCGACGGTCAAACATATCAATTAAATTTGATGGATACGCCGGGACATGTTGACTTTTCATACGAAGTATCGCGCAGTCTGGCCGCGTGCGAGGGGGCGCTGGTTCTGGTTGATGCGACCCAGGGGGTTCAGGCGCAAACATTGGCAAATGCGTATTTGGCGTTGGATAATGATTTGGAAATGTTGCCGGTATTAAACAAGATTGATTTGCCGTCCAGTGATCCGGACGGTGTGCGTGCCCAAATTGCGGATGTTATCGGATTGGATGCGTCAGATGCGCTGTCGGTATCGGGTAAAACCGGCGCGGGCGTTCCCGAATTGTTAGAGGAAATTGTTACAAAATTGCCTGCACCCCATGGGGATGAAAATGCGCCGACGCGTGCGTTGTTGGTCGATTCTTGGTATGATTCATACCTGGGGGTGGTGATTTTGGTGCGCGTGGTTGATGGAAAATTATCACGCGGACAAAAGATAAAATTTTTGGCCACCGGCGCGGAATATGTTGTCGATAAAATTGGATACTTTACACCAAAAATGGTAAATATCGATGCGCTGAACACTGGTGAAATCGGATTTATTATCACCGGGATGAAGACCATTCATGATTGCAAGGTCGGCGATACAATTGTTGATGCGCGTGCGGGTGGCGATGCGCTGCCCGGGTTTAAGCCGTCGATTCCCGTGGTATTTTCGTCATTCTTTCCGGTAGAGGCGGATGATTATCCGGCATTGCGCGAAAGTGCGGAAAAGCTGGCACTGAATGATGCGTCATTTCACTTTACAACAGAAAAGTCATCGGCACTGGGGTTTGGTTTGCGGTGCGGATTTTTGGGCCTGTTGCATATGGAGATTATCAGCGAACGTCTGTCACGCGAATTTAATTTAACGCTGATTAACACGGTCCCCAGTGTTTTGTATAAACTGTACCTGCGTGATGGCAGTGTGGTTGATTTGGAAAATCCTGCCGATATGCCAGAGCCGACCCGAATCGAAAGAATCGAAGAACCGTGGGTGCGTGCAACAATTATGATGCCTGATAAATATATGGGTGGAATTATGGCGCTGTGTTCCGAACGCCGTGGGGTCCAGGAAAATATTTCCTATGTCGGAAATCGTGCGGTATTGGTTTATCAATTGCCATTGGCGGAAATTGTGTTTGATTTCTATGATCGGGTCAAATCCATATCGTCGGGATATGCATCGTTTGACTATGTGCTGCAGGGGTATCAGGCGTCCGATTTGGTAAAGGTATCTATTCTGGTAAATGATGAAAATGTAGAACCGTTGTCATTCATGTGTCATCGGTCGTTTGCAGAAAAACGTGGCCGCCAGATCGTGGAAAAATTAAAAGATCTGATTCCGCGTCATCAGTTCAAGATTCCGTTGCAGGCGGCAATCGGTGGAAAAATTATCGCCAGAGAAACAATCGCAGCGTATCGCAAAGATGTTACTGCGAAATGTTATGGGGGGGATATAACGCGTAAACGCAAATTGCTGGAAAAGCAAAAGGAAGGTAAAAAGCGTATGCGCACATTTGGCAGTGTTGAGATCCCACAGTCGGCGTTTATTAACGCTTTAAAAGTAAGCTAAGAAAGGAGTACAATATGTTCGCAAAATTAGAACAAAAATGGAATGCGTTTAAGGCGAATTTGGGCGAATATCAGAGATTGCGTCGTATCGCAACGGCGGCCTGGCACAAGTTAGAACAGATGCGTGTAAAAATTACAACATGCCAAGATATTGCCAAAAAGAGTTGTATTAAAATTAAGTGGACATATGTAAAAACCAATTCTGCGGAAAGTTGTTCCAATGGTACAATATCGGTTATGTCGTATGATGATTTTTGCCCGTTGTTTCGTGCCAAAGATGATGCGGAATCACCACGGCCATGCATTGATAAAAAATGCAGTTGTTATAATGACAGTCTGGAATATATCAAAGCGTCCCAGGAATATAGTGATGCGGTTAAATGTCGGCGCGGTTTTTGGAATATATTAAAAACGAATAAAAAATAAAAACCTCAGGGGCATGCAATGGCGCACCAATTCTATTTTAATCCATATATTCTGGATAATTTGCCGGCACCAAATACTGGGTTTGATGTGGTCCAGGATATATCGGATCCGCGCCTGCGCATGTATATTACCAGTCGGGGTGTGAAAACATTCTTTGTTCGTAAACGTGTTGGTGGTCGTGATCGACGAATAATCATTGGAAATTATCCCGATGTTGATATTGAACAGGCTCGTTCTGCCGTGCCGGTTGTGTTGGCTGCGGCCGCGCAACCGCCGCGCACACGTCGTCGGAAAATTACGTTTGAAACATTAACGGAAATGTATCTGACCGATCGTGTCCGACGCAGCGAAGATGGTATGACAAAACTGCGTCGTGCGATTGCGCGTCATTTTTCAGATCTAAATTCGCGCAATGTTTCCGATATTTCGGCCGATGATATTCGGGGTACTATTGATAAAATATCAGGGCCGGCAATTGCGCGCCGCATGCAGGAATTATTGGTCAGTATGTTTAAATACGCAGTCGAATCGGGCTATGCCAAAACAAATCCGGCAGAAAATTTGCAAAAGATTGTGCAAAATCGTCGTGTTCGACCATTGACAAAATCGGGCTTGATGCGATTAATGCATGTCATAGAACAAGAACCGTCGCCTGTTTTGCGTGCGGCATTTTTTATGTTGATATATGGATTTGCACCCAAGGGCCAGGTTTTTTCTATGCGCTGGTCTGATTTGGATTTTAATCATTATATGTGGGGCACGCGGCCGTTGTGTGATGCGGCGGTTGTGTTGTTGCAAGACTTGCCCCAGGACGGGAATTGGGTGTTTTCGGTGCGTGGGCGCATGCGTCTGACCGATCCACGGACCAGTTGGCGTCGCGTTGCGCACGCCGCTGGTATTCCAAATTTAACAATGGATGATGTTCATAAATATATGATGCGCCATTTGAATTGGGCGTCTGGCACCGAAGATTTGCGCGCGAATATGAATGCGCTGATCGAAGAAATAACCGGCGCAGATATATAAATTGCCATTTGTCAAGTTTTGTTATTGTTTGTTATAATTTCTTGACACCATTTACAGAAAATGATAGCGTTATACTATGACACGCCCAAGGAAGGGCCACACATTTAACTGAAACAAAGGAAAAAAAATGACAACTTTTGAAAAAGTAAAAACCATCGTAGTTGAAAAGCTGGGGGTAGACGAAGCCAAGGTCGTTGAATCAGCAAAATTCATAAACGATTTGGGTGCTGATTCTTTGGACGTTGTTGAATTCGTTATGGAAGTAGAAAAGGAATTTGATATCACAATTCCTGACGAAGAAGCTACGAAACTGGAAACCGTTGGTGATGCGGTTAAATACATCGAAGCCCACAAGAAATAATTTTTTGTCAGGGTATTTTGTAGTGATATAAAAAACTGTCCGCTATGGTATATTTTTACTGTGGCGGATTTTTTTCTGTATTTTGCGCGGACAAAGGTATATGATATGTGCCGTATAAAATAATTATAAAGGAATATGGAACATGAGAAGAGTTGTTATAACAGGCATGGGCATCGTATCGCCGGTTGGAACCGGGGTTGAACATGCGTGGAAAAATATTCTGGATGGGAAATCGGGTGTACGCAAAATCGATACATTCGATGCGTCTGATTGCGCATCCCAGATTGCGGGTTTGCCGGTGGTTGGCACTGAACCGGGTCAGTATAATCCGGACAGCGTTGTTGAACCGCGTGACCAGCGTAAGATGGATAAAAGTATTGTATATGGTGTCGTTGCCGCGGACGAGGCGATGCGTGACGCAGGCCTGATTGATTACACCGGCGACAAGGAACGCATTGGTGTTGCGATTGGTGCGGGCATTGGTGGTATGCAAACGATTTATGATAATTGTGTTGAATTGTATACCGGTGGGCCGCGTCGTATCAGCCCGTTCTTTATCCCGAAATCCATTATTAATATGACGGCGGGACATGTATCGATCCGCTATGGATTAAAGGGGCCGAATTTGGCGGTTGTTACCGCATGTGCAACCGCAGCGCACTGCATAGGCGAGGCCGCACGTTTAATTCAGCATGGTGATGCAGATATTATGGTTGCCGGCGGGGCAGAGGCGGCCGTATGTAAAATCGGTGTGGCTGGCTTTAATGCGATGAAGGCATTGTCCACACGTAATGACGAACCGACCAAGGCGTCCCGTCCGTGGGACAAGGGGCGCGATGGTTTCGTCATGGCCGAAGGTGCCGGTATCTTGGTCCTGGAAGAATATGAACACGCCAAGGCGCGCGGCGCAAAAATTTATGCCGAGGTTGCAGGTTATGGCATGTCCGGTGACGCGTATCATATCACGGCCCCGGCTGAGGGCGGCGAAGGCGGCCTGCGTGCGATGAAGGCGGCGTTGCGTGACGCCGGCTTGCAACCGGCGGATGTTGATTACATCAACGCACACGGTACATCCACAGGTTTGGGTGATATCGGGGAACTGACCGCGGTCAAAGAATTGTTTGGAGACAATGATGTTTCCATGTCGTCAACAAAATCCATGACGGGACACCTGTTGGGGGCGGCCGGCGCGGTAGAGGCGATATTCTGTACACTGGCCATTCGTGATGGCGTTGCGCCTGCGACAATCAACCTGGACGATCCGGTTGATGAAGCGGCCGGATTCGATTTGGTTCCGAATGTGGCGAAAAAACGCAAACTGGATGTTGCAATCAGCAACAGTTTTGGATTCGGTGGAACAAATGCATCGCTGATTCTGAAAAAGGCAGAATAAAAAAATCCCCGCCATTGGGGCCCGCGCGACCATGGTTCGCGTGGGTGATCCCACGGCGGGGATTTTTTTATGAAAAAGAGAAATAGTGAAAAAGTTGCAATAACGAAAACAATTCGTTATAATATCTGTGCATCGGGTGACCACCGATGTGAGGTATGATAGCCTCTAATAAGGTTGTTTTTATTTGGTTAGAAACGTAAAAAAGCTCCAATTTCGGTTGGAGGGCTGTGAATATATTGAATAAGCGGCACTATACCTTATATAGCTATCAACCTCCAACCGTCTTTCGTCAGGACGGTGTTTTTAATTTATAAAAACAATGGAGATAGACAGGATGACAAGAATGAAAATGCCGGATGATACAATGGGGCGTGTGGGCGCGATAATGCACAATGCACGGATGTCGTGTCGTATGTCACGTGATGAATTGGCGGACATGCTGCGTATATTGCCAAATGAATTGGCGGCGTATGAACATGGCAAAATAAAAATTCCCGCAGATGTGTTAGAACATGTATTTGCAATGGGGTTTAGCATGCTGCGTTTTCGTACATTGACAAGCAAATATAGGATGCAGCGTCGGATATTTAGAAATCTGAAACAAAGCAGTGCAGAAATGCCGTAAAAAAATTCCCGCAGGAATCATATTCCTGCGGGTTAAGTTTTTTTTGTCGGTTTATTTTTTGCCTTGCACGATCGAGTTATAGTTTCTGTATAACACCATTGCAATAGATCGAACGTCGGCGGCCCATTTTGGGGCAACGCTTTTTGCGCAATAATGACCGGAATTCGCCAAAGAAGTCAAATTTTTGGTATAACTTAATTTTGATATGGTTGCGGCCTGGCTGGCAATACTGTCGGGGACGGTGGGAAATTTTATATATCCACCGGCGCCTTGCAGGCCTGCGATGTTATTCAGGTTTCGTGCCTTGGACGACGTGCCATATGTGGATTCATACATTGATATTGCTGCGGCAATAAATGGGTCGATTTGTTTCAGCTTGGCGTTTTCCAGAAATGCCGGGCCCATATCTTGCAGTTTGCTGGGGATTTGTTTGTCACGCCGCCGCGCCAGTGTCTTGTTTACCGCCTGTTTAAATGCATCCGGATTAATATCATCAAAATTGGTTTTATTTAATATGCCGGAATATTGCAGTATTTTAAATGCACTCTGTTTAGCTGGTGTCATAACCGCATATATGAATAGTTCGCACATTTCGTCATCATCATTCAGTGCGTCTTTGCATATTTGTGCCAAATCTTGTTGTGTGATGCATCCCGCATTATCTTTTGTGCCGGATTCATTATTTGCCACCAATATTTCAAACAGTGCATTATATGCACGCTGGATATCTGGATTTTGGGTGGATTGTTCGTTGTGCATTTCCGTTAATTTTGCGGATGAAATGCAATATCGATCCGTCTGGGCGTGTGCCGGTAATGCGATGCATGTCAATATTGTAAATAATAATATTTTTCGTATCATTGGTTCAGTGCCTCAATACATTGGGTTGCGATTTGTTGCGCCCGGTTCAGGACACTTATCTGTTGTGCATTAAATACAGTTGCGACACCACTGGCGACTGTTGCGCCGGCGGCCAAAACATTACTGGCTGTGTTCAGATTTTTTTCTTTGGTCATGCCGGCATCTGTGTTGTCGTTACGAATTTTATCGGTGTTTGCAACCGCACTGGTTATTGTGCCGGCCGCGCCAACCGCAATGCCGGTTCCGCTGGATATAGTGGCGCCTTTGGCCTTGTTATCAATTTTATCGATATCCAATGTGTCATATTCACGGCATGCCGTTATAATGTTGTTCATTTTCTGGATTGTGTTGGCGTCCGCATTGTTTATTTGGGCCTGCATCTTGGATGCCTGCAGATCATGTAATGATTCAACACATTTGTTCAGTTGTGTGCGCAAATCCGTGCCAACACGGTTGTTGGCGGCGATGATCGTGCCCGCAATATTTGTTGCGGTATTTCCCGCCAGCAGTCCCGTGCGCCAATTGCCCAAATTCTTGGATTGTTGTTCCAGTTTGCTTTTGTTTGTTTCTGATGTGGTCACATTACGCTTTAATGCAATTGTTGCGTCGATAAAATCTTGGCCTTCGTCAACGGATAATTCTGTATTGCCTTTTTCCAGTTCACGTTCTTGGACATCGCGTATCAGTTTTTCGATTTCTTTATCAATGTTTGCCTTGGCGATGCCGACGGCCACAGCGCCCGCGCCGGCGGCGGTGCCAATACCGGTTACCGCGGTGTTTACCTGGGCCATTGTTTTCATAGACTTAAACGTTTCTGATATCCCACCACAATTTGCGCGTGCATTTGCAATCGCAATGCCGGGTTCCAATGATTCTGCGTTGCACGACAGTGCTGCGCACATTGGTATAATACATAATATGTGAAATGATTGTTTCATGATGGTGGTAATTATATCATAAAAAGTAACCGTCGACAAGCGGCGGTGTACATTTTTATTTTTCTTCTTTGTTTATCCCCAGTGAATCTTTGACCGGTTCGATAATTGTGGCCTTGGCACTGTCAAGCGTGCGTATCAATGCTCGGCGTATTTTTCCGCTGATTGTCATGGGCAAGGAATCTACAAATTCAATCACGCGCGGATATTTGTACAGTGCTGTGCGACTGCGTACATGATTTTGCAGTTGGCGAACCAATACGTCACCGGGCTGAAAATATTTGTTTAAAACAATTGTTGCTTTAACGGCCTGGCCGCGTGACGGGTCGGGGATGCCGGTGACGGCAACTTCACGTACGGCGGGATGTTCCAACAGAACACTTTCGACTTCGAACGGACTGACGCGATATCCGGATGTTTTTATCAAATCGTCATTGCGCCCAACAAACCAAAAATATCCGTCATTATCACGAAATGCCACGTCACCGGTGTGATAGTATCCATCGCGATATGCGGCGGCGGTTTGTTTGTCATTTTTATGATATCCCTGGAACAGGCCGACGGGGCGATTGTTCTTTAAAGATACGCATATTTCTCCAACTGTGCCATCTGGTACGGGGCGCCCGCGTTCATCCAGCAATTCTATGTCCCATCCGGCGGCTGGCATGCCCATGCTGCCTGGTTTGGGTTCGATCCATTGGTTGTTAAACAGCATTACGCATGTTTCGGTTTGACCGAATCCTTCGCGCATTTTTATCCCTGTTGCGCGCAGGAAACGTTCATATACTTCGGGATTCAAGGCTTCGCCTGCGATATCCGCCTTTTTAAGGGCCGATAGATCGTATTTTTCCAAATCTGCATGCAGCAACATTTTATAAACCGTTGGTGGTGCACAAAATGAAGTGACATGATTTTCTGATATCGCATTTAATAAATCGTGTGCGGTAAAACGGCCCGCAAAATCAAATACGAATACGGCGGCCCCCGCCATCCATTGCCCGTACATTTTGCCCCAGCTGCACTTGGCCCAGCCCGATTCGGACAATGTAAAGTGAATATCGTTATCGTTCAGGCGTTGCCAGAACAGGGCGGTGTTAATATGCCCCAGGGGATATGCAAAATTATGCGCAACCATTTTCGGCATATCGGTGGTGCCACTGGTAAAATACAGGACCATTGTATCGGTTATTTCATTTGGTACGCGTGTAAATGTTGTTGGTGCCGTATCAATTCCTGTCGCCACATCCACAGACGATATCAGTTGTATGTCATCGTCACCAATGGCGTTTTGTATTTCATTTATAACATATCCGTCATCAAATGCGATGATGGTTTTCACGTCCGCCATTTGAATGCGATATTTTATATCTTCGGCCTTTAACTGATTCGTTGATGGGATTGGGATTACGCCCATCTTATGCATGGCCAGCATTAAAATCCAGTATTCCCAGCGGCGGCGCATAAACAGCAGTATGCAATCGCCTTTTTTAATTCCGCGTCCGGCCAGAAAGTTTGCGGCCGCGTTTGATGCCCGTGCCAGATCACGGAATGTAAATGTTTTTTTATCACCACTGTCGTCATTCCATATCAGTGCCACCTTGTCCGGAGATTCAATGGCCAGTGCGTCAATTACATCGTATGCAAAATTAAAATTTTCAGGGACATTTGGGGCGGCGTTTTGGCGATAGTCTTCATAATTATCAAAATTTATTTTCTTTAGAAATTTCGTGGCAAACATATAAAAATCCTTTCTTTGTGCCTTGTTTAAATAAAATATGGTTCAACCAAATATAAATACAAGGGGAAAATAATAATAAAAGTTGTTGCATTTTATAAAAAACAGGTGCATAATCCCCGTGTTTCGGAGTGTAGCTCAGTCTGGTAGAGCGCTGCGTTCGGGTCGCAGAGGTCGTAGGTTCGAATCCTGTCACTCCGACCATTATTTTAGGTTGAAGCCCTTGATTTTAGCCCATTTTCCTTGAAAAAGGAAGGGGCTAAAATGAAAAATATTATTGAAAATTCCCAAATCACTGATGTAAAATTGATGCAAATTGGTATGTGCCAAGTAAAGCAGTTCAATTTATGTTTAAGGAATGGAATATTCTATTTCCGCAGAATGATTAAGGGGAAAAGGATTTTTCTATCATTAAGAACTTCCGACCCATATCTTGCTGTTTATTTGGCAAAAAATTTGAAGGTTGCCATGATGAATCCGTATAATAAATTGACTAATGAAGAACAAGCAGTTCAAGAATATAAGGAACTGTTCAAGGAAATATGTTTGAAACTGGGACATTTTGACGATAGTGCTTTGAAACATCGGGATTTTGGCTCTGATTCTGAATATTGGCTTACAAAAATACAGTTAGCACAAAAACAATTATACGATAAATTCGCCGAACAGCACATAAAATACCACAACATGATTACCCAATATCCAAATCATGACCGCGGACAAGAGAGAATGGATATTTATTGTTCTTTATACCCAGAAAAGAAAATGCCTGAGTATAAGGAATTATTCTCAAAAGAAATAACCGACATATTATATGGGAGATATACAACATCCAACAATATTCCTGCATGCCAAACAAAAGAAACTCATACCTTAGGGGATGCTTGGAAACAATTTTGCAAGCAACAATACGGTTCTAATAATAACGGCGAAGAAGCAAAAAAGCGAAATAACCGCATGCAGACCATATTTGATAATATACCTGTAAAAACATTGGAAGAAATTGACGATAAGCCAGAAGTTTTGGAAGAGTTAATGACTGCATTATATAGTCTTAAAATTGAAACCGGTAAAAATAAAGGCAAACCCTATTCAGTAAAAACTATACAAGATATGCTGATACCTTTTAAATCTTTAATCGGTTATGCCAGAACGAACAAATGGATATGCAACGAAGACATAATAAAAAAGAAACTATCGGTCAACAGCAACATTGTTTCAAATAAAGGTATTGAGCAATTACCTTTTGACGAAGCCGATTTGCAAAAGATATTTACAGCCCTAAGGGATATAAAGAATGGCGATTTTTCCATTTTTGATAAAGGCAAATGTAAAGAAAAAGGCAAATTCATAAAATTCATAAAGGAACATGCAAATATCTTTTATTATGCCGCATTAGTAGCATTTCATACCGGTGGACGAGCAAACTCTTGTATTACCATTCGCCACAGAGATATTGATATTGACAAAGATATTATTTCTATAATCAAAAATGGAGATGATACCAGAGAACAACATAAAAAACTTAAAACCAGTGCTTCTGAAAGGAATGTGCCTATTGCTAACATATTAAAACAACTTGGTTTTATAGAATATTTGAAGAAGCATAAGAAAAAGTATGGAAATGAAGCATACATATTTGAAGAAGCGATAAAAACAAAGAATGATGGCTACAGACCAAAAACAATAAATGAAATGTTTAATATTTTCCTGCAATTACTCGGAATCAAACCAGATAACGATAGGCATAATAAAACATTCCATTCAATCAGAAAAACCTTTTATACATACGGAAATTACACAGGTATCCCAGATAAGGTGTTGAGAACGATTGCAGGGAGTGCAACCAGAACCGGCGATGTAGTAAATGATTATTATATGAAACCTACCGATAAACAGTTAGCGGACTATGTAAACATGATAACCTATCCATACGAGAATAGTCTTTATAAAAACCCTGAAAAACCGTATAAATAAACTATACCCTATATATACAAAAAAATAATGTCTAAATAGGGTCTTAAGAAGCTTGACTTTT
Source organism: bacterium (assembly GCA_014803525.1). Classification (GTDB taxonomy): domain Bacteria; phylum Pseudomonadota; class Alphaproteobacteria; order Rs-D84; family Rs-D84; genus Enterousia. The sequence continues at coordinate 13,221 of JAAVBP010000020.1, forward strand.
AGACAATTTATCGTATAATCTAAATAAAATATTTAATTCTATTTAGACAAACGAGTTACACATGGTAAAAATTCTTTATGCACGAGTTAGTTCAATCGGTCAGAATCTTGACCGTCAAATTCAAAATGCGGAACAATATGACAAAGTTTTTGAAGACAAGTGTTCCGGAAAGGATACCAATAGACCAGCCCTGCAAGAAATGCTCGGCTATATTCGTGAAGGCGATAATGTTTTCTGCCACGAAATGTCAAGACTTGCTAGAAATAATTTTGACTTAATAGACTTGGTTAATAAAATTTTATCAAAAGGAGCATCGGTACATTTTATAAAGGAAAATCTTAATTTCTATCCCGATAAGTCCGACCCAATAAGTCAACTCATGCTAGGTGTTTTGGCCGCAATATCGCAGTTTAATCGAAATCTTATAAATGAGAGACAAAAAGAAGGGGTTTTGATTGCAAAATTAAATGGTAGGTATAAAGGTACAAAAAAACATTTAACCAATGCCCAAATCCAAGAATTAAAAGAACTGGCACAAAATAAACAGGCATGGCCGGTCAAAAAACTAATGGAAAGGTATAATATTAGCCGAGCCAGTGTTTATAATTATTTGAAAGCATAAATAAAGAACTCGCCATATAGCGAGTTCTTTTACACATATATAACCTAACAAAGTTAATTTATTAGAAGTTATACTTCTGCCTTATCCTGCCATTTTTCCAAACAAGAATACAGCCAAGAAAATTGCACCGCATATTACACCAACATTGGCTTGCAAGGTGAACAATTTGGTTTGTTCGGCATTACCATTGTACTTTTTTCTTCTCGCATTTAACCAACCAATATTTACAAGCGGACAAACAAGCACAACACCTATAATCCACCAAATTGGATGTTTTATCCAATCGCCTTTGCGATATTTCTTGATAATATCCATTTCTTTCCAGACTATGATAGCCGATGCGATTATAGTTATAAGACTCAAATATATAGAAATCATATTGATTACAATCGCAACAAGTGGAGAAAATGCCAAGCACCAGTCAAAAATTTCTAATTGTTTTGATGCGGCTTCTTCATCACTGCCGGCAGGGACGGATTTACCGCTTGTAGCAGGGGCTTTCATAAGGATTGCTTTTTGTTGCTCAAACTCCTGCTTTGTTATAACCCCTTTTTCTTTCAAGGCTTGCAGTTTTTCCAACTTTTCTATATCCATCATATACTCCTTTGTTTTATGGATTAGTTTTTGTTCAAAAGTTCTTGTTTTAGTTGCTTATATTCAGATTCACTAAGCACTTTGGATTTGTAAAGACGATGTAACTGTTCTAACTTTTCAAGGTCAGAAGTATTGTCTTCTACTGCTCGTTCTTTGGATACCCAATTTGATGGCTCCCATATCAAAGCCAATCCCAATGCGATAAACCAAGTTATACCCCAGAATATTCCACACCAAGAAAGGACTTTAATTGTCTGTAACTCTCCACCGGATATTCCGCGATTAATTGCGATTTTGCCCGGAATATTTACAATCCATACACAAAATACAATTATGAAAATTAAAAAGAAAAGAATAAACATAATATACTCCTTATTAAGTTTTACTCCGTAAAAGCCCCAATAAAATATGAGAGCATGAAAACCGAGCCACAAACCACACTTAGGTACCAAAGCCATGGAATAATTGCACCACCAACAGTTCTTTCTTTATGTGCAGATTGGTATTTTTCATAATCCGGCATCAATTCATGTTCACGGCTATAAATCCAAAAATGTGTTCCTGGAATAAATCCAAGCACAGGTATTAGCAACAAAAAACAAGAAATTATTAATTTAGTCGTTAAATTAGATATTCGTGTTGGTATCAACTTTTTCAAGCAGTTATAGTCCATCAAAAACATGCCTGCAAAGACACATATTGATACAAACCACATAAATCCAAATAATTCTTCAATGGAATCTTCTGGGATAAGTAGTACTATAAGTATTGCAAGACCATTTAGAATCATTGTGTATGCAGGCAATGAACGAGTCCCGTCATACTTTTCCTTATGATTCTTACCGAATTTATCAAAACAATTCTCATACTGACTATTATCGGTCTTTTTATCGGAAATCAGGGGTGATTCAATATAAGCCTTTTTGGATATTAATTTGGCTTTTTGTTCTTCAAACTCTTCTTTGCTAATAACCCCTTGTTGCATTAGTTCATGCAACTTTTCCAGTCTATCCATAGGTGTTGTTCCGCCGGCTGCGCCGCTTCGGGCGGCCGGCTTCATTATCTTATTTTTTTCGGTTTCAAACTCTTTTTTGGTAATCGCACCAGTTTTCATTAAATGGTGTAATTTTTCCAATCTATCCATGTCCATATAACAACACCTTAGTTTCTTTTATATTTGTTGTATTCCACGGAATCTTTTATGATTTCGCGACAAGATGGCTTGTTCGCACGAAGAATATTATTTGTATCAACAAATGCTCCCCAGGTTTTAGTTTTATTCCAATCCAAACCCAAATTTTCAAATGCTTGCTGTTGATTCTCTGCATGTATAAAATCATTACATTTATTCTGGTCAACCGGTTTGTTTTTCAAAATTTTTTTCTTTACATTATCTGAGGTCAAATAGTTGTCTTCGGATTCATGGACACTAATTGTTGCAGGATAACAACCTGATGGTTGTCCCTGATAATTTGCAAATTCGGCACATTCTTCATGTGTTTTTGTGCAAACCTGAGTTACTACCTTGTATTCACTATTGTCAAAGTCGTCAAATCTAGTTTCGCCAGTATATACATTTTCAATACAATAACCGGATATTTCTTCGTATTTATAACAAGACTTTGTATTAACAGTCCGTCCTTCTGCTATATCTTCTTTCAAATGGTTTTTACATTCCTTTTTTGAATCATAACAAAGAGAAGACCATATGTCGCCATGTGGTGCATATGTTGCATAACACCAACGAACAGATTCCGCATTTATTTGGTTTGATTGTTTTATGTTTGAAAAAGCCATTGATTTATGGTTGATTTTACCGGCTATTACACTTTTTATATCAACCCCATTATTTGCCAATGTCATAACAGCAATTACCACGGTAAATATTCCTATGACAGATGCAGACATAATCTTTGCTTGCTTCAAGTCCATTGTAGTTTCTCCTTATTTAATTACAGTTGGGATTTGCAAAGATTCATTAAATCTTTGTTGTGGATGTTATAGCATTGTGATTGCTCACCTTTTACCAAGGCTATGCAGTAATATTTTCTATCACGATTGGCAATGTTATGACACAGTGAATAGTCAGATTTTTCCATGGCTAAGCATTGATATTTCATATCTCTATCAGAAATATTATAACATTCCGCCCCGTGCGATATGGTGGGTAAAATAATCAATAAACATAATATCAAAGGCTTCACAACTATCCTTTTCTATAAAAAATGACCACAAACAACAAGAAAGTGGCCGGGATAGTTTAGCGAAATCGTCATTAAGATTTCCGTGAATCTTCGAGCCAAGCCCTATTTTATAAAATCACGGCTTCCCGGCCATAGGCCAGGATAATAATAACGATGCAAATTGCCAGGAATCGGAATAAACGACACTTTTCATTTGCACCGAATGACAGACTCGCTAAAGTCCTTGAAAGCCAACTCCTTATTGGATTTCAATGCCTATAATATTTTATTATGAGTAAAAAATCAAGGGTAATTATTGAAAGTTCAATCTAAAATAAAAATGGCTGAACCATGAGAGTTTAGGATTTAGTTCAGCCATATTCCCACTATACTATTATCCAAGGGGAATTCTTTTCAGACTTTCCGTTAAAAGTGTATCGTTTGTTATATCGGTTGTTTTCGCAACAATTCCTTCTTTTGGCAAATACAATAAACACTCATCGTCTTTTAGAGCACAGGCATTTCCGAATAATTTAAGCATTTTTCTGCTTAAACTGCTTACATGGTATAATTGAACCAATGTTAAACAATCCCTATCGCTTAGCATGCGGAAAGTTTCTTCCAGATATTTTGGGTCTGTATACATAAAGAATCCCAATAATCCTGCGGAACCATACATTTTGACTATTTCTAGAAATTCTTCGGAACTATCAAATAATAAAGTTCCAATATCTTGTTCTATTACTACAAAGTTAAATCTTGAAGCATGATTATTTGTTTGGAAAACAAATTCTTCCCAAGTATCACAAATATTCAATTTTTTAGATTCTGAAACTTGTTTTCGCCATTCGGACACAGAATCTGCCAAAATTAAGCAATTTAAGTTATTATTAACATCCCTTTCTAATAGATACCTGATAATATCTTTTACCATTTTCATGGGGCGAAATTTCTCGGATAAATTACTGGTTAAAAGTGCACAGGCAAAATTTATACAATCAATATCAATAGTAGGTTTCTGATTTGTATTTTCGGAAGCATAATCCATCAAAAATTTGAAAAATTCTAAGTCTTCTTGACTTTCGGGAGAATATGAAATGTCTACTCTCATGATTAAATCCTTTGTTCTTTTACATAACTATTTATCAGCAAAAACAAAAAAATATGATTTTCGAACCAAGATTTTTTTGATATACCAGGTAAATAAAGGACAAGGAAATGGTATTTTATTATAAGTTCGAAGAACGAAGAAGAGAACCCAAAAACTGGAAAAAATTAATATCATATGTTGGGAAAAGAAAGCCCACAGGCAATGAGATTTTTGATAACTTATTTGCACCCAAAATACTCGTCATATTGGATTATGTAAAAAAATCCAAGTATTTTCAAAAGAACGAACTTACTAAAACTGCTCTATTAGACCGAATTGAATATCTGCTACTCAATGCCAAGTATAATATAGCATATCAGGTAACTATTTCAGATTTGAACAAAAAATTAAAAAAGGCTTCATCCAAAGAAGAAGTTGAAAGTATAAAAAAACAATACAAATCAACTGTGATTAAAATAAAGAAAGGGGAATTTTTTCCTTCAAACTCTAAATGGCACTTTTGGGGAAAGTCAAAATCCAAAACGAAAGAAAAACTTGCCCCAAAAATTGATGTTCTTCAACATTCAGCCGATAATGAACATATGGATTATATAGCCGGTGATACATTACTTTCTATCTTAGATTTGTATCGGTTATGCAGAAAACCATTTTGGCACACGGAAATCCTTGAAAAATTCTATCTTCTGTATCCGATATATGAAAATTTTGAAGATAGTTTAAGAAAGCACTTGAATTCTTGCGATACGACAGAAAAAAAGAAAGAATTGTCAAAAGTATTGCAAAATAAACTACATGAAATGTTTGATGGTCAAATCAAATATATCTATAAGGAATCAAAAGAATCCAAACAGCAACTGATAAAAAGGCTAGAACAGTGGTATTTTCAGGAATATGGTAAAAAAATAGACCGAACATTCCGATGGTGGGAAGAGAAGGTTTTATATTAAAAAAGTGCGAGATTTCTCGCATTTTTTTTATTGCAAGCATTTTTTCATTTCGCAATAGCGAAATGCACAAATCCTTCCGTAAATTAAAATTTAATCTATAATCAATAGCATGACAACAGATAAAAAAAGGAGATTGCCATGACATAGTATAAATTAAATTTTGCTGATGAATCCGTTAGGGGTTCTATCAGTATATTCCTTGTGTTTATTTTGTTATTTCGGCAAAAGGGGTTGATTTCTGTACTAAATTAATCTGGTGATATTATTATCGCTTTTTGGAACAAAGTCAACCCCCAAAGTTGAAAATACAGCATGTCAAACCACTGCATTTTGCTTTGGTTAGGTGCCAGATACAACCCAAAAAACAAAGGGAACAATTATAAAAATAATTAAGGTAAACAGCCAAAAAAGGAGTAAAACCTATGGCTAAAAGAAAAAAGTTTACCAACTTACATAAGTTGGAAAAAGCCGAAAGGCATGAATTGGCAAAAATAAAAGATATGCAAAAAGACCATAACTTTTTGTGGGAGCATATTTTTAAACTTGCCACTGGACAAATTGATAAAGAAATCAAAGAGCATTTTGCTTCATTCAAACCAGAATATAGGGCTTTTGTGAATCTAAAACTTGTCCGAGATTGGGCAAAAAGTAGTTGGGAAAACTATGAATATGTTAATGCCAATCGGTCAGTTAAAAATGCAGAACTAAGTCGTCAAAGATACCTAGTAGAAAGACTTGAAATGATATATGAAGAAGCATGTCTTTTGGAGTATCGCATATGTCCTTATTGGCTATTACTATTTGTATTTACAGTAGATTCAATGATGACTGCTGACGAAGAAGTACAATAGTACAACAGGGGGATTTTCAAATAACTAATTAATTTTTATAAGTTATTGTCAATCCCCCCTAATAGATAGAACAAATTATTTAACTATTTCATTATTCTATATATAATTACACTATTAACATTTATGTCTATATATGTTATATATTATAATAACATTTTTGTCCATAATGTTTAATATAATATATATTAATAATGTATAGCCTTGGATTGTTCTACCAAATTGCGGTATGTTATCATAGGTTGCGGATTTAGAATTCTGTCCTTAATCATTTTGAAAGTCTTTTCCATTGCACTATTTTCGGACGGTGGCAGGAAATCTAATTTCTTGATTAATCTTGAAATTATCTTACTTGCTGTACCCAATAGTTCCGTATTTCCAGAAAATCCCCCATCAGATTGATAAATATGATAAGCAGCATATATATCAAATGCTTTCTTTCCTGTAATATTAGCCGATTTTAAGCGATTTAGTATATCTTCTTCATTGCTTCCAAGGGCTGATATTATTTTCATTCTGGGCTCAAATAACTTATCCCACACATGCTTATTCAATCGTTGAACTACATCTTTCTTGAATATTTCTTCAAAAGTTAAGTTTCGGCTAAGACCGCAATTACTTAATTCTCTTTTGACGGCTTGGCTATTATAAAGTCTATATTCAAATCTGAGGACTTCTTTTATAGCGGTCTGCTCCTTTACTGCTTCCATAAATTCTCTGGATTTATCGTCTTGGCAAATCTGTTTATATTTGTCATAAAAGCAAACTTCGTAACTTTTACATTTCAGTCCAAATTTTAATCCTTCTATAAAATTACCTTTTTCTATATCGTCATGCAGATATTCTGTAATCGAATTATCCAGTTTTTTGCTGAATAATAATTTATGAAAATTCTGCAAGGTTTGAGCAACCCCAACGGTATTATTCATATTAAAGTCTTGGCATGTGTGAAGTTCCCAAATCGAAGCATCTCTTATATCGTTTTCTGACACATAAATGCCTATACAGCGAAGTTTTTGAATTAAAGTCTGTACCACCTTATCAAAATCGTTTTCTTCAATCTCAAACAGATTTGAGCCATATATTAGCCTTGGAATTGAAAATCTTAAAGTTAAATAACCATCTGAAATATCTCCATAAGAATGTATTTCTATGGATGGGAAATAACCGTACCGGTCTTTCTCTTCGTCTGTTATTTCTCTGACATACTTACAATATCCATCATTTATCTTTTGTTCTGAAAGCCGAAAATCTGCTTCATTTAGTTTTACTTTTGCCATTTTTATGGCAAATTTTCCACTATCTAACATTTATAATATCTCTTTTTTTAGAAGTTAAACTATCCAGTAAAAACTGGATTCATTTGTATTTATGCGGATTCAAAAAAACGAAATTTTAAAATGGACAAAACTGGATTTATTGTTTGTGAACTATCATTCACTTTCGACTTGAAAATAAATCTCAAATTTTATAGTATATTGAGTGTAGCCAAATTGATGTAAAATTTACTTTGGTTTCGTAAAAGATTTTATAGGAAAGTGCATTGTTTTTACTAGAAAAAATAACTTTCTGGTAAAATGGCTCAAATCCTGTCACTCCGACCATTATTTAAAAAACAGGTGCCGTATGGCGCCTGTTTTAATTAAATGGGTCGGGGCCAAGATTCGAACGTGTCGCTCGGCACGATGTGCCTGCGCGGAAACCGTAACGGCTCGACAGCGCTGTCAATGCGCAAGGAGTGCCGCGCAGCCATAAAGGACTGGTATTTATATGTTTTTTCTGTTATGATAGCGTGTGTTTGGTATTTATAATTATCGGTCTGTGGCGGGGAAAGTGGTGAGGAGGCTAGGCTTTTTATTTCTTTGCGCATTATTTTTGTGCCGTTCAGCGCATGCGGGCCAAATGGTGAACGTCGAATACATCCACCTGTTGATTGAACAAAAGTGGGGCATAACCGTCCCGTACAACCCGGCATTACAAGATGTAAAGGTTGCGGCAAATATGAAGTATCTGCTGACCTCCGTTGACCGTGCGAACAAGATATTAAATGGCGATGCAATCACGGACTATGGTAATGGCGAGTACGCAACATTGTACGCCGCAGATACTGTTGCAGCAATTGATGCTGTTGGGCGCCTGATTCGGATCGCGCCTGGTTTTGTCATTGAAACAACATCGGATACCCAGATGTTTGAGTTTAATATTTCTGCACGTGGCACGTTCCAGGTTGATTGGGGTGACGGAAATAAACAGATAATCGTACGTACCAACACAGATCCAGAGGTTTACCGTCATACGTATACTGTGCCGGGGGAGTATGCGATCGGTATTGGCGGTCGGCCCACGGGTTACAGTGTCAAAGAAATGGTTGCGGCGATATCATTTGCAGGAAATGAAAACATTTTGTCTGTTTCTGGATCGCTTGGGGCGATATTCCCAACGATTGGCGATGGGGCGGCGGCCGGTCAACAGCCTCAATTTTATCGAACATTTAATAATTGTACAAATCTGGCGGGTAATATACCATCGGGTTTGTTTTCGGGGGTCATAGGTGCGCCGGTACGTTTCATGTTTTATGAAGTTTTTGCTGGTTGCACGGGGTTGGGTGGATCAATTCCGGGGAATTTGTTCAGTGGTATTGCCGGTGCGCCCGCAGCGCAGATGTTTGCCGGTACATTCGAAGGATGCAGTGGCCTGACGGGGTCGATTCCTGCAAACCTGTTTGCTGGCATATCGGGTGCGGCGGAAACATGGATGTATCGACGTACTTTTTCTGGGTGTCGTGGTCTGACAGGATCGATCCCGGCGGGACTGTTTGGTAATATATACGGCGCCCCAAAAAGCAGTATGTATGCATATACATTCAATGAGTGTAGTGGGCTGACAGGGGGTATTCCGGCCGGGTTGTTTGGTAAATTTTCCGGTGCACCGGCAAGTTACATGTTTTCCTATACATTTAATAAATGTGCGGGACTGACTGGTTCAATCCCAGAGGATTTATTTGCGGGAATATCCGGCATGCCGGCCGAATTTATGTTTAATGGGACATTTAATGGTTGTTCTGGCCTGATGGGTTTGATCCCAGAAAAATTATTCGTGGATATATCCGGTGCGCCAGCAAGATCTATGTTCAGTGGCACATTTTGCGGATGCAATAGTTTAACCGGTTCTATTCCACAGGGGTTGTTTGGAAATATCCAAGGGCATCCTGTTGCTTCTATGTTCCAGAGTACATTTCGTGGTTGCGCCAAGCTGAGTGGTGAAATACCCTCTGGGTTATTTGGGGATTTATCGGGTGCCCCAGCAGACGAGATGTTTTCTGGTACATTTGCCGGCTGTGAAGGCTTAACCGGTTCCATCCCATCTGGCTTGTTTGGTAATATATCTGGTACGCCGGCATACGCCATGTTCCGCGAGACTTTTTATATGTGTCCGCATCTAAGTGGATCAATCCCATCTGGGCTGTTTGGTAATCTGTCTGGTGCGCCGGCCGAAGATATGTATTACATGACGTTTGCCGGTTGTGCCGGCTTGTCGGGGGATATTCCGTCGGGATTGCTTGGTGATTTGTATGGGGATGCGGCCGTGGGCATGTTTGTTGAAACGTTTTCTGGTTGCTATAATATAACGGGTGCATCGCCCCAGATAAATGGGGTACCGCTGTATCAAATCTGGCCAGATGCCACCGCGGACCAGGTTTTCAAATGTTATTATAATGTACCCAAGTTGTCTGATTACGCCGATATTCCAGATGTATGGAAAGATGACCCGAATGGCGATAGTTAATATAATATCGATTGATTCCCGGGAAATATTGTGAATTTTCTTTGTCAACAAGGGGGCGGTATCACAAACAAATGTGATGGAAAAGGAACCCTTTTTTTCGGCATTATCATAGCAATTGAAGCATACGCATATCAAGGCTTTTTTGCTAGCAATAACTGCTGAAAAAAGGGTTCCTTTTTTTTAGGCAGAGGGAAAGGGTCTGTAACGTGCGAAAAATCGGTATTTTTTTATTTCTTTGCGCATTATTTTTGTGCCGTTTTGCGCATGCCGGCCAAATGGTCAATGTTGAATACATCCACCTGCTGATTGAACAAAAGTGGGGCATAACGGTACCGTATAATCCGGCGCTGCAAAACGTAAAGGTTGCGGCAAATATGAAATACCTGCTGACCGCCGTTGACCGTGCGAACAAGATATTAAATGGCGATGCAATCACGGACTATGGTAATGGCGAGTACGCAACATTGTACGCCGCAGATACCGTTGCAGCAATTGATGCGACGGATCGCCTGGTTAAGATAGAACCCAAGTTCTGGATCACGACCACCGGGGACACGTCCCGTTTTGAATTTACGATGTCTGCGCGTGGTACATTTATGGTTGATTGGGGCGATGGCACAAAGAAACGGATAGTTCGTGCTGATACGGAAAGCGTAACATATAGTCATGAGTATTCGGTCGCAGGCGAATATAAAATAGGTTTTGGTGGACTGGTCACGGGGTATAACGAAGATACTCAAAGTGCAACAATCAGATTTTCTGGTAATAAAAACACCGCAAAGATAGAAGGTAGTTTGGGACGTGTATTTTCGACAATTGATAATGGCGATGGCACTGTTTCGCAGCCCAGGTTTTATGAAACGTTTTATGGAAATTCTAATCTTAAGGGCTCGATTCCGGGGACGCTGTTCGACGGTATCTATGGTCAGCCGATACAGCATATGTTTCGTTTAACTTTTCAGAATTGTTCTGGGCTTTCCGGTTCAATCCCGGAAAATTTATTTGCTGGGTTGGAAGGCACGCCGAAGGCCGGAATGTTTTGGTCGACATTTAACAATTGCTCTGGTCTGACGGGGTCTATCCCAGAAAATTTGTTCGCTAAAATTGAAGGTGTGCCGCAATATTATAGCTTTTTATGGACTTTTTCGGGGTGTGCTGGACTGACAGGTAAAATACCTGGAAAACTATTTGCTGGTATGAAGGGGGCGCCGGCAATGGGAATGTTTAACGGTACTTTTTCTGGATGTACGGGGCTTTCTGGATCGATTCCTGCAGATTTGTTTGTTGGGATAAAAGGGCGGCCGGCCAACAACATGTTCAATGCGGTTTTTAACAATTGTGCCGGTCTAACGGGTTCAATCCCAGAAAATTTATTTGCGGGGGTGGTTGGTGCACCGGCAAATGGAATGTTTAGTTATGCCTTTGCCGGTTGTGCCGGATTAACAGGTGAAATCCCGGAAAAATTGTTTAATGGTATCCAAGGTGTGCCCGCAGCGAATATGTTTGCAAGTACATTTAGTGATTGTTCGGGGCTTACAGGGCAGATTCCAGAGAAATTATTTGCTGGTATTACATCTGGCCCTGCGGCAGAGGGGATGTTTGCAGCGACGTTTCGGTTGTGTTGGGGTTTGACGGGGGCTTCTGCACGAATAAATGGTGTACCGCTGTATCAAATCTGGCCAGATGCAACTTATGATGATGTTGCGGCGTGCTATTTAAGTATGTACCAGTTGACTGACTGGGCTGATATTCCGATTGAATGGAAACTCTATCAGCCAGAAGAATAGTTACAAGTATTAAGGTTTGCAAAATCTTTTTTATCTGTAATAATGCGCTGGTTATGAAACGCAGAAATTTTAAACAGAATAAATTTATTATGTTTGCCGTGTTGGCTTTGATGGCGGCGGTATCGGTTGCAATGTATACGTTGTGTGTGCGTTCGCCACTAAATGTACCAATTGTACTGACGGTGGATCGCGGGGCCAGTGTATCTGCGGTCGGGACCCAGTTACAGTCGCGTGGTGCAATTGATTCTGTTACATTGTTCAAGGCGTGTATCCGCATGTATGGCGGTCGGGTTCAGCGTGGTTTGTATGAAATTCCCGCACATGCCAGTGTATGCAAAATTGCCCGAATGTTAAGCGAGGGTGACGTCGCATCCACAACGGTTGTTATTCCAGAGGGGTTGACAATTCAGCAGACCAAGCAATTATTATTACAAAATTCTGAATTGACAGGTTCGGTGGACTGTGATCCTTCGGTGGATGCGCCGGTGTGCAATCTGCGTGATGGTGATATTTTCCCTGATACATATCGTGTGGCACGTGGCACGTCACGTTTGGCGGTGTTGGATTTGGCGCGTGCCAAGATGAATGATATCCAAGATGCATGGAAAAAGTCTGGCAAGATTATGCCACATCCATTAAAAACATGGAACGATGTTGTAACATTGGCGTCTATTGTGCAAAAGGAAACGCCACGTGCGGCTGAAATGCCCATTGTTGCCAGTGTTTATCTGAACCGTTTACGGAAAAACATGCGTCTGCAGGCGGATCCGACCGTGGTATATGCATTGACAGATGGACTGGGTGATATGCGTGGTGCGCCACTGTTGCGTGGGCATCTAAAGATAGAAAGTCCGTATAACACATATATGAATAATGGATTGCCGCCAACGCCAATTGCCAATGTTGGCCAGGCGGCGATTCGTGCGGTGTTAAAACCCGCGGATACCAATTATTTTTTCTTTGTTGCCGACGGGCGCGGGGGGCATAATTTTTCGAATACGTATGAAGAACATTTGCAACATCATGCAGATTGGCGCGCAATTAAGAAAAGCCGAAGTGAACAAGGCGAATAAAAAATTATAAAAAAAATTTAATGATTCGGTTTATGAATAAAACGAATTAATAGCCCGGAAATACCGGGTTTTTAAATTTATTTATTGTACAGAAAAATTGATCGAAAACGAGTGCAATTATATCATATACTAGGAATTTTTACAAAAATCTTTTCCCTTGCGACTGGCCATAATGATAGTACAATGATTATCAAGCTAGAATGAAAAAATCTAGTTGTTAACCTAAGGAAAGGATAGGGTATGAAAAAATTAGCTTTAACTTCTTTGCTGGCTGTTTTTGCAGCATCCGGTGCACAGGCGGCGAATGTAATCAATAATAATCCGCTGTACCGTCCGATGGCGGGCCAGTTCTACAGCGTCACGGATTTGGGTACTGATTCTGACAATACCAGCCGTGTTGCATTGGGCGAAGAATTTGGCTATGGCATCACAGATCGTTTGGCGGCAACTGTTTTGGGTGCTGTATCAGAATCTAATTGGTTCGATAACGGCGGTATGGATTATATCGGTGTTGGTTTGAACTATCGTTTGGTTGATATGGGCAACTGGAAGGGTGATGTATTTGGTTCGTACAAGGCGCTGAATATCGGCACATGGGGCGATGACAGTGATGACAAATGGTTCGACGAAGATGATATGAGCTATACATGGACGGCCGGTATGCGCGGCGGTTATGTTGCCGAATGTTGGACTGTTGCGGGGCACTTTGCGTTCGATTATAACAACAATGAATCATTTAACTGGAACGATGGCAAAAGATCATCACACATCATGCGTTTCGGTCTGGATGGACAGTTGATGTTTAGCCAGGAATGGAACGTAACCGCAGGTGTTGAATACAATATGAACTATGACAAATGGTCTGAAAATACAGGCTATTGGACTGGTAAATTGGGTGCAAACTATAACTTTGACGCGAACAAATTCTTGGGCGCATACATCTCAAAGATTATGAATCACACCGCTGCGGGCAAGTGGGATGTTGACGATGGCTTTGGCTTTGGTGCAACATTCGGTATCCAGTTCTAATTTGAATGCCTGGATCAAAAAACAGACCCCGATATTTGTCGGGGTTTGTTTTTGCCGTAAAAAAAGGGACCTTTCGATTAGACATAGGAGAGGGTGGTGCGTAATCTGTTGATTTTATTGTGTTTTGTTGGCGGATTGTTTTGCAGCTCCGGGTGCGCCGGCCGAAAGAATGCTTATGGGAACATTTGGTAGCTGTGCAAAGCTGAAAGGGTGCATTCCCAATGATTGGTTTTCAGGGATTGATATGACCTTGGATGAAATTAATAGC
>JAAVBP010000021.1 GCA_014803525.1 bacterium
ATATTAAATGGTGATGCGATAACTGATTACGGCAATGGCGCGTTTGCCACACAGTATGCGGCGGACACGGTTGCAACAATTGATGCGGCGGATCGCCTGATTAAAATAGAGCCAAAGTTTTTCGTAACAACCACCGCGGATACAACGGAGTTTGAATTTACTATGTCTGCCCGTGGGACATTCCAAATTAACTGGGGCGACGGTACATATGACGTGATAAAGCGCACCGATACAACCGAAGAAACATATTCACATACATATAACGCGCCGGGTGTGTATACCATCGGAATGGGTGGTTATGCCACGGGATACAGCACGGATCAAAAAGCTGCGATATCATTTCATAAACAAGGATATAACAGCGCAAATCAGTTGGTTACCATTACAAATCCAACCGTGGCAGGAATATCTGGGTCGTTGGGTGCGGTATTTCCGACCATTAATGATGGCGGTGCGTCAGTAATACAGCCACTGTTTATACGTACGTTTGCCGGGTGTGCCAGTATGGCGGGTGGAATACCAGAAAACTTGTTTGTGGGGGTATACGGCGCCCCGGCATACCGTATGTTTGAAGGTGTGTTTTCCGGGTGCAGTAAACTATCTGGTTCGATCCCGGAAAACTTATTCTCTGGGATTTCCGGGACTATGGCTTTTTTGTTTTATGAGACATTTAACGGATGCGGTAATTTGTCCGGATCCATTCCGGCGGGGTTATTTGCGGGACAAAATGGTATCCCGCGCGAAAGAATGTTTTGTCGCACTTTTTATGGGTGCAGTAAACTATCCGGTTCAATCCCCGCGGATTTGTTTGCGGGGCTCCAAGGCGCACCAGGAAATTATTTGTTTTGGGGGACTTTCCAGGGGTGTAAGAATCTGACCGGTTCGATACCTGAAAATTTATTTGCCGGAATTCGTGGTGAACCAACAGCGTACCTGTTTTTAAATACGTTTTATGGGTGCAGTGGCCTGACTGGTTCTATTCCACCGAATTTGTTCGCAGGGATTTCCGGTGCGCCGTCAGGCAGTATGTTTGGCTCTACATTTCGTGGCTGCAGTGGTCTGACCGGTTCCATTCCAGAAAAACTGTTTGCGGGGATTCATGGTGCGCCCGCAAACGGCATGTTCGCTTATACGTTTGCTGGATGTGCAGGTCTGACGGGCAATATCTCTGCTGATTTATTTGTCGGTATATCGGGCGCCCCGCATGTGCAGATGTTCCAAAATACGTTTAACGGATGCAGTGGCCTGACAGGTTCGATTCCCGCGGGCCTGTTCGCAGGCATATCGGGCGCCCCAGCATCAAATATGTTTGCGGCCACTTTTCAGGACTGCAGTAATCTATCCGGTTCAATCCCGGGGGAGCTATTTGCGGGAATATCTGGTGCGCCGGCAAAAAACATGTTCTCTGCTACATTTGCTGGTTGTTCTGGTTTGACAGGTTCGATTCCGGGGACGCTGTTCGCAGGCATATCGGGCGCCCCAGCGGATAATATGTATTCATCTGTGTTTTTTTATGCAGAGGGTTTAAGTGGTACAATTCCGGATAAATTGTTTGGCAATCTGAATGGCGCGCCCGCCGAGGATATGTTTAGCCTCGCATTTCACAGTTGTTGGAATTTAGAGGGGTGTATCCCTGATGGGCTGTTTGGCGGGATTGATGCTGATTTGGCAACAATTATTGCCAATGGTATGTTTACAAATACCAAGGTCACAACCAAGTACTGTTCTGTATCGGATCAATAATTTGCGTAACAAGCGGTACAGAAAAATAAATTGTATCAAATATATTGGTACGAATGAATTCTTTTGTCATATGTGCTTGCGAAATAAAGTCCGAAAAATCGGGGCTTTTGTGATATTTTCCTCTTTATTTTTTCCTAGATTTCCCTTGACAATATCGGGGGTGGCGGTTATAGTATGTTCACTTTCCTAGATAGTCTTGGAAAGAGAAAAACACATAAAACCGGTTAAATGACGGATTTATAATCGCGGATATCCCGTTGAAATAAGCCCGCAGGACTGGTTTTGTGCAAACCAAAAAAGTTAAGGAAAATAAAGAGATTTTGAATGCCAACAGTAAACCAACTGATTCGGAAACCGCGTAAAAAGGTGACTGTGAAATCCACGGCGCCTGATATGGTTGAATGCCCGCAGAAGCGTGGCGTTTGCACGCGTGTTTATACAACAACACCTAAGAAACCTAACTCGGCGCAGCGTAAGGTTGCTCGTGTAAAGCTGGCGAATGGACGCGAAGTGACTGCGTACATCCCGGGCGAAGGCCACAATCTGCAGGAACACAGCGTTGTTATGATTCGTGGCGGCCGCGTAAAGGACTTGCCCGGTGTGAAATATCACATTATCCGTGGTGTTTTGGATACCAAGGGTGTGGATAGCCGCAAACAGGGTCGTTCTTTGTATGGTGCAAAGGTAAAGAAATAATCAACACATGCGGCGGTGCCGTGTGAGTAATCTGGGGCGTGTTCCTGGGTGAAGAACAAAAGGAAAAAACAAAAATGTCAAGACGTAAGAGCGCAACGAAACGTGAAATTTTGCCGGATTCCAAGTATAACAATCCGGTTGTTGCAAAGTTAATTAATGTTGTTATGTGGGACGGTAAGAAGGAAGTTGCCGAAAATATCGTTTATGGTGCAATGGATAATCTGAAAAAAATTGCCAAAGACGGTGACGAACTGGCCGCATTGTTGGAAGCGGTGGATAGTCTGAAGCCTTCTGTTGAAGTAAAGGGCCGTCGTGTTGGTGGTGCAACATATCAGGTTCCGGTCGAAGTTCGCGCTGCACGTCAGCAGACATTGGCGTTGCGTTGGTTGGTTGGCTTTGCGCGCAAGCGTGGCGAACGTACAATGAAAGATCGCTTGTTCGGTGAAATGCGTGATGCATTGAATGGACAGGGTGGGGCGTTCAAGAAAAAGATTGATACGCATAAGATGGCAGAAGCAAACAAGGCGTTTGCGCACTTCCGCTGGTAATAATAAACAAAAGACAATTTATAAAATAAGGAAAGACCATGTCTGTTGGAAAAACCGCTCCTTTGAATATGTATCGCAATATCGGTATTATGGCCCATATTGACGCTGGTAAAACCACAACATCTGAACGTATCTTGTTCTATACCGGTAAGACTTATAAAATCGGCGAAGTGCATGATGGTGGCGCAACCATGGACTGGATGGAGCAGGAACAGGAACGCGGTATTACAATTACATCCGCGGCGACAACTTGCTTTTGGCGCGATCATCGTATCAACCTGATTGATACCCCGGGGCACGTTGACTTTACAATGGAAGTGGAACGTTCTCTGCGCGTTTTGGACGGTGCGGTTGCGGTATTTGAATCTGTATCAGGTGTTCAGCCCCAGACAGAAACCGTATGGCGCCAGGCCGATCGTTACAGTGTTCCGCGTATTTGCTTTATTAACAAAATGGACCGTATTGGTGGAAACTTCTTCCGTTGTGTTGATATGATCCGTGAACGTCTGGGTGCGAATCCGTTGGTTATCAATTTCCCGATTGGCGCAGAATCAGAATTCAAGGGCGTTGTTGACGTTGTTGAAATGAAGGCGATTATCTGGGAAGACGATATGGGTAAAGAACCGCATATTGTTGACATTCCAGAAGATCTAAAGGCCAAGGCAGAAGAACTGCACAATCATTTGATTGAAGAAGTTGTGACGTTGGATGATGAAATCATGGAAGCCTATATGGAAGGTAATGTTCCAGATACGGCCACAATCAAAAAATTGATCCGCAAGGGTACAATTGGTCAGAACTTTAACCCGGTTATGTGCGGATCTGCATTTAAGAACAAGGGTGTACAGCCTCTGTTGGATGCGATTGTAGATTATTTGCCATCTCCGTTGGATATTCCGGCGATCAAGGGTACAAAAATGGATGGCGAAACCGCCGCCGAACGTAAACCGGATGCCAAAGAACCGTTCAGCGCATTGGCATTTAAGGTTGCAAATGATCCGTTCGTTGGTAACTTGATGTTCATCCGTATTTATTCTGGTAAATTGACATCTGGTTCATATGTATACAACTCTAACCGTGATAAACGTGAACGTGTTGGTCGTATGTTGTTGATGCACTCTAACAACCGTGAAGAAATCAAAGAAGCGGGTGCAGGTGACATCGTAACATTGGTTGGTATGAAGGAAACAATTACCGGTGATACACTGTGTGATGAATCTAATCCGATCATCTTGGAAAACATCCATGTTCCGGAACCGGTTATCAGCATCGCGGTTGAACCAAAGACCAAGGCAGATATTGAAAAGATGTCATTGGGCCTGCAGGCATTGGCTAAGGAAGATCCGTCATTCCGCGTATCTGTTGACGAAGAATCAGGTCAGACTATTTTGGCTGGTGTTGGTGAATTGCACCTGGAAATTTTGGTTGACCGCTTGCTGCGTGAATTTAAGGTTGATGTTGCTGTCGGTGAACCGCGTATCGCATATCGTGAAACCTTCCGCAAGGCAATTACCGAAGAATATACACACAAGAAACAGTCTGGTGGTTCCGGTCAGTACGCCCAGGTAAAGATTGAATTTGAACCTGTGGAACCGGGCGAAGGGTATTCGTTTGAAAACAAGATTGTTGGTGGTGCGATTCCGAAAGAATACATCCCCGGTGTTGAAAAGGGTTTGAAGATAGCGCAACAGACGGGTGTTCTGATTGGCTATCCTACTGTGGATTTCAAAGCTACATTGGTAGACGGTAAATATCATGAAGTCGACTCTAATGTATTGTGCTTTGAAATAGCGGCGCGTGCCTGCTTCCGCGAAGCGATGAAAAAGGCCTCGCCAAAATTGTTGGAACCGATTATGAAGCTTTCGGTTAATACTCCGGAAGAATACGTCGGTGACATCATCGGGGACCTGAACAGTCGCCGCGGTCAGATTAACGGTATCGAAACACAGTTCGGAAATCAGCAGATTTCGGCTTTCGTGCCGCTGGCTAATCTGTTCGGATACGTCAAGACATTGCGTTCTTTGTCACAGGGTCGTGCAAATCCGTATATGGAATTGTCGCACTATGCCGAAGTTCCGTCTAATGTTGCAGACGAAGTTATTAAGAAGTTGACAAAATAAAAATAGAGTTTTAAACTAAACAAGCAAAGCCTAAGGAGAAAACTATGGCAAAAGAAAAGTACGTAAGAACCAAGCCGCATGTTAACATCGGTACCATTGGTCACGTTGACCACGGTAAGACGACAACAACTGCTGCTATTGTACAGCACTATGGTGTTGGTGCTGATAAATCAAAGGGCGTTAATGAAATTGATAACGCACCGGAAGAAAAGGCACGTGGTATAACAATTAACACAGCCCACGTGGAATATGAAACAGACACACGTCACTACGCGCACGTTGACTGCCCGGGCCACGCTGACTATGTTAAAAACATGATCACTGGTGCTGCGCAGATGGACGGTGCTATCTTGGTTGTGGCTGCGACAGACGGTCCTATGCCTCAGACACGCGAACACATCTTGTTGGCACGTCAGGTAGGTATTCCGAAAATCGTTGTTTTCTTGAACAAGTGCGATTTGGCAAACGATCCAGAATTGTTGGAATTGGTTGAAATGGAAATTCGTGAACTGTTGTCTGCGAATGACTTTGATGGTGACAATGCTCCGATTATCCGCGGTTCTGCTATCTCTGCTCTGGAAGGCAAGAACGACGGTCTGGGTAAAGAAGCTATCGACGCATTGTTGAAAGCTTGCGACGAATACATCCCGATGCCGGAACGTCCGGTTGACAAACCGTTCTTGATGCCGATCGAAGACGTATTCTCTATCACAGGTCGTGGTACCGTGGTAACTGGCCGTATTGAATCCGGTGTTATCAAGGTTGGTGACGAATGCGAAATCGTTGGTCTGCGTCCGACACAGAAGACAACTGTTACCGGTGTTGAAATGTTCCGCAAATTGCTGGATCAGGGTGAAGCCGGTGATAACGTAGGTCTGTTGCTGCGTGGTACAAAGAAAGAAGATGTTGAACGTGGTCAGATTATCTGCAAACCGGGCACCATCACACCGCACACAGAATTCGAAGCTGAAGTTTATATCTTGACGAAAGACGAAGGTGGCCGTCATACAGCGTTCTTCTCGAACTATCGTCCTCAGTTCTACTTCAGCACAACTGACGTAACTGGTACAATCACATTGCCGGCTGACAAAGAAATGGTTCTGCCGGGTGACAACGTTCGTATCACGGTGCAGTTGATTGCTCCGATTGCTATGAGCGAAGGTCGTCGCTTTGCTATCCGCGAAGGCGGTCGCACGGTTGGCGCCGGTGTTGTATCGAAGATTATCAAATAATACAACCAACGGGTCGGTGTAACTGGATGAAATACTGCCAGTGATTACCGGCCCGGACAAAAATAAGGAAACGAACAAATGGTACCTGCATCTAAAATTCGCATCAAGTTGACGGCTTTTGACCACAGAGTCTTGATGGAATCTGTAGAAGAAATTGTCAAAACTGCAAAGCGCACCGGCGCGGATGTCGTTGGACCCGTTCGCTTGCCGACTTTGATTCAGAAATTTACGGTGAACCGTTCTCCTCACGTTGATAAAAAATCACGTGAACAGTTCGAGATCCGCAATCACAAAGCGGTAATCGATATTGTTAATCCAACCCCTCAGACCGTTGATGCTTTGATGAAGTTGGATTTGGCATCTGGTGTAGACGTAAAGATTAAATTATAAGGCTGTTAGGTTAGCGTGGGATGCAAGGAATAAAACGCGCTAACCTCTGACATAAAAAAAGGCAATAAAAATGAAACGTAGCGGATTAATTACAACAAAAATAGGAATGACGCGTCTGTATGACGACGCGGGGGCGGCCCATGCGGTGACGGTCCTGGCGGTCGGCGATTGTACAGTTATCGGAAATCGTACGGCGGACAAGAACGGTTATGTCGCAAATATCGTAGGTATGCGCGAGGCCAAGGCAAAACATATTGCAAAACCCCAGGCGGTGGCAGCAGAAAAAGCGGGTGTAAAACCATTCCGCAAAGTTGTTGAATTCCGCGTATCTGATGACTGTGTTATCCCGGCGGGGACTGCACTGAATGCAGAACATTTTGTTGCCGGTCAATTTGTTGATGTTCAGGCGACAAGCAAGGGTAAGGGATTCCAGGGCGCGATGAAGCGTCACAATTTCGGCGGTAAAGAAGCGACACACGGTGTATTAAAGGCGCATCGTTCCATCGGTGGTACGGGTATGCGTGAATGGCCGGGTCGCGTTCTGAAAGGTAAAAAGATGGCCGGTCAGATGGGTAACGAAACAGTTACTGTTCAGAATTTGAAAGTATTCGGTACGGATGCCACAGACAATCTGATTTTTGTCGAAGGCGCAGTTCCGGGTGCAAACGGTACTTTCGTATTGGTAACAGACGCCGTTAAGAAAGAACACAAAGACCTGCCGATGCCGACAAAAATGGCAGAAGCCCCAAAAGCAACCGAAACAGAAGCTGTTGCGGAATAATATAACAGCGACAGAAGAGTAAGGTGAGTAAAATGCAAATAGATATCGTAAATTTTGATGGAAAATCTGTCGGCAAAGTTGAATTGTCAGACATGATATTCGGATTGGAACCCCGTGCGGACATCTTGCATCGCGTTGTAACATGGCAGCGTGCGAAGTCCCGTGCCGGTACACATGCGGTTAAAACCGTATCTGATGTAGAAGGCAGCGGCAAGAAAGCATTCAAACAGAAGAAAACGGGTAATGCACGTCAGGGTGAAAAATACAATGTTCACATGCGTGGTGGTGGTGTTGTTCATGGACCGGTTGTTCGTGACCACTCTATCGACCTGCCGAAAAAAGTGCGCGCATTGGGCTTGAAAATGGCTCTGTCGTCTAAGGCGAAAGAGGGCAGCTTGATCGTTATCGATTCTGAAAAACTGTCTGCGGCGAAAACAAATGCGTTTGCAAAACAGTTGAAAAAGCTGGGCTTGACATCTGCGCTGTTTGTTGGTGCCGATAGCTTGGACGAAAACTTCAAGAAGTCTGCGGCGAACATCGCGAACATCGATGCATTGCCGACAATCGGTCTGAATGTTTTGGACATCTTGAAACACGAAAAATTGGTTTTGACAGCCGACGCAGTCAAAGCGGTTGAAGCAAGATTGGCGTAATTAAAGAAGGGTCAATACAATGGCAGAAAAAAAAGTTAGTACAGAGAAAAAAATCGTTGCGACCGCTGGTACATATGGTATACTGCGTCGTCCGATAATCTCGGAAAAGGCAGCGATGCTGTCTGAAAAGAATGCAGTCGCGTTCGAAGTTGCAATGGATGCAACCAAGGAAGACGTGGCACGTGCAATGCAGGCCATCTATAATGTAAAGCCGACCAAGGTTAACATTGTAGTGACAAAGGGCAAGGTTAAAACCTTCCGCGGTCGCAGCACAGGCACGCAGCGTACTGTGAAAAAAGCATATGTGTCTTTGCCGGCAGATGCACAATTGGATTTGTCCGCAAACATATAATGAACGAACCGTTCTGGCAGAGAATCCGGGGGATCTGGACGTTAGTGTCAGAACAGAAATAAAGGTAAGAAAAAAATGGCATTAAAGCATTATAAGCCGAATACGCCGGGTATGCGCGGATTGACTCAGGTTGATCGCAGCGAATTGCACCGTGGCGCACCGGAAAAGGCCTTGACCGTTGGTTTGAAGTCCAAGGGCGGTCGCAATAATTTCGGTCAAGTAACCGTCATGCATCAGGGTGGCGGCCACAAACGTAAATATCGTTTGATTGACTTTAAACGTAAAAAGAAGGGAATGCCGGCGACAGTTGTTCGTCTGGAATATGATCCGAACCGTACAGCATTTATCGCATTGATTGAATATACGGATGGTCTGCGTTCCTATATCCTGGCACCGCGTGATTTGAAAGCTGGTGATGTTGTAATTTCTGGTGAACGCGAAGATATTAAACCGGGTAATGCGATGCCTTTGAAAAATATGCCGATTGGTACAATCGTACACAACGTCGAACTGAAGCCGGGTGCCGGCGGTCAGTTGGCGCGCAGTGCCGGTTGCTATGCCCAGTTGATGGGTAAAGACGGTGTATATGCCCAGATTAAGATGAACAGTGGTGAGTTGCGCAAAGTTCATTCTGATTGCTTGGCTACAGTGGGCAGCGTATCCAACCCGGATCAGCGTAATGTGAACCTGGGTAAGGCAGGTCGTGCACGCTGGTTGGGTATTCGTCCGTCCGTTCGCGGTATGGCGATGAACCCGAATGATCACCCGATGGGTGGTGGTAACGGTCACTCGAAGGGTCATGAACCTGTATCACGTACAGGTATCCCGGCCAAGGGTTATCGCACACGCAGCAACAAGCGCACTGCTAAGATGATTATCCGTAGCAGACATTTGGCAAAGAAGAAATAATAAATAGCCGGTCATCTATATGGTGACCGGCAAGCAAGAAAAAACGGAGTTATAAATGTCTCGTTCAGTTTGGAAAGGTCCGTATGTTCATCCCTCTGTCTTGAAAAAGACAGCTGCGGCGATTGAAAAAGACGACCACAAGCCGATTAAAACCTGGTCCCGTGGCAGCACGATTGTGCCGCCGATGGTGGGCCTGACCTTTGAAGTTCACAATGGTAACAAATTCATCCCGGTATCCATCGTAGAAGATATGATTGGACACAAGCTGGGTGAATTCGCGCCGACACGTACGTTTAAGGGGCATGCCGCTAATAAAAAGGCAGCGGCCGGCAAGAAATAAAGGTAAGTAGTTATGACAACAGCAAGATATGGAATTAAAGATAATCAGGCACGCGCCTTTAACAAAATGATTCGCGTCAGCCATCAGAAGTTAAACCTGGTGTGCGATTTGGTTCGCGGTTTGCCGGTTGAACGTGCGGTTGATGTCTTAAAGTTTTCGAAAAAACGCGTTGCGGGTGAAGTTTTGAAGACTTTGCTGTCTGCGGTCGCAAATGCAGAACACAACAAAAATCTGCCGGTGGAAAGCCTGTATGTAAAAGAAATTTGGTGTGGTAAGGCGTTGACCATGAAACGCATTATGGCGGGGCCGCGCGGCAGTGCACGTCCGATCCTGAAACCGTTTTCCAATTTGACGATTGTCTTGGAATCCGGTGTTGCGCCATCGAAAAAAACAAAAAAAGAAGCAAAATAAGTAAAGCCAGGGCAGGTGGTATGGAGTACTCCTGAATAAAACCTATATGGTTTCAAGAACACCGAGCCCTTAATATAAGGAAAAAAGAAAATGGGACAGAAAGTATCGCCAATTTCGCAGCGTCTGGGTATTAACAAGACGACAGATTCTCGCTGGATTGCAGGGAAGAAAGATTATGCCGCATTGGTGGCCGAGGATGTAAAAATCCGTAAATTTATTGAAAAGAAACTGAAGAAAGCTGGACTGGCCAAGGTTGTTATTGAACGCTTTGCCAAAAAGGTTGTTGTGACTGTTCACACATCTCGTCCGGGTATGATTATCGGTAAAAACGGTGCGGATATTGAAGCTCTGCGTAACGATATCAAGAAATTGGTTAAGAATGATCAGGTTGTCGTGAATATTTTTGAAGTTCGCCGTCCTGATTTGAATGCCCAGTTGGTCGCGCAAAACATGGCCCAGCAGATCGAAGGTCGTGTATCGCCAAAGCGCGCCATGAAAAAGGCTGTTCAGAATGCTCAGAAAGCGGGTGCTCAGGGTATCAAAGTTATGTGCTCTGGTCGACTGAACGGTGCGGAAATCGCTCGTAGCGAACAAATCCGCGAAGGACGTATTCCGTTGCATACATTGCGTGCGGACATTGACTATGCGTCTATCCAGGCGAAAACGACATATGGTGTTATCGGTGTAAAAGTTTGGATTTATACCGGCGATGTCGTGAACAAGGACAAGCTGGCATCTGAAATGGCAAGACCTGCGGAATATGCCGGCAGCAGCGAAAGAAGAAACAAATAAATTTTTGTGGGCATCTATATGGTGCCGGATACATGAAAATTGCAAGAAGTAATAAAAGGTAGTTAGTTATGTTAATGCCAACAAAAACAAAATTTCGCAAACAGCACAAAGGTCGTATCCACGGTACGGCCAAAGGTGGTAGCGAACTGGCATTCGGCTCGTTCGGGCTGAAGGCTATGACCCCGGAACGTGTTACTGCCCGTCAGATCGAAGCGGCGCGTCGTGCAATCACACGTCATATGAAACGTATGGGTAAACTGTGGATTCGCATTTTCCCGGACGTTCCGGTAACCAAGAAACCTGCCGAAGTTCGTATGGGTAAAGGTAAAGGTGCGGTTGAATACTGGATTTGCCGTGTTAAACCGGGCCGTATCATGTTCGAATTGGACGGTGTAAAGCCGGAAATTGCATACGAAGCGTTCGCATTGGCGGCGGCGAAATTGCCGGTTAAGACAAAGATTGTTGAACGTAAAGTTAACTAATAGAAGGTTGCATGGGCGATTGGGCCAGTGCAAAAAAGGTAGCTAAGATGGCAGACAAGAAAGTTGAAAAAGAATCCTTGACGGTAGAAGCGTTGGAAAGCAAATTGGTTGATCTGAAAAAAGAACAGATGAATCAGCGCTTTCAGCATGCCGCGGGTCAGATGCCGAAAACACACGTTATTCGCCAGACCCGTCGTGAAATCGCACGTGTCAAGACAAAGCTGAATGCAGCAAAAAAATAAAAAATGCTGATTTTGGTTGATATTTCTAAATTTTGATATATTATAGACCAGAATTAGTAAAAAATAAGTGAACTAACCGTCGGGTCCGGCGTTGCGGCGTGCGCGCCGAAACAGCCGGAAACTGGGGGTTAAAATAGGTAAGGAACATAAGTTATGCCAAGACGTATACTGCAGGGAACTGTTAAGAGTACAGCAAACGACAAGACTGTTGTCGTTGAAGTGGAACGTCGTTTCCGTCATCCGCTGTATGGCAAGTTCGTAAAGCACAACAAAAAGTACAAGGCGCACGATGAAAACAACGAATTTAAGGTTGGTGATATCGTCGCAATTGAAGAACATCGTCCGATTTCCAAGACAAAATCTTGGATTGTAAAGGGTCGCGTAGGCGTCTCTAAGAACGATGCTGTTGAAGTAGACTAAATAAACCCGCGGGTTCTTTGAGGGTGGTACGTCAGGAATGGGATGTATCTACCAGTCGGGACCCATAACAAAGCGGCTGGGGATTGCCTGGCTTGCAGGACACAAGGTAAGTAAAATGATACAAAATGAAACAGTTATGACGGTTGCAGATAACTCTGGTGCACGTAAAGCAATGTGCATCAAGGTTTTGGGCGGTTCACATCGTCGTTATGCAACGGTTGGCGATAAAATCGTCGTTGCCATCAAGGAAGCGATTCCGCGTGGCAAGGTTCAAAAGGGTACAGTTCAGCGTG
Source organism: bacterium (assembly GCA_014803525.1). GTDB lineage: Bacteria > Pseudomonadota > Alphaproteobacteria > Rs-D84 > Rs-D84 > Enterousia. Next base: position 12,405 of record JAAVBP010000021.1, read on the forward strand.
CGATTATCGTTCGCACAAAGTTTCCGGTAAAACGTCCGGATGGTTCGATTATCCGTTTTGATGACAATGCGGTTGTTCTGATCAACAAGAATAACTTTGAACCGATTGGAACACGTATCTTTGGGCCGATCGCCCGTGAAACACGTCGTAAATACGATGTGCAAAAGATTGTCTCCTTGGCGCCAGAGGTAATATAATATTGGCCGACAGGTAATAAAAGATAAAAGGCAAGTAAAATGAAAATAAAGAAAGGCGACGAAGTCGTAGTTATCTCCGGAAAGTATAAGGGCGTCAAAGGCAAGGTGCTGGAAGCACGTCCGACGGAATCCCGCGTTGTGGTTGAGGGTGTAAATCGCCGTAAATGGCATATCAAACCGACACAAGAACAGCCGGGTCATATCATCGATCGCGAGGCACCGGTTCACGTATCCAACGTTGCGTTGGTTGATCCGAAAACCAAAAAGGCGACCCGCGTAGGCTATAAGATTGAGCAAGGCAAAAAAGTTCGCGTTGCAAAGAAATCCGGGGCCGAGATATAAGAATGGTTTCCCGCTGTTACGGGAATAGAACTGTAAGGAAAATAAAATGCAAAGCAGATTGCGTGAAATTTATGAAAAGAACATCGTGCCGGAACTGGTAAAAGAATTCGGTTATAAGAACCCGATGGAAGTTCCGAAACTGACAAAAATCGTATTAAACATGGGCGTAGGCGAAGCGGTATCCGATAAAAAGAAACTGGATGCGGCGGCGGCAGACTTGACAGCGATTGCAGCCCAGAAGTCTGTTATCACCCGTGCAAAAAAATCCATCGCGACATATCGTCTGCGTGAAGGTCAGCCTATTGGTACTAAGGTTACGCTGCGTGGCAAAAGAATGTATGATTTCCTGGATAAGCTGATCACGGTTGCATTGCCGCGCGTAAAGGATTTTCGTGGTTTGTCAAAATCAAAGTTCGATGGTCGTGGAAACTATGCGTTTGGTATCAAAGAACATTTGATCTTCCCGGAAATTTCTGTGGATAAAATTGATTCTATTCGCGGTATGGATATTGTTATTGCGACAACAGCAAAGACAGACGATGAAGCACGCGCACTGCTGACTAAAATCGGTCTGCCGTTGGTATTGAAATAATAAGAGTAAGGAAAAAAAATGGCTAAGTTAGCGTTGATAAACAAACAAAAAAGACGTGAAAAATTGGTCGCGCAGTATGCTAAGAAGCATGATGCGATTAAGGCCAAGATGTCTGTTAATGCAACACCTGAAGAACGTATGGATGCGATGAAAAAGCTGGCGAAGTTGCCGCGTAATGCGAATGCAACCCGTCTGCGTAATCGTTGCAGTGTCACAGGGCGTTCCCGCGGGTTTTCCCGTATGTTCGGTCTGTGCCGTCAACAGGTTCGTACAATGGCGTCCGAAGGTAAATTGCCGGGCGTACGTAAGTCGAGCTGGTAAACTAAAAGAAAACGCAGCTGTGGACAATGCAGCTGTTAGCAGCCGGACTTATCCGGCACAATAGGAGTAAAAGATGTCATTATCACACCCAATCGGAGATATGGTAACTCGCATTCGCAACGGGCAGAATGCAGGTAAAGAAACCATCACCGTCCCGGCCAGCAATCTGCGTGCCGCGGTATTGTCCGTATTAAAAGACGAAGGTTTTATTACAGATTTTCGCAAAGAAAATATTGATGAACACCGTTCAAATTTGATTGTTGAACTGAAATATGTCGGTGGTAACGGCGCGATTCAGGAAATTTCAGTAGTATCTAAGCCTGGTCGTCGCGTTTATTCTGGCAGTGCAAAAATGCCGAAAGTTTTGAACGGTTTGGGTATTGCAATTGTATCCACCCCCAACGGCGTAATGACTGATCACAAGGCGCGCTTGATGAATGTCGGCGGTGAAGTATTGTGCAAGGTTATATAATTGAAGTGAGGATTAAGTTATGTCTCGTGCAGGAAAATATCCAGTAAAAATCCAGGACGGTGTTTCTGTTGAAATTACAGATGCGGCCTTGGTTGTAAAGGGCCCAAAGGGCGAAATTAAATTGCCGTTGGATACCAAACATGCAAATTTGGTAGATATCAAAATTGAAGACGGTCATGTTGTTGTTAATCCGAAAGATGCGGAAGATAAAACATCACGCGCAATGTGGGGGACAATGGCCCGCAACGTTCGCGCCGCAATCGAAGGTGTGTCTGCCGGTTTCCAGAAAGCTATGTACATGAAGGGTGTTGGTTATAAAGCATCTGTAAAGGGTACCGATTTGGTTTTGGTTGCAGGCTATTCTCATGATGTTGTTATGCCGATTCCGGCAGGCCTGACCGTTACAATGGGTGATGCGCCGACAGAATTCGTTATCAGCGGTGTTGACAAGTGCTTGGTTGGCCAGTTTGCCGATAAGGTTCATAAGGTTCGCAAGGCTGATCCGTACAAGGGTAAGGGTATCTTCTATAAGGGCGAAAAGATCCGCCGCAAAGAAGGTAAGAAGAAATAATCTGGTTTCAGATAGTGTAGGGATTGTGTTATGCAAGTCAATCATAATAATCGTGCAATTGTGGCAAAATCTTCGAAATTGGCAGTATTTATTGAACTGTGGAAATCTTTTGTCGAATATGCGAATGATTATTTTGCAGGGCAGAAACATAAACATTCTGAACACTTGAAACAGGAAAAACAGAACACAAAGTAGTCTCCGCTGTTACGGGGATTTAAAAAGAGGAAGAAAAATGTTGAAACATTTGTCTACAGAAGAAAGACGCAAGTTGGCTAATCGCGGTGCGTTGAAAAGAAAAAATCCGGGCAAAATCCGTCTGTCGGTTTTCCGTTCCGGTCGTCACATTGAAATCCAGGCTATTGATGACGTAAAGGGGCACACAGTTTGTGCAGCGTCGTCCAAGGAAAAAGACTTTAAGGGTCAGGGCTGGAATATTGCCGGTGCCGAAATGGTTGGCAAGGCGTTTGCAGAACGCGCAGTTAAGGCAAAAATTGCTGATAATTGCTATTTCGACCGCGGTGGTTATCGTTATCACGGCCGTGTAAAGGCTCTGTGCGAAGCGATTCGTGCAGGTGGCGTTAGAATCTAATTGGAATTTATGGAGTACATAAAATGGCACGTTTTGATGATAAAAAATTGCAGACGGATAACTTGGTAGACAAGTTGGTTTCGATTAACCGCGTCTCGAAAACAGTTAAGGGTGGCCGCAACATGTCGTTCTCGGCATTGGTTGTGGTCGGTGACAAAGCAGGTCGTGTTGGCTTTGGTAAAGGTAAAGCATTGGAAGTACAATCTGCTGTTCAGAAAGCAACCAAGGCAGCCAAGGCAAAAATGATTCGCGTTCCGCTGAAAGAAGGTCGCACATTGCACCACGACAGCGCGGCGAAATATGGCGCCAGCAAATTGGTTGTACGTAGTGCGGTTCCTGGTACCGGTATTATCGCGGGTGGTGCGTTGCGTGCGGTGTTCGAATGCTTGGGCGTTCAGGACGTTGTTGTTAAATCCCAGGGTTCCAACAACCCGAACAACATGATCCGTGCGGCATTCCAGGCGTTTGCAAAGATGAACTCTCCAAAGACAGTTGCCGCCCGTCGTGGCAAATCTGTTGCGGAAATCATCGCCGGCCGTGATGGCAAGAAATTGGAAGAAGCAGCGGAAGCAAAATAATCGCTAAGAACGGAGTACTGTATTATGTCTAAGATAGTTGTAAAACAAGTAAAGAGCCTTATCGGTCGCCCGGAATCTCAGCGCAAGATTATTGCTGCGTTGGGCTTGGGTCGTATTGGTAAGACCAAAGAACTGAACGACGATGCCGTTGTGCGTGGCATGATTGCTAAAGTTTCGCACTTGGTCGAAGTTGTTGAAAAATAAATTAATAAAACCGAGTAGGGTGACCCCTTGTCACCCTGCGAAAAAAGACTATATAAATAGTCATAGGATAAAAGGAATATAAAATGAAACCGCGCGAATAAACATTAAATTTTTTGCGTTATTAGCAAAAAATTGTAATGTGCCTCGCAAGGTTACATCGGATTTCTTGGCTCCTAGACAGGATTAAAAGGATAAAGAGATGAAATTAAATGCACTGATGGATAATTTCGGCGCACGCGCAGATGTGAAACGCGTTGGTCGTGGTATTGGTTCTGGCCTGGGTAAAACATCTGGTCGTGGTCACAAGGGTCAAAAGGCACGCAGCGGTGCGCGTAAGCAGGCGACTTTCCAGGGTGGTCAGATGCCGATTTTGCGTCGTTTCCCGAAATTTGGTTTCAACAATCCGTTCGCGAAAGAATATGTCACAATCAACCTGGGCGATATTGAAAAGTTCATCGCATCCGGCAAGATTGATGCCAAATCTGAAATCACAATGGATTCTTTGTTGGCGGCAAAAATTATCAATCGCAGAATGTCTGGCTTGAAAGTTTTGGCCAAAGGTGAAATCAAGTCTAAGGTTAACGTCGTTGCCGACAAATGGTCCAAGGCGGCCGAAGAGGCAATTGTTAAAGCCGGCGGTTCTATCAAGGCGAAATAATATGATCTCTCCACACAGATACGTGCAACAGAGAAAACAAGACTTGGCGGATAGCGTCACGCGTGAAAGTGCCGATATGGTGTTTGCACGTCTTGATATGGAACCGTCGATGGTTGCGCGTATCGTTGGGGATATTCCGCGTTGTATTCCCGCAAAATATCACAAATTATTGCGGGAAATTTTTGTCATGGCGTATCTGGGGGCGATGTATAAAAAGGCTTCATATCCGCTGACGTTGGCTGAAAAACATGAGGTTTTAAAGCTGGTGTTGCGCTATACCGGAAATGTTAGAGAGAGTGCAGGTAGATGAAATTCATAACAAAATATTTTAAGAACTTAACCGATTTGCAAAAGCGCATATTGTTTACTTTGGGCGCGTTGATTGTCTATCGTATCGGTTCGTTTATTCCGCTGCCGGGTGTTAATGCGTCGGCGGTTCTGCATTTGTTCCAGGGCGAGGGCAGCGGCATGATGGGCATGTTCGATATGTTTTCGGGCGGATCGTTATCACGTATGTCGGTATTGGCATTGAATATTTTTCCGTACATTTCCGCATCCATCGTATTACAGTTGTTGACCGCGACAAGTAAGTCTTTAGCCGATTTGCGTAAAGAGGGTGAATCAGGCCGCATCAAAATCAATCAGTACACGCGTTATTTGGCGGTGTTCTTGGCCGTGGTTCAGGGCTGGGCCGTGGTGCGCGGTTTGGAAATGATGGCGCCGGTAAATGGCGTGGCGGCGGTTGTAAATCCTGGATTCGCATTTGAATTATCGGCGATTATTGCATTGGTTGGCGGTACAGTATTCGTAATGTGGTTGGCCGAACAGATTACCGCACGTGGTATTGGCCAGGGTGCATCACTGTTGATTTTTGCGGGTATCGTTGCGGAAATTCCAAATGGCATTGCAAAAATGTTTTCTCTTGGCTCGGTTGGTCAGATGTCGCCGGCAATGATTGCGTTGGTTATTGGCTTTGTCGTTGGTATTGTTGCGCTGATTGCGTTCTTTGAACAGGCCCAGCGTCGTATCCAGATCCTGTATCCGCGTCAGGTTATGGCGAACGGTGTTGTGAACACAAACGCGTCTTATCTGCCGTTAAAGATTAATATGTCGGGCGTTATGGGGCCGGTGTTTGCATCCAGTATAATGATGCTGCCGGCGTTCGTTCAGCGCTTTGTTCAGTCTGAAAATCTGGTTGTGCAAAATATCATGGCGTTCTTTACGTATGGCGCATGGTCGTATATTATCATGTACACATTGCTGATTGCGTTTTTTGCATATTTCCAGACGGCGGTCATATTTAATTCCGAAGAGACCAGTAACAATCTGAAAAATGCCGGTGGTTACATTCCGGGCGTGCGTCCGGGTGAACAGACGGTGCATTATTTGGATGGTGTTGTGTCGCGCACAACGGCAATTGGTGTAATGTATCTGATTGTTGTCTGTGTGGTGCCGATTATCCTGAATACTCATTTGGGTATGCCGTTGGCAATCGGCGGAACAAGCGTCTTGATTGTGGCTGGTGTTGTGCTGGATACCATGAATCAGGTTCAGTCGTATCTGGTTGCGAAACAGTATGGCGGTGTCATAGGCAAGACACAAAAGAAAGGGCGTTTCCGCGGATAATTTATTGTGCGCGAAATGCAAACAAGATTTGACTTTTGTCAGGATTTGTATACAATAACTTGGCAAAATAAAATACCCAGGAAATCAAACCAATGATTTTTTGGTGTTTATACCCGGGGTGGAAAGGCCACTCTGATAGTAAAATAAAAAGGAAAACAAAAGATGGCACGTATAGCAGGTGTTAACATTCCGACAGAAAAGCGCATTGAAATCGCGTTGCAGTACATTCACGGCATTGGGCCGGCGAAGGCTGCACAGATCTGCGAAGCTTTGAAATTAAAAGAAGGGCTGCGCGCAAAAGATCTGACTGACGAGGATGTTGTTAAAATTTCGAACTATATCGAACAGAACTTTAAAGTAGAAGGTGACGTCCGTCGCGAAGTTGCGATGAACATCAAACGTTTGCAGGACTTGAAGGCATATCGTGGTATTCGCCACCGTAACCGCTTGCCGGTTCGCGGTCAGCGTACCCAGACAAACGCCCGTACCCGCAAGGGTAAGCGTGTGGTTGTTGCCGGTTCCGCAACCAAAGGTAAGTAAAATTTAATATAACGCCGCATCTGCGGGCGTTGGGCTCTGGTCATGTACGTTTTGTACACTCCCGCCGCCCACCATCCCGCATCTGCATCGTTCTCTTAAATTTTCTAAAATAAGTAAGGTAGAGATTAACACGACAGTTAATTGAAGACATCTATAAAAGGTAAAAAATAAAATGGCAGTATCAAAAGCAAAAAAGAAAGTTGTTAAGAAAGTATCGCACGGCATCGCGCATGTTGTAGCGACAAATAACAACACACGTATCACCATCACAGACCAGTCGGGCGCGGTATTAACATGGGCGACCGCCGGTGCAAATAATTTTAAGGGCGCCAAAAAGTCCACACCATACGCCGCAACAGTTGTTGCAGACGCGGTTGGTAAAAAAGTTGCCGAAATGGGTATGAAGACAGTTGATGTTCTGATGCGTGGTATCGGCCAGGGGCGTGAATCTGCGGTGCGCGGTTTGGCCAATGCAGGCTTGATTGTACAGTCTATTACAGACACGACACGTATCCCGCATAACGGATGCCGTCCGAAAAAAGTACGTCGCGTGTAAGTTTATACGTGCAAGGAAAACACCCGCCATTGGCGGGCGTTTTTTAATTTGTATCTGAATTTTTATTCTGGTATGGTCTAGCTTGGGAATGGCCGTTATGGCGGATTATCCCGGTGGAATCGTTCCCAGGTGGTCATGCGGCCGGTGCCATGTTTGTACATCGACGTTATGGTTGGAAACCGGCATTGGCCCCGTATGCGATGAGTGTTGTGGCGGGTTGGAGTCGTGTCTAGGCCTGTGCCCATTATTGGCATGATGTTGCGGCCAGTGCGGCGGTATCTGCATTATTCACGTGGGTATTTGTGGATAAATATATTCCGCCAAATATTAATGTATCAGCAGATACACAATCGATCAAGGTTGGGTTTTCCACTGAATTTTAAAAATCCCCGGCAATCCGGGGATTCTGATTACATACCACACGGGCGGACGTTTGATACCATGCGGCGTTGGGTATATGTGCCGGCGGGGACATATGATACCACAGGCTGGTATACCTGATAATGATCGATAACCTCGCTATATGTCTTGACCGCCACCGGGGCAGGGCGCACGGCCACGGCTGTAACAGTCGCACGGTGTGTGCATCCGCACGGGCGGTGCCCCGTCACAACGCGACGCGCGGTTGTGCGCGGTGCAGGCGCAACATATTCCGTGCGGGTGTAATCCGATGTGCCGGAATATACATTGCTGGATTCTATGTAAACGCCACCATCAGACGCATTTGCCGTGCCGGCCAATGCAATTACAAAAAGGCTTGCTAACAGTAATTTTTTCATTTTATTCCTCTTGCTATATACAAGGAATATAGTACAAAAAAATCAGATGTCAACTATTCTTTATCGACCTGTATGTCCGCGGGCGATCTTGGTTATGCCGTCAAACGGGTATTCGCGGTAAAAGTTTTTACTTCTATCGTCGTTATACCGGCCGGGGTTATGTGCAAAATTGTCCGGCATTGTTGTTTCAAAGCGTTGAACTGCGTCCCAACCGCCGACAAGCGGCATCTGATTAGGCAACATATTTTCCGGTACATTTTCAATTGCCAATACGCACAGGTGCAGGTTATTTTCCATTGCGTACGCAACCCTGTGTTGGCCATCGATAATAAGTGGTTGGTTGTCAATCAATTCAATAATAGGTGGTGTAAAAATGAACTGTTGATCGCAGCCGTGCAATTTATATCTGACAAATCCCAACAGGTTAAATATATCAACACTGTTACGTTTCATTTGTGTATAAATCTTGTCAATTGCGTCAAATTGTTCCTGGAACAGAAAGTTTTTAGTAGGAATCATATCTTTGGGTTTAACAAATTGCATCATTATGCGTGCACGCTCAAAAGGATGTGCATTCGGATTGCCGCGCAGCGATGTCTTTTTGATAATTTGTTCCAATTCCCGTGGTGTACCTAGCTCGTATTTTTCGATAATCATTTTTTTGTCACCTTTTGCCTGGATTAAAATATAAATTTTTCGGCCACGGATTAAGACACAAAATGTACAAGATGTCAATAAAAAAGTATGCTTTTTATGCATGAAGGATATCTGCGTTTTGCCGTAAAAAAAGGGACCTTTAATTTCGTATAAATATTAGAAAAAATACCCCCGCAAATCCAGTGTTTTTTGCGCCAAAACTATGCCTAATCCAAAGGTCCCTTTTTATTAGGCAGAGGAGAAAGAATGCGTAATTTGTTGATTTTATTGTGTTTTGTTGGCGGATTGTTCTGCAGCTCTGCACGTGCCGGTCAAATGGTCAACGTTGAATACATCCATAAACTGATTGGACAACAGTGGGGTGTTAAGGTTCCATATAACCCGGCGCTGAAAAACGTAAAGGTTGCGGCGAATATGAAATATTTGCTAACCGCCATTGATCGCACGAATAAAATATTAAATGGCGATGCGATCACTGACTATGGCAATGGGGAATATGCGACACAGTATGCGGCCGACACCGTTGCGGCGATTGATGCGGTCGATCGCCTGGTTAAGATTGAACCGAAATTTTTCGTAACAACCACCGCAGATACAACGGAATTTAAATTTTATATGTCTGCGGCGGGGACTTTCCAGGTGGATTGGGGTGATGGTAATGTGGAAATAATCAAACGAACAGCTACAGACTATGATGTATACAGTCATATATATGATGCGCCGGGTGAATATAAGATTGGCTTTGGCGGCCGCGCCATGAGCTATTCCACATCTTATGGTATTCCTGCGGTATCGTTTGACGGAAATGCAAATGTTTTTGTTATCAGTGGATCGCTGGGGGCGATATTTAGCACGATTGTACATGATGATGGATCTGTTGAACAACCGACTTTTGATGGCACGTTTAAGTATTGTGAAAATTTGGTCGGGCCAATTCCGCCAAATCTGTTCACGGGGATACATGGGCAACCAAAAGAGCGGATGTTTATGTTCACTTTCTTGCGGTGCTATAAATTGTCTGGTGAATTGCCAGGCACTTTGTTCGCGGGAATTGAAGGCACACCGGTTCCTGATTTGTTTCGTCAGACTTTTCTGGATGATGGGGAATTGTCTGGGCGGCTGCCGGCGGGGATGCTTGGGAAATTATCGGGTGCGCCGGCCGAAAGAATGCTTATGGGAACATTTGGTAGCTGTGCAAAGCTGAAAGGGTGCATTCCCAATGATTGGTTTTCAGGGATTGATATGACCTTGGATGAAATTAATAGC
>JAAVBP010000022.1 GCA_014803525.1 bacterium
ACATGCTGTTGGCCGGGGCACCCTCTATATTTGTAAACAGATTTTCCGGGATCGACTTCAGGCCGGTGCAGCCACTAAATGTGCTACTGAACATGTCATCGGCCGGGGCACCCTCTATACTCGCAAACAGATTTTCCGGAATCGATGTCAGGCCAGTGCAGCCACTAAATGTGTTGCTAAACATGCCATCGGTCGGGGCACCATGAATGCCCGCAAACAGATTTGCCGGAATCGATGTCAGGCCAGTGCAGCCACTAAATGTGCTACTGAACATGTAGCTGGCCGGGGCACCCTCTATACTCGCAAACAGATTTTCCGGAATCGATGTCAGACCAGTGCAGCCACTAAATGTGTTGCTAAACAACCCTTTTGTCGTCTGCGCATCAAGTCCGGCAAACAGATTCCCAGGAAGTGTTTTTAACCCGCTGCATTCACCAAATGTATACGAGAACGCAAAATTTGCAGGGATACCCGACAGACCAGAAAATAAATTTTCCGGGATTGATGTCAGACCACTGCAACCAGCAAAAGTACCATAAAACATTCCTGCGGTCGGGGCACCATGAATGCCCGCAAACAGATTTTCAGGAATAGTCCCAGTCAAATTTTTAGCATTTTTAAGCGTCACACGGAATGAAGGTTGTTGTCCAGGCTCGCTGCCATCACCAATGGTTGGGAAAACAGCACCCAATGCCCCCGATATCCCGGCGACAGGGTTACGCCCTGTTTCATCGTCATAAAATGATATTGCGGAAAATTCGTTCGTTTCAAGATCTTCTTCAATGTCACCATCAAAATAAGCTTCCTCTACGTATCCAGTGGCCCGCCCTTCAATACTTATGGTTTGCGCCGCAGCTGTGGCATAGCTATGACTGTATTTTTCCATATCGGTTGTTGTACGCTCAATCGTTTCTGTCTGACCATCACCCCAATCAACCATAAACGTACCCGCCGCAGACATATTAAACGAAAATTCGGCCGTATCATCTGTGGTCGTAACCCAGAATTTTGGTGCAACTGCAGAGCACATAACATTAGTTACGTTTGTTCCAGCAAACAATGAATATGTAAACAGAATTTCTTCTGATGGATAATTCATATCGCCAAACAGGTCATCCGGCACACACCCTGTTAATCCGACACAATCATAAAATGTACGAAGGAATGCATAGGTTTTCATATCACCGGATAATTCACCGAAAAACTTATCAGGTATACCACCGGACAATCCTGTGCATCCATAAAATGTACTATTATACATATCCGCAGCGACATCCCCCTTTATTCCCGCAAACAACCCGGACGGCAGATTTCCGGTCAGGCCCGAACAACCACTAAATGTACTGGTAAACATACCGACCGCCGGTGCACCGGATATGTTATCAAACAATCCCGCTGGGATTGATCCCGTCAGACCACGGCACGCGGCAAAAGTGTTATGGAACATACTTTGCGCCGGCGCGCCATATACCCCAGCAAACAGTTTTTCTGGGATCGAACCGGACAGATTAGTACACCCATTAAATGTACCACTAAATATGGCATATTGCGGGCGGCCCGATATTCCGGAAAACAACCCCGCCGGAATTGAACCAGATAAACCCGAACACTTATAGAACGTGTTAAAAAACATCGAGCCCGCTGGCGCCCCATTTATCCCCGCGAATAAATTTTCCGGGATAGAGCCGCTCAGGCCACCACACCCAGAAAATGTTTCTTGGAACATAGCAGATGCTGGCGCCCCAGACATGCCAACGAACAGATTTTCAGGGATTTCGCCAGACAAATTGCTGCAACCGTCAAATGTATAAGCAAAGATCCCGGGCGCAGGCTTGCCTTTTATTCCGGAAAACAAAGCACCAGGAATTTCACCCGACAGGTTCCTGCAGTTCTGGAAAGTGGCATAGAATAAATAATTGGCCGGGCCGGATATGCCAGCGAATAATTTTTCCGGAATAGAGCCGCTTAGGCTACTGCACCCAGAAAAAGTGGTATTGAACGCACTGCTGGCCGGTTTTCCAACAAGGCCCGCAAACAATTTTTCCGGGATTGGACCCGACAATTTGCTGCACCCACTAAATGTTCCACGGAACATACTGTCAGCTGGCGCGCCACGCACGCCCGCAAACAATTCAACCGGTATTCCACCGGTTAATCCGGAACAGTTCGCAAACGCACCGGCAAACAGACTGGCGGCCGGCAGCCCAGAAATATCAGCAAACAGTCTGGCCGGGATTTCGCCGGTCAATTTTGAACACCCACTAAAAATAGCACTAAACATTAGCATTACCGGCGCACCAGATATTCCTGAAAATAAATCTTCGGGAATACTGCCGGTTAAATTTGTGCAATCTTTAAACAGGTTTGCAAACCTTGGCTGTTGAGTGGCGTCTGTACCGTCCGCAATCGTGGTAAATATACCGCCCAACGTGCCATCAATACCCGCAATATTTGTATTTCCTGCAAATGATATCGCAGCCTGATAGTTGTCCTCGCTATATTCCATGGCACGGCCACCCATAGCAATGGTGTATTTGCCGGCGACACTGTATGTGTGACTGTATGTTTCGACGGTTGTATCCCCGCGCTTGATTATGTCGCGCGTGCCGTCACCCCAATCAACCATAAACGCACCCGCCGCAGACATATTAAACGAAAATTCGGCCGTATCATTTGTTGTGGTAACCCAGAATTTCGGTTCAAACGTCACAGAACACAAGGCCTGGTCAACACCGGAATTTATAAACGGATCGTCATCGGCAATTATCTCCGCCAATGTTGTATTGATTCCATCAAACAGCAAATCCGGTACGCATCCTATGATTTTATGACAGTTATAGAATGTTTCTTTAAACATATCCGCAGCGGGCGCACCAGACAAATTACCAAACAGTTTATCCGGGATATATCCACTTAATCGTTCACAGCTATAAAACGTTGCCCGATACATGCCATTGGCCGGGGCGCCATGCACCCCTTTAAACAGATCCGTCGGAATCGATCCAGTTAACCCAATACAGGCAGTAAACGTCGATGCAAACATACTGTCCGCCGGCGCGCCAGATATCCCTGCAAACAAATCTTCGGGAATTTCCCCGGTCAGATTGGAACACGATATAAATGTCTCTTCGAACATTCTGGGGGCTGGTGCACCGGCAATACCGCGAAACAGACCGCCCGGTATCGAACCAGTAAGACCTGGACAATCCGCAAACAATGCGGTAAACATTGCCTCGGCCGGGGCGCCCGATATCCCTGCAAACAGATCTTCGGGAATTTCCCCGGTCAGACCCGTACAATGCGCAAAACAACTCTGGAACATTCCGCCACTGGGCGCGCCACGAATTCCGGCAAATAATCCTGCGGGAATGGATCCGGTCAAACCTTTACACCCAGAAAATGTTCCTGCCATCATATTACTGGCCGGCGCACCCTTGATCCCTGCAAATAAATTCCCCGGCAACGAACCGGTCAAACCACCACATCCCGAAAACGTACTTTTAAATATCATTGCCACCGGCGCGCCGGATATTCCTGAAAACAAATCCACCGGAATCGAACCCGTCAGGCCCGAACACCCATTAAAAGTATCCCAAAACATGCCATAGACCGGTGCACCAGATATACCCGCAAATAAATCTGATGGGATAGAACCCGTCAGACCCGTACACCCAGAAAATGTGGCGCGAAATATTTCCCACTGGGGATTACCACGCACATTTGCAAATAAATTTCTAGGTATCGGACCCGACAACCCCTTGCATCCTTCGAACGTGCTTGTAAACAGTTGATAACCGGTCATATTGGTCACAACATCAAATAAACCGGCCGGAATAGCCCCCGTCAGGCCGCCGCACCCATCAAACGTGTGATAAAATATGCGAATTTTTGCATCACCACGTAAATCCCCAAACAGCCCCGCCGGAATCGATCCCGTCAGTTTTGAGCATGATGTAAATGTCTCGCTAAACATATATCCAACCGGCGCACCACGCAATCCGGAAAACAAATCAGTGGGAATGGAACCGGCCAGGTTACTGCACCCACTAAACGTTCTAACAAACCGTGGCTGATGACCTGAGGCAATACCATCGCCAATACTTGGGAACACTGCACCCAGCGAACCGGTTATACCCGCAAGATTAACATTATCCGCAAATGATATTGCAGCGTTTTCATTAATCGTACTGTAACCCGTTACCTGGCCACCAATACGAATATTATATTCTTTGGGCACGGTGTACACATGACTGTATATCGTTGGATTCGTATCCGTGCGTACAATTATTTGTTTTTGCCCGTCACCCCAATCAACCTGGAACGTCCCAGACGCAGACATCATAAATTCAAACCGGTTTGTGGCGGGCGTGGTTTTAACAAAAAACTTGGGCTCTATGCGAATTAAACGTTCCGCCGCATCAATTGCTGCAACGGTATCGGCCGCGTACTGTGTGGCATATTCACCGTTGCCATAATCCGTTATCGCATCGCCATTTAATATTTTATTCGCACGGTCAACGGCGGTCAGCAGATATTTCATATTTGCTGCAACCTTTACATTTTGCAGCGCCGGATTATACGGAACCGTAATCCCCCATTTTTGTTCAATCAGCAGATGTATGTATTCAACGTTGACCATTTCGGCGGCGCGCGCGGAATTGCATAAAAATACGCCCATTAAACCCAATAAAATCAACAGCTTGCGCATTCTTTCTCCTCTGCCTAATAAAAAGGGTCCTTTAATTTCGTATAAATATTAGAAAAAATCCCCCCGTAAATCCAGTGTTTTTTGCGCCAAAACTATGCCTAATCGAAACCACCCTTTTTATATAAAAAATCCGACATATATCGGATTTGAATATCTGGTGCTCCGCAACGTACTTCGGGCGTTTTTAACGCCCTCGCCTCGCATCTCGCCCCTTTGCCGCACCCGTTAAAGAAAAAACACCCTTTCGGGTGTTTTCCTTTCAATATCTGGTGCGAGCAAAGGGGCTCGAACCCTCGACCTCAACCTTGGCAAGGTTGCGCTCTAGCCAACTGAGCTACGCTCGCACTGCGGTTTGTATTATTACATGTATTTTTACCCAATGCAAGTATTATTTTTAAAAAAATAAAAAAAACCGCCAGATGGCGGTTTTTTGTACCTTACCTAAACTGATTAGAACCATTTCCACGGTTGCAACATTTTTATAAAATTCATTGCACCACGGCGGTCAACAAATGTGTGGCCACAACGCGGACATACCTGGAACGGTGCGATCATCATTTTGACCTTTTTATTCACTTGCATCCAGATGTACAGCCCTGCAATCCATGCCGCCAGAACCAGTCCCCATGCAACGTAACCAAAGTATTTATCAACCGTATCTGTGATAACCGTGATAACTGTCACATTAGATTTTGACAGGTCATTATAAATCTTGGTTGCAACCGGCCATGTTGACGGACGCCATGGATACACGTGTTTGATACCATAATTGGTCAGTAACGTAGTCCCCAGACCGCCTGTGTTTTTATCCAACTGGTTCTTAATCGCTTCGTCTATCATCTTGTCGAATTCCAGCTGCAATACAGATGCCAGATTTTGTTCAACCTTGTCCAATTGGGCATTTACTTTGGCGGCAACGTCATCGACCTTTGCAATTGCCTGGTCGGCCTTGGATACGGCATTATCCGCCTTGTCTACGGCACCATCAACTTTGTTTAACGCATTGTCAATACCATCTGTTTTAATACCAAATTTACCGGCAATACCGCTCAAATTTTTCAGGCCCGCGGTCGTTTCTTTGGCTTTTGCATTGGTATCATGAGCCTTGGCTGTTTGTTCGGACGCCTTGGCCGTGGCATCGGTTACTTTATCAACTGCGGCCTCTGCCATCTTTACCTTGTCAATTGCGTATGCAACGGGCTTTTCCAGATTGATGGATTTTTTAATCCCCTCTAATAATTTTTCATACTGTTCAACGATATTGCGTTGCAGGTCAAAGAACATTGACACAACAATTGATTTCTTGATCGGCTGAGAGTATGTATTTTTCACATGCAGCGGCGCCCATATTACCAGCGCGAACCACACAATTGTTATTACGGCAAAAATCTGTTTTACGCGGGTGACATATGACGTCTTGCGCGCAACAGTCTTTGCACCGCCGTGATCGATTACCTCGACCTCTTTGGGTTTACGTGCCATTTCTTTTTCTCCTTTCCTTTTATAACGACATTATTGCTTATTTTTTGTATAGCGGTCAATAAATTCTTTTTTGAATTCAGCAAAGCGGCCGGCCTCTATTGCGTCGCGGATGCCGCGCATTAAATCCTGGTAAAACCACAGGTTATGCTGTGTCAGCAACGTTGCCCCCAGAATTTCATTGCACTTAATCAAATGATGAATATATGCACGCGACAATTTGCACGCCGGGCAACCACATTCAGAATCAATCGGCGACGCGTCATCACGGAATTTGGCATTACGCATATTCATTGTGCCATCGCGTGTAAATGCCTGGGCCGTGCGGCCGGCGCGTGTCGGCATTACGCAATCAAACATATCAATTCCACGCTCAACCGCGCCCAGGATATCCAGCGGTGTGCCCACACCCATTAAATAACGCGGTTTGTCCGTCGGCAAATGCGGCGTTGTTGTTGCAATCATATTAAACATAACTTCTTGCGGCTCACCCACGGCAAGTCCCCCGACGGCATAACCATCAAATCCGATTTCCGTCAGGGCCCGGGCAGATTTTTCACGCAGGTCCGGAAAATCCGCACCCTGAACAATGCCGAAAATACCGTATCCGTCGCGGTCGATAAATGCATCCTTGCTGCGGCGGGCCCAGCGGGTCACCATATCAACATTCTTTTCCGCACGTTCGCGCGTCGTCGGCAGGTGCAGACATTCATCCAACACCATTGTAATATTCGAATCCAGCTGATGCTGAATATGGACCGAATCCTCGGGCCGCAGAAAGTGTTTAATCCCGCCGTCGATGTGTGATGTGAACTCTACGCCCTCTTCCCGCATTTTAACCAGATTAGACAGCGACATAACCTGAAAGCCGCCACTGTCCGTGAGTATCGGGCCGTGCCAGCCACCAAACTTATGCAGGCCACCCATTTTTTCAACCAAATCACCACCCGGGCGCATCATTAAATGATACGTATTGCCAAGGATAACCTGGGTGCCGGTGGCCGCAACCTGATCCATCGTTAATGCCTTTACCGTGGCGGCGGTGCCGACGGCCATAAACGCCGGCGTTTCAAATGTGCCGTGCGCCGTATGCACGCGTCCGCGCCGCGCCGTGCCGTCTGTTTTTAATAAATCAAATTTTAGTGACATTACTCTCCATCCTTTTTGAATAACAAACAACAATCCCCGTACGAGAAAAATCTATATTTTTCATCGACCGCGTGCGCGTACGCCGCACGCATATTATCCAGCCCTGCGAACGCCGACACCAACATAAATAATGTGGATTTTGGCAGGTGAAAATTTGTTAGTAATACATCGACCGCACGGAATTTATAACCGGGTGTTATAAATATGTCTGTACCACGACAAATCGGCACCACGCGCCCGGTGGCGCCTGCAATACCGGCATCAATTGCCGCACTTTCCAGCGTTCGCATTGATGTCGTTCCAACCGCAATTACGCGCTTTGCGCTGTTTATAATATCGGCCTGCTGCGGCGTGATTTGGCACCATTCGGTGTGCATTTTATGCTGGGATAAATCCTCGGTCTTGACCGGCATCCATGTGCCCGCCCCAACGTGCAGTGTTACCTTTACAATTTTTGCGCCGCGCGCTTCGATTTCCGACATCAATTCCGGCGTAAAATGCAATCCCGCCGTCGGCGCCGCCATGGAACCGATTGGATCGGCGTATACGGTTTGATAGCGTTCGCGGTCGTCCGATTGCTCTTCGCGTTTCATATATGGCGGCAATGGCATTTTCCCGACCGCGTTCAGCACATCAAAAACATTGTCGCAATTAAATTGCAGTTTTAATCCACTGTCATTATCGTGGGCAAGAACAGTCACCGTAGTTCCGTCATCCAGTGTCAATTCCGCGCCAACCGGGATTTTATTAAATTTCTTGCACAATCCCCACCAGATTTTGTCCGTTTCTGCGGTGTGCAGTGTAATTTCGTGACCGTCCGCCATAAATCGCGCCGGAATAACACGGGAATTGTTAAACACCACCACGTCGCCCGGACGAATATAGTCTAAGAAATCGCGAATATGTTTATCCGCGATATCCGTACCATCCACAACCAGCATACGGGATGCATCGCGGCGGCTAAGCGGGTGCGACGCAATTAATTCCGGTGGCAGCTCAAAATCAAAATCCGATGTATGCAGCATATCTAACGTTGTTTCTGTTTCATTTGGCGCACGATGCTGTCGCGGCGGGCCGCATCACGGCGCACATCGTTCAATGTTTTGCCGTTCAGCGTTGTGATAGCATGCATGTGATATCCCCAGCGCGGATTCATTCCAACCGATGTAATGGAATCACGATTCAAATAATGCGCCCGGCCGGTTATCGTATCACCAACGTTAATATAAGGCCAAAATCCCGGCACCCCATCGGCTGTATCGCGTTTAAATGTCATGGTATGACGCTCGTTCGGGTTGGATACCGGATGGTATGTTATTACCTTGTCGCCCTTTTCTGAAACTATATATTTATCTTCGCGCATAAATGCGAGCATAAGCGCATATGTAAATACAGCCAGCCCCAGCGCCGTTGTTGTAAATACTATCGCAGCCTTTTGATTTTCAGTCAATTTTTTCATTATCTCTGCTTCTGCTTTGTGCGCGCGGCGCGGGTCATTTCCTGGATTATTGTATCTTCGACAGTCGGTTCAGCCACATAATCCGACGGCAAATCATCACAGTTTATAATATAGCGCGCGATGGTGTCCGGGCTGACCATCAAATAAATGCGGTTGCGATTTGCCATATATGTACCGCGAATTGTATCGCCGGGCGCCGCGTTGCGATACAGGCGCCCACCCGCCGGAAAAGTGCCGCAATCAATAACATAGTGGGCGTCAGCATCCGCAACATCGCGCAGATGCAGTTTATTGTTCCCCTTGGCCGTAACAACCGTGCGCACGGTCATATTTGTGCATGCCGGCGTCCCCGATGTCAGCATTACACCAGCGGCCCCCAACACTAATTTATAAGTCCATTTCATGTTCATTGATGTGCCTCTTATTTCTGTTTCTGGCGCATGGTGCGCAAAATGCTGTCACGACGGGCGATTTTGATATTATTTGCCTCTGCCTTTTTAATATCCAACAGTGATTTTCCGTTTATGCTGTATATGCTATACTGCCGATCTTGTGAGAAATATTCCATATAACTCGGACGCAATCCATGATAGATTTCAGATACCGGAACAATTAATTCATCCATCGCACTTTTGCGGCCCAATATCGTGTCTCCAACATTGATATTTCTATACACCAAGGAATCTGTATTAAACGGCCCAAACTCCATCACATGCAGGTCTGCACGGTCTGAAATTGGCGCATATATGACTTTATAATTTTCTTTGTCCGTGATGATGTATTCTGAGTCATCGGCCTTGTCACGACCGGCTAAAAAGCACATCATCAAGCCCATAATACCAATAAACGGCACCAGAGCACACGCCATCCCACAACCAAAATTTTCATTTTTCTTGTCTGACATTTTTAATACCCTTTACTTCTTAAACTCCAGACCTTGGTCTGTATAGTTTTCGGCCTTGTTCTCCCAATCCGGTTCTACACGCACAAACAGGTGCAGGCGTGCGTTTACCCCCCATTGATCTTGGATATCATGACGTGCGGCCGTGCCGATTTGCTTTAACTGCGCCCCGCCCCGACCGATTACAATCTTTTTATGCGCGTCATTCTGTACAACTATTTTCTGATAGATATCCAGAACACCTTCGCTATCCACGTCTACTTTTTCAGTCACGACATTGATATGATATGGCAATTCTTGATGAATATACTTATAAACCTTTTCACGCGTCAATTCCGCCAAATATAATTCATCCGGAACATCAACCAGGTCGGCCGGGTCAAACAGATATGGCGACGCCGGCATTACGGCCGCGAGCGCCCCCAGCATTCCCGTGACACCATCGTTTTTCAATGCGGATATCATAAAGATCTCTTTGAAATCGGCCAGTCCGGACAATTCCGCCACGATGGGCAGCAAGTCCTGCTTTTTTACCGCATCAACCTTGTTTAATGCCACGAACAAGTTCGGGCGGTCCGCTATTTTTTCCACCAATCCGCGAATTGTGGCCGTTATCCCCTTTTGCGCGTCCAGAATCAGCAGGATTGCGTCCGCGTCAGATACCGCATCCATGGCCGCGCCAACCATTGCACGGTCCAGACGGCGTGATGGCTTAAAAACACCGGGAGTGTCCACGAATATCAACTGACGATCACCCACCATCTTTACGGCACGCAGACGTGTTCGCGTGGTTTGCACCTTGTGCGATACGATGGATACTTTCCGCCCCATAATTTGATTCAACAATGTACTTTTGCCCGCATTTGTGGGCCCAATAATAGCAATAAAGCCAGAGTATGTTTCTTTCATACACACATATATAGCACACTAAAATAAAAAGTGAACAAAAATATTGACTATTAATTGACAAATGTTATTATAAGTACAAAACACAACAAAAAATCACAGGATTTATCTATGAACAAACCATCAACATCGGTAAATTTCAAATCCCCGTATTTAACATATGCATCACAGAGCGTTTTACATGTGCTGGACAGCCTATCGCAAAAGGCGCTGATAAAACTGTCCAAAGACATGATTGCACGAAATGGATTGAACTATCAGATTTCCATTTGCATGGAAGAAATATCCGAACTGGTGACTGAATTGGTTCTGGATACATCATTTGACAATACCGCAGCCGAAATTGCCGATGTATTCATCACACTGCATCACGTTGTTGTCGGATATGATATTCGCCGGGCAGTGAATACGGCACGACGTAAAAAGATTAAACAGCCACAATTTATGTCCGGAAATAACGAACGATTGCTGGCCCTGCTGGATTTGCAAAAGGAGCTGATTAAGCACACAAACCGCAAGAAAGATAATATGGCACAAATAGTTGAACGTACGGCGGATGCGTATATTGTTCTGGCCAAGCTGATTATCAGTCGTGATAACCTGGCAATGGTTCATAAAACGATATACGAGAAAATCCAGCGCACATACCTGCGCAACAAATAAAACAAAACCGGCCGTACGGCCGGTTTATTATTTATCTAATTTATCAGTCCACTCGTTTTCCGGGAAATTAATGCGCAGCATTTCGGCATAACCCGACGCCTGGCTTGGGACACCAATTGCCGTATAACATTCGGTTAGTCTAAACAAGGCCTCTGGCGTCATGACGGTTTCCTGGGCATCCTTTACCACCGATTGCAGGTGCGATATAGCCGACGGCCAATTCTGACGTTGCATATCATTACGCGCGGCATACATAACCTTGCCCGCGATATAGTTTTTTAGGATAACAATCTTATTCTCGGCATTTTTGGCATATGGCGAATTTGGGAAACGCTCTACCAACTGTTGAAACTGTTGCAGGGCATACGTGGACATACCAGGCTCGCGACGAACGTCACTGACCTGGCGGTAATAGCACATGCCTCGCAGATACAGCATATACGGAACATCCGCATGCCCCGGATGGAATCGCATAAATCTGTCAACTGCCAGAATTGCGCCCGCAAAGTCTTTATCTAAATATTCGGAATACGCCGCCATTACCAGCGCATCGGCCGCCCATGGACTGGCCGGATGTTGCGATTCCGCCTTTAGGAACTCTTCGGCCGCCTTGTCATAATGCTTTTTATTAAATTCGGCATAGGCCTGTTCATAAATCTGTTCCAATGGTTCTTCTACGATAACCTCGCCCTTTTTGCCGCCACATGCAGATACCAGTGACGCCACAATAATCAGACTTAATATTTTTTTCATGTGTCTTATTTCCTGTCTTGATTTTATTTCATCAATCACAGTATAATCGAAACTATGAAACTAGGCAAACATATTTTCGGGGTTGGTGCCATGACCGGCATCAGTCGCATTTTCGGCTTTATTCGTGACATGTTAATCGCGCGTGTCTTGGGCGCGGGACGATTGTCGGACGTATTTTTGGCGGCGTTCAAGTTACCGAATCTGTTTCGGGATTTACTTGGCGAAGGGGCATTATCCGCAATATTCATCCCCATGTATACAGATTCTAAAAAGGACGCAAACTTTGCCAAGAATGTGTTTTCATGGCTGGCACTGGCACTGCTGATGATTGCGCTGGCATTCGAAATATTTATGCCACTGGTTATATGGGGATTGGCACCAGGATTTGATGCCGACCCGGGCAAAATGGCACTTACCGTCACCATATCACGCATAATGTTTGTGTATGTTATATTTGTATGCATTGCGGCATTTATGTCGGCGGTATTGAACGCATTTTCACGTTTCTTGTTGGCCGCGTTTATGCCGGTACTGTTAAATATAATGCTGATCGTGGCGTTATTATTGTCATCTTTATACGCGCCAGACACAGTTATCTATATAATGGCCGGCACGGTTGTTATGTCCGGTATTATCCAGGTGGCGGTCCTGTGGCATCGAATACGTGCGCGACACTTTGGATTACGCCTGGTTATACCAAAATGGACACCGGGGATACGCGATATGCTAAAAAGACTTAGCATCAGTATTGTCGGCAGTGGTTTTTACCAGATTACAATTATTGTCGGCACCCTGGTCGCCAGTTTTCAAAGCGGTGCGGTATCATGGCTGTACTACGCCGACCGTATTGTCCAGTTGCCATTTGCGATGATTGGACTGGCGGTTGGCACAGTGCTGATGTCATCGATATCAAATGCACTGTCCGACAACAATATGCGCAGCGTATATATCCAACAGAATTCGTCCATGCGACGCAGTCTGATGTTATTGATGCCATGTGTGGCGGGACTGGTCGTGTTGGCGGGACCGATTATCAAATACCTGTTTGAATATGGCGCATGGACACCACAATCAACCAATGCCGTGGCCACGGCAATTATGATCCAGGCATTTGTATTGCCCGCAATGTTAATCAGCCAAATTTACAGCAAAACCCTGTATGCGTCCCAGGATGTAAAAACACCGGTTCGCACCAGTATGATTTCCCTGGGCGTTGCGGCAACCATATATTTGGCGGCATTCCCACTTATTGGATATTTGGCAATTCCGGTCGGCGTAGTAATCAGTGGATATTTAAAGAACTATTTACTGGGGCGTGCATGCAGACGCCGCGGTCTGGTGAAAATTTACGGCGGCACAATGCACGCGGCGATCGCGTTTGGGATACTGGCGGGAACCTTGGGCGTGGGTCTGAGCCTTGTACCGATTATCAGCATTTGGTGGCTGGGGGCGGCAATTGCAGGATATGGCGCAATATATCTGCCGGCCGCGTTCGTTATCAACAGGATGATCCCATCAAAATAAAGTTGAAACCGCACTTTTTATGTGATAAAATGCTTTACAAGAATGTAAGGAGTTCCACATGAAAAAATTAGTTTCCCTGACTGCAATGACTATGCTGTTGGCGGCATGTTCAACCGGTGCAAACAACAACGTTGGTGGTGGATATGGCACGCCTGATGGTTTTGGCGAAGAAACATTGGTCACGACCGACAATGCGTCTTTGAATAATGCATATCTGTTGGCGGCGGCACCAAAGTATTATATCGGCAGCCCATACAAGGTTGAAGACGTGCAATATATCCCAGCCGAAGATTTTGCATACAATCAGACCGGCGTCGCGGGAATTATTCCGACAGAATTAAACGGCACAAAAACCAGCAATGGCGAAACATTTGATGTAAACCAGATGGTCGCGACCAGCAAAACATTGCCGTTGCCGACGATTGCACGTGTAACAAACCTGGACAACGGCCAATCCGTTGTGGTTCGTGTAAATAACCGTGGTCCGTTCGTGAATACGCGTATTATGGACCTGTCGCCGGCGGCCGCACGCCAAATTGGCATGAACGGTCAGTCCAAGGTCCAGGTTCAGGTTATCCCGGATATGTCGATGCAGGTTAAGAATGCAACAATTGGCGCAACCACACCAGTCCAGACAGTCACCGAAACAGTAACCGTTACCGAAACCGCAACACCGGCACAACCGGCACCGGTCGCATCCACAGGCGATTACAGTGTTCAGTTGGCCGCCTTGTATTCCGAAGACAGCGCAAATGCACTGGCCGCACGTATGCGTACGTATGGTAACGCAGTTGTGGTGAAAGAAGGCGATCTGTACAAGGTTCGCATCGTTGGCCTGAATGCATCGCAGGCACGCAGCGTGATCGACTCCCTGCGCACGAACGAAGGAATGGCACCAGGTCTGTTGCAGAACGGTCGCTGGATAAATGCCGACAGTATTTAAAAAAATCCCGCCAAACGGCGGGATTTTTTAGTGATACATGCGCTGAGATTTAGGAGGAACGTATATACTCACAAACAGGTTGCCTATTAGATATAATTGATTGGATTTTTTGTCATGCCCAGATACCCATAAAGAGCAATTATATCAAAATATGGCACTTCGTGACCGGCCTCGTAACCTTCCAAAGCAGATTCTGTTATCTGCAATTTATCAGAAATTTCTTTTAACGAAATCTGCTTTCGTGTGCGTATAATCTTCATAACCATTCCAAACTCGTGATAGAAAGCTTCGCGCGCCTCTACCGGGATGCCACAGAATTGTTCAGACATTTTTTGTAATTTTCTTCTTTCAAACATAGTCTCTTCTCCTTTTTGTTGAATCAAAAAAAATCACCACTATAAAGCGGTGACTGGATGTTTACGACTATATTGAAGAATAGTGCGACTTATTTGTTATTCGCCGCCATCCAGCACCCAAAGGCGCCGGATTAGTTTTTACTTCCGTCAAATCATTAACGTCACGCTAAATCATTAACTTCAAACTTCAATTTGGGTCGTAACTCCCAGCCAGGCCATAAACCGGTATATGACCATGCGTTATCAATATATACCACATTGAAAAAAAATGCAATATGAAATAAATCCTTGTCGTGATGACGACTGGATGTTTACGACTATATTGAAGACATAGCGCGGATTATTCAAGTATTCTCCGCCATCCAGTCGCCATAAGCGAATGGAGGTTTTACGGTCGCAATAGCTTCCAACTTCAAAAAATTCGTAAAGTTCGACTCTAATTATCCAAGCTTAATAGATAAATAAAGTAATTGTATTATATTTAATCCAATACAAAATTTCAACATGAAAATAAACCCATAAAAAAATGGCCGTCAATTTTAATGACGGCTGGAGGTTCCTAACTACGTCCTTACGAAAATAGTGCAACTTATTCAATATATTCAGTTGCCCCCCAGCCTTTCAGCTGGGATTTTTGAGAGTCTTGTCTGACTCCGTAAGGACTAGTTATAAAAACACCGTTAGGACACGGGATGCTTCGGTTAATACAACCTATACATCAGGAGATATTTTATACAATATTCTAATAGATTTCAATCTTTTTCAGCAATGCTGCAATCGTGGTGCTCTTCACTTATTTTGCTTTTTTTGATTTTGGCAGGGGTGTGATGCGGGCAAGTTCGTGAACCATATCCGTCGCCAAATCTACGTTTTCAATATCCAAAATCCAGTGTGGTTTCGCGCCATCGTATGGTGCACCGGCATCCGGCGTTATGCCATGCGCGGTGAATACGGCCATGGTTCCCGGAATTTGCTTTACATATACCGTATCGTCACAGACCAGCAATACCGGCCGATCATCTGCATACACCATATATTCACCAAACATTTTGCGATAGCGGATATTATCTGCGGCGCCGGCCACCTGGTCCGCGACAAATTGTATAAAATCGCTGCTCGTTGCCATTTGAATCTCCTGCTTTTATTTCTGACGCTCATAGATTTCCAGCAACCGCGCGGCAAATATACTTTCACGCGGGGCGATTTGCGCGGTGGCCGCGGCCGATGAACGGGTCATGCGTTTACGCACATCTTGAAACATTTCTGTCAACCAATTTATGTTGCCGTTATATTCCGGGTTATCTTGTCCAGTTCGTCACCGCGAGCACAGCATAGCACGTTGAAGAAAACTTTTTACAGAGTTTTCCAAATCAGAAACACCTCCATTATTGTAAATAACATAATCACATAAAAGTTTTTTATCATCTTGAGATATTTGCGAATTCATACGGATATCAGTATACTGTGATGTATAATGATTTCTCTCTATTAATCTCTTTTTTCGTATCACATCATTCGTGTAAAGAAGAACAGATTTATCAAATAAATCTATCATATTAGTTTCAAACAAAAGCGGAATGCCGACAAAAGCGGCGGTTTCACTTTTGTTTTCTTCAAAAAATTCAAGGATTTTTAATTTTATTGCAGGATGAATTATTTGCTCCAGCCTTATTTTTAGTTCCGGAGAACTAAATACCGCTTTACCTAATTCTTTGCGATTAATTGTACCATCATCAGCCACAAATTCGGAAAAAATATTTTTTATTTCTGGCAAAGTGTTTAAAAGCTCATGCCCGACTTTATCCGTATCAATTACTTTATAGCCAAAATTTTCTAATATGCGTTGGGCTGTCGATTTGCCAGATGCGATATTTCCAGTTAGCGCAAACTTTATCATTGCTTTTCTCCAATTTATTTAAATAGTTCACGATTGTGTTGGAAGTTCTTATAAATACAGCATATGTATGTGATATAAGATTGCATATTGATTACCTTTTGTATAATAACAATATAGAAAATTAATTAAATTGCAACAAATATGCTAAAATCCCCCCGCCCCGTTGGAACATCCCGCCCAGGCGCAGAAAATTAGCCCACAGGGTGTTATTCATCCAACTGGACAAGCTGGTTTAAAAATAAACACCGCAAAAGGCGGTGTTTATTTTTAAACTGGCGCGTCCAGGAGGATTCCCTCGGCATCATTATGAAATATGATGCCTGTGGGGCACTCCTGACGGCTCGCCTGCACTGCGTTTGGCTTGCCTAGTCGTAGTCGAACCCCTGGGGGTTCAAATCCTCGGACGGAAGATTGGCTTCGCCGACCTTGAAAATTTTGCTGTCGCAAACCAGCGTCCATATGTCCGCCTATTTTCTGCGGTTCGAACCCCCACGTGGGCGTTCTTTATCCAACTGGACAAGCTGGTTTAAAAATAAACACCGCAAAAGGCGGTGTTTATTTTTAAACTGGCGCGTCCAGGAGGATTCGAACCCCCAACCTTCTGATCCGTAGTCAGATGCTCTATCCAATTGAGCCATGGACGCAACGTTGTTATATTTTATACACTTTTATTCAAAATGCAAGAAATAATTTCTATTTATTTTGTTTTTTGTGAAATTCCATGATACATCTGATTATAGTGCATGCGGCATACGGATTTATAATTGCTGTCGCCCACCGCAATTTGCGCACCGGCACGAACAACATTGCCATTTGCATCAAATCGCAAATGATGCGATGCCAGATGCATACATCCGGGCATTTGACACATTGACTCCATACTATGCAGTTTGGCGCCAACCTCTATCAGGCGACGGGATGCAGGAAAAATCTGCTCGTTACTGTCTACCATTAAACCATAACACATTACAATTACCGGCGTATTATCGGCAATTCGCACCAATGCATCAACGTCTGACGGCGAAAAGAATTGAATTTCATCAACCAATAACATCTTCGTATCGGCATGTGGTGCGTACCCGTTCAAATTTTCTAGGACCAATGCATCCGCCGATATACCAACACGCGAATCAACGCGATTTTCACTGAAACGGTTATCTGTTTTCGGCTTTATAATCTCTGTCTGTTTGCCCTGATTGTTCAGGTTATAGGCATTAATAATCAACTGGGCCGACTTAGAGCTGCCCATGGTGCCATAATGAAAATGCAATTTTGCCATTTTTATGTTCCTTTTTTCCTTTTACATTGATTCCAGTCGTTTAATACGTGCTTCCACCGGCGGATGTGTCGCCAGCAAATCGCCCAGCAATTCACGTGGCGCGCGCGGGTTCGCAATGCACATGGCCGACATTGCCTTGACCTTGTCCAGGCATTCCACCCGCGCGTCCGTTGTAATTTTACGCAAGGCCGATGCCAAGGCACGTGGATTTCGTGTAATTTGTGCACCGGTGGCGTCGGCGGCGTATTCACGGCTGCGCGATATTGCCATTCGCAACAGCGGCGTTATAATAAAATTAAACACCATAAATGCCAACCATACCATAAACAATATCGCCGCAGCGTTACCTTTATCTTTGTCATCGCGCGAATGATTTCCGGACAGAATCACGCGCATTATTACATCCGCCGCAAATACAGTAACACCAATACCGGTTATCAGTAACATATCCAACCTGATATCCCGATTTCCGATATGCGCCATTTCATGGGCGATTACACCTTCCAGTTCTAATCTGTCCAATCTTTTTATAATTCCACGCGTCAGTGCCACCGATGCGTCATTTGGGCCGCGCCCGGTTGCGAACGCGTTCATAGAATCATCATCAATAATATAGACCCGCGGTGTCGGCAGACCGGCCGCCAAGGCCACATTTTCAACACTGCGAAAAATTTCGCGATTTTTCGGGTCAGAGCCATCAATTTCATGCGCGCCGGCAACACTTAAAATCATTGCGTCACCAAACGCCCATGATATCCCCATCCATATCAGGCACACCAACGCTGTCGGCACCGCAACCGCCAATGCAATTTCCGCCGCATCACGTGCGGGTACCACAATCCACGTGAATAAAAACACCAGCGCAATAAATATAATTGGAAATGCCGCGACCAAAATAGCCGTCTTGATATTATTACTGCGAATATGATCATAGACTGTCTTGACTTTCTTCATAGCAAATGGTTCCTGTTAAAATTCTGACTTTACGCCCGTATTATAAACAAAAAACGGGGCCAGTCATGAAAAAAATTTCCATTATCGCAATATTGTTATTACCAATCACAGGATACGCGGCAACAACACCACTGGGTAACGCCATCGCCGACACTCGCAGCGCCCCCCGATACCTGATCGATGCGGCCGATGCATGGAACAGCATTATCGGCCAGCCCATGCGCGGCGGAACAATCGCATCACGCATGTCGGCCATGAATGATGGCGCGCAGACAGCGCGCCTGTATGATGTAATGTCGATCTTGGCATACAACTTTACTCCCATGACGATATACCAGACAAACATGCACCTGAACGCGGCATACAGCGACATGGACATACCATTGGCCACGCGTCGAATGGGCGCAAAACAGAACTTTATCTTGGACGCGCACGGATTTGGCGCAACGGACAAGTATGAACATGGTAAAAACGATGACTTTGAAATGCATACTGGTGGCGCCGGGGCACGTGCATACGCATATGTTACAAATGGCTTGACATTCGGCGTTGGATATTCGTACGCCAAATCCAAAAGCCATGATATGGCACTGCGCGCCGACGCAACCAGCAATATAGTATCATTGTTTTCCAAATATTTGGGGCAATCAGGCATGTATATGAACATGGCACTGGCCGCCGGACAAACGCGTTGGGATTTGGATAAAACCGTTGTTGGGGTTGGTGACAAGACGTCTTTTGACACGAATTTCTATTCCGGCCAGGCAACTGCCGGTATCAAACTAAACCGTGGTCGGATGTTTTTAACCCCATCTATCGGGACGCGGTATACATACATGAACACAGAAAAACATATTGATGCCGCCGCCCAGGACTTTAAAAAATGGTGGTATAATACACTGGCCGCCAATGCAGATGCCCGTGTTGGATTTGAATTCACAATGTCCGCCGTGACATTTACACCGTCGTTACATATTGGCGCCGGATATGACATAATCCACAGCGGCACGAACAATGTTAAAACCCGCCTGGTTACCGGTGACACGTATTACATGCCAGTGCACGCCCCAGGGCGCGGCGAAATTAATGGTGGTGGCGGGATTGGTATTTACGGCGGCAGATATGGGCTGGACGCAATATATACCATGCACAAACGCAGCGACTATACCGCACATACCATGCACGGAGGTGTAAAAATCGCTTTTTAAAAACCGGTGTTTGCGATATAATCATCGCATTATGAGGCGCATAACGGGATTATTTTGTGTTATATTGACCGCCATCGGTGGCACGGCTGTGGCAGAAAGTTTTTTAGAACCCGCATCTTTTCCAAAAACAATTAATGACGTATCTTTTATAGACCGTCTGATATCATTGGCAGACGGATACGACGATTTTGAATCTATGTTCGACGAAAACGGCGTATGCATCAGTGGATGCGCATACAAAGGCATAAAACTGGAAAATATGATAGAGGCCAGTGAACGCGCCACGCGCGAAGCTGCAGCAAAACTGGAACTGTATAAACAACGGCACCCAGAAGAATTTGCAGAGGATCAGCCGTCGCCCCCACAATCATCACCGCCGGAACAACAGCAAACTCTACCCGAGACTCCGCCAAATCCGCCGGTTACACCCCCACAAACATCACAACCGCCGGCACAAAATGTGTCTGAATACAGCTGTCCTACAAATCAATGGAGTCAATATATTCCACAGGGGCGCGAGATTGTAGACCACGCACCGATTGATACAGATTTGATTGTAACTTCTGACATCGGTGAACGCAGCGTCAGTGGCGGATCCAGCTGGCACCAGGGAATTGATTTAAGAGCAACCGATGGCACACCGCTGTATATGCCGGCAAACGGTATTGTAAAGGCTGTGACCGGCGGTCCAAGCAGTTCTGCCGGATATTATATATGGGTATATCATCCGACAGAGGATATTTATACGCGATATATGCACCTAAGCGCCCAGCTGGTTAAGACTGGCGATAAGATTCAGGCGGGGTGTCTGTTTGCAAAATCCGGACACAGTGGCCGAAATAAAAAAGGCGGCGCGTATCCGCCGCATCTGCATTATGAAATTAAAAAGACCATGACAAATAATCGCGGGGATGTAATTGATCCGTTTGGTAACAAAACGAATCGATTGGGACGCGGATATAAATTCAAGAGCAAGAGCACCATGCGCCCGTCCAGACAAGGCGTTAAACCCGTTGGCTGCACCGGTTTCTTATAAAGATTTCAAAGCTGCCGTTATTTAATGGTTTCCAGGATAATATATATGAACTAAGCACGCTTTCGCGAACCCACTGTTGAAACTTTATTTTTAAAATTCCACTGGCACCGGTGATAATAATCGCCCGACGGGCGCCAGACGTCACCACATCCATTATTGCATTCCATGCCTGTTCTTCGGTCAACGTATGCAGGTCCAGACGCGTACATTTTGGCACGGGTGCCGTTGGCGGTGGTATTAATTGCCCCAGGCGCAAATTGGCACGTACGGATTTATTGACCGCGCGCATGTCCGGCCTGAATTCGCCACACGCCATTTGTTCAATATCGGCATCGGTTAACTGTTTCATCTTTCAAACACCAATACGCGCACGATACCGGCCAAATCTTTCTCGGCACGGTTGAATTTCCACCCGGCACACGTAAATATATCACGTACGCGCGCAGACATGCCATCGCCAATTTCCAGATAAATCCGGCCACCATCACACAGCCATGCACGTGCATTCTTTGCAATTATTTCATATTCGGCATACCCATCACGCGCCGCATACAGGGCGCGCGCCGGATCATGCATTGCACCCGCATCAACACGCGTATCCCCACGCGCGATATATGGCGGATTTGACACAATTACATCAAACGGTGCGCCGGGCATTTTTGACACATGATAACTGCGCCGAATAATCTGGACCGCACCCGGGCACAGCGCGCGAACATTACGCCGCGCCACACGTGCCGCACCGCGCGACACATCAACACCAACACCAAACGCGCCAGGTATGTTTTTGACCACAGATATCAGCACACAACCTGTACCCGTACCCAAATCCAAGATTCGCGCATCCGGTGCGGTATCATTTAATACCGCCACAACAAGTGTTTCCGTATCCGGTCGCGGGTCTAACGTATGCATATTCGTATAAAACGACAAGCCATAAAACCATTTTTTGTGAATTATTTTGGCCACCGGCACGCCACGGCGTAATGCACGCGCCATAAAGAACACCGACAGCCTTGACAATTTCGCATTGTTTTCAGTTATAATTCGCGCCGCGCGGATTCCGCCTGCACGTTGCAAGATTGTGAACGCTTGATTTATTTTCATGAAACGATTATAATTGTCTTCATGAAAAAAGCAAAAGATATTATGACAACTAAAAACCTGACACGCCTGGTGCTGACTATGGCGGTTATGATGACTGTGTTGGCCACATATGTGGTCGTTACAAATCACCGTACGGTGTCACACGGCGCCGTGGCATCCACGCCGGGCACATGTAAAACCATTGTTGTGGTGACATCGGGCGATACATTATCCAAACTGTTGGCAGAGCAAGGCTTTGGTCACAATGAAATCACGGCGATTGCAAATACATTAAAGGCCGATGCGGGTATCGCAACACTGCGCGCGAACAGTGATAAAATTGAATTTCAACGCACCAGCAACGATTCGCCGGTATCAAAAATCGTTGTTATCCCGTCCCCCTGGCGCCAGGTGGAATTGACCTGTACGGAAAATGGGGCATGGAAATGCAACACCGTTGAAATAGAACGCGATGTACACGCGGTGTATAAATCCGGTGAAATTTTGGACGGGGACAGCTTTTATCTGGCAGGATCACGCGCCGGTATTCCGGCCGGCATTTTGGCCGACGTGTACGATTTGCTGGCATTCGAAATGGACTTTGAACGCGATATTCGTGCCGGGCAAAAATTTTCGGTGATGTATGAAGAAAACTTTTCTGATGGGAAAAAGGTTGATAATGGTCGCGTAATTGCAATTTCTTTCCAGGCATTGCGCGGCAATGTAAAGATGTATCGCTTTAAGAAATCAGACGGCACATCCGGGTATTATGATGAAAACGGCAACGGTGCAATTAAATCACTGAAGCGCACCCCCATTAATAATGCCAAGGTTACAAGTAATTTCTCGGGCGGGCGCAAACACCCAGTTCTGGGATATACACGCGCACACAAGGGTGTTGATTTTCGCGCACCAACGGGTACGCCTATTCCGGCGGCGGGGGCCGGCCGCGTTGTCGCGCGCAGCTATAACCGTGGACATGGAAACTTTGTAAAAATCCGCCATAACGGTTCATTTGAAACGCTGTATGCGCATATGTCCAAATTTGCCAAGGGCGTAAATGTCGGCACCACCGTACGCCAGGGCCAAATTATCGGATATTCCGGTTCAACAGGACTCTCTACAGGGCCGCATTTGCACTATGAAATTATCAAAGATGGCAAACATGTAAATCCGCTGACTGTAAAATTACCCGCAATCAGTAATTTGGGCGACGCCGATAAAAAGAAATTTGTTGAATACCGCAAGGTGGTTGACAAAGCCATAGAGCAATTGGATGGCAAACCAGATCTATTCATCCAGATGTGATTAAAAAGGCTTAAGTTTAACTTAAGCCTTTTTAAAATGCGGATTGTCACGCTTTAAAATATCAATCGTAGAATCCGGCCCATGGCCATGCACAACGTACGTATCATCCGGCATGTTTAATTCATGCAACTGTGATATAGATTTAAACAATGCGCGTGCATCACCGCCCGGAAAGTCATAACGACCAAAACCATCACGAAAGATAGTATCACCCGTCAGCAATATTTTCTCGTTCGGGAAATAATAGCATACACCACCAGGCGTATGCCCCGGCGTCGCAATTACATCCATCGGTATCGTGCCCAGCACCATATGCCGTCCCGGTGCAATCGGCATGGGCGCAACAAAATCTGCCGGGATATGCGGGATTTGAAAAAAGTCCAATAATTCATTTCCCCAACCAATCAGCGAATTATCCGCCGGATGCAGGTACCATGGTACATTAAATCGACGTGCCAAATCCGGTGCCGCCGATATATGATCCGGATGCCCATGTGTTGCATATATTTCGCGCAAATTTAAACCACGGGCCGCCAATACCTGTTCCCAATCGGCGGCGTGCCCCCACGGGTCAAAAATAATACAATCATCCCCCGATGACACCAACACGGAATTGGTGTTTTCGGGGGACATACGCAAGATTTCAAATTTATTTTTCTGCATTTTGTGTCTTTTTAGTGGCCGCCTTTTTTGCAGCACTACGCGTTTTGGTCGTACCCCCATTAATAATTTCTTTTATTTCATCACCGGTCAGGGTTTCACGTTTCAACAGCTCTTCGGCCAGGCGCACCACTGTATCACGATTTGCACGCAACAGCTTGGTCGCACGTGCGTGCGCATCATCCAACCATGCGCGAATTTCCGCATCCACCAGTTCAGCAGTCTTTTCCGACGCATTTTCCAGTGGTGCGCGCGTATTAAATGCCGCCGCCTGGTTTACGGCAACCATGCCGATTTTTGGTGACAGACCAGCCGTTGTGATTGAATAACGCGCCAGACGCGTTGCACCCGCGATATCGGATTCAGCACCTGTTGTGATTTTATCCGCACCAAAGAACAATTCTTCGGCCGCACGTCCCGCCAGGGACACCGCCAGATTTGCGCGAACCTCAGCGATCGTCATGGATACTTTGTCATCAATCGGCAGATGCTGAACCATCCCAAGGGCACGTCCACGCGGAATAATCGTCGCCTTGTGGATTGGGTCGGTGACATCTGCGTACATTTGGGAAACAAATGCATGTCCGGCCTCGTGATACGCGGTCAATTTGATGTCTTCGGGACGCATTTTGCGCAATTTACGTGGCCCCATCAAAATCTTGTCACGGGCCTCTTCGATATCGGGTGTGGCAATTTCGCGGCGACCATTGCGCACGGCATGCAGGGCCGCTTCGTTCAACAAGTTTTCCAAATCTGCCCCAGAAAATCCGGTTGTGCCACGGGCAACATCCTGCAGGTTTACGGATTCAGATATTTTTACCTTTTTGGAATACAGGTTTAAAATTTCGCGGCGACCGGCCAGATCCGGCAGTTCAATATATACCGAACGATCAAAGCGCCCCGGACGCAGCAGCGCCGGATCCAGCATATCCGCGCGATTTGTCGCACCGATTACAATTATGCCGGTGTCATTTGAAAAGCCATCCATTTCAATTAACAATTGGTTTAGGGTCTGTTCACGATCCTGGTCATTGAATGAATGCTGGCTGCGTTTTTGACCGATGGCATCTATTTCATCAATGAACAATATACATGGCGCATTACGCTTTGCCATTTCAAATATCTCTTTGATCTTGGCAACGCCCAGCCCTACAATGATTCCCGAAAAATCACTGCCCGAAGCGGCAAAGAAAGGGACGTTCGCTTCGCCAGCAATTGCACGCGCCAATAATGTTTTACCAGTACCCGGCTGGCCCGAGAGTAATATCCCACGTGGCACACGTGCGCCAACGGCCTTGAACTTTTCTTTATTTTTCAAGAAATCCACTATTTCCATCAATTCTTGCTTTTCAGAATCAATGCCGGCAACATCTTTAAATGTGGTTTTACTGCCGGTTGCGATCTTGGTCGGGTTTTGCCCCATAATACTGCGTGACAAGCCGCCCGCCGGACCACCACGCATACCGCGAAATATCCACCATATAAACAGCAAACCCATCAAAATCGGAACCCATGTCCCCAAATGTTCTAACCATGTTTTTGACGAATCAATCGAAATCGACGCACCATTGGCAGATAATTTTTCCAATAATTCAGGATCATATGCAATCGTTGCACGATACGCTGTTCCATCGGCCAGAACGCCACGCGCGTCATTGCCACGAATGCTCATCGTCTTGATATCAGGCGCACGACGCAACACGTCGGAAAATGATAATTCCACCGGTTTGGCATGGGTCACCCCGCCCGGCATCCCCATCGGTGTGCCACCATCCGTAATAAATGCACGGGCAATTATCGCAATAAACAGCCCGATAAATATTATTAAAAATATGGATGAATAATCCTTTTTCGCCTTTGTGCCGGCACCGAATATTTTATTTTTCTTCTTTTGCATGTCTATGTTCCCGTTTTTTTCTAAAGCTGGTGCGTGCGCCTTCGCGCGCGATTATTATCCGCGTCCCCAGACGTCTGATAACGCACCGCCCCAGCGTAAATTTACAATCTGACGATAGATTACGTAGTGCGCCCTGTAAAGATTTCAAGCGCGGCGGATAATCCCCCCCACCTATTTGCATAATTAACGCCGCAATAAACTGTAGTCTAATATCAGGGCCCAGGTCAAATAGAAAAGAATCAGAAAATTGTGCCACACCATCATTCATCACAGATGCGATCGCATCATCCACCGCCCTATCTGCAGAATCCGCCACGCGCCGCAAATTACGCATAGCCAGCAAGATGCGATCATCTGAAACCCCCAACATGTCGCGCAAAACGTGTCTGTGTTGCCGCATACGAACCCGTGCATAACGTGGATCATCGTTCATTTCATCATGAAAATATTTGATATTGTGTGTGTCACAGTAACGCACCAGTTCATTGCGCGGCACATCCAGCAATGGACGCACAATCTGGATCCCGTCGCGCATTGTGACGGCACGCATCCCGGCCAGACCGCGTACCCCACTGCCCCGGGCCAGATTTAATAAGAACGTTTCAATTTGATCATCGGCCTGGTGCGCAACGAACAAGTATCCAATCCCAGCACGCACACAAAAATCCGTCATCAATTTATAACGTGCGGCGCGGGCCGCCGCCTCTATCCCGGTGGGTGGCTTGTCTCCATCCCACGTAAATATATGACATGGCACATGCAATGCCGAACAAACATCACGAACATATGCAGCCTCAATCCCCGCATTGGGGCGCAGCCCATGATTTACATG
Organism: bacterium; assembly: GCA_014803525.1. Taxonomy (GTDB): domain Bacteria; phylum Pseudomonadota; class Alphaproteobacteria; order Rs-D84; family Rs-D84; genus Enterousia. The sequence goes on from JAAVBP010000022.1 coordinate 26,999, forward strand.
CAGTGCGGTTATATCCATTCCCAATTCATGCAACCAATGCAGCAATGTTACAGAATCAACGCCACCACTGACCGCAACGGCAATGCGACACCCCGCAAATTCATGCATAAAATCCAAAAACTTTTGATTCATAGTTTTTCTATTTTATGTTATAATTGATAAAAAGAAAGGAAAAACATGGCTGGTAAATTAAAATCTGTGGCGGTATATTGCGGACATCAGTTCGGCAACAGTCCGGAATTTGCACGTGATGCGGAAAAAATCGGAACAGAACTTGCGAAAAATGGCATTCGAATTGTGTTTGGTGGCGGCAATGTCGGATTAATGGGAACAGTCGCATCCGCAGCACTGCGCGCCGGCGGGCATGTAATCGGCGTATCTACACATCACGTTATTGCATTACAAGAACCTGCACACGAAGGGATCGATGTTGAAATTGTGGACGGTGTTAATGAACGCAAGCAAAAGATGTTCGAACAGGCCGATGGTTTTATCATATTGCCGGGCGGAACAGGAACATTAAACGAATTAACCGACATCATGACGATGCAGCAGATTGGCGAAACGACGAAGCCCTTGTTCTTTATGAACACCAACCATTTCTGGGCACCATTTGCACGCCTGTTGATTCATATGAAGGATTGTGGTTTCTTTGTACGACCCGAAGACTATAATATGCACAGTGCAACCACGCCCGAAGAATTACTAAAAAAAGTATTAAACTATTAATACTCAATAACTTTGTCGCGGGTTGTATGCCCGCGAATTATTTTTATAGATGTTTTTGGCACCCCCAGATGTTTGGCCAGCATTTTTATTACCGCACTGTTTGCATCGCCGTCGGCGGGCGCGGCGGTGGTGTGTATGCGCAAACTGCCGTCGGGCTGGGATACAACCTGGTTTAATTTAGCCCGCGGGATAACACGAACACTTATGCGTTCGGACATTGAATTACCTTTTCAAATTCTGGTGTTTTAGCACCAGCCACAATATGCAAATGAAAATGGAATACAGATTGTGCAAACAACGGTGCGTCCGCGCCGGCATTTGCCAAAATATTAAAGTTTTCGTTTATCCCCAGTTTTTTTGCCGTTTGGCTAAAACATTCCCAGAATCCAGCCTGTTCGTCGACAGGGGCGTGGGTTACAAAATCCAAAATGTTTTTATATGGCCCCTTTGGTATTACCAATGCATGTGTCGAAAACATGGGGCGTACATCATAAAAACTTAGCGCATATTCGTTTTCACATATTTTATTGCATGGAATTTCACCACGGATAATTTTTGCAAACACATTGTCTTTGTCGTACATATTTTTATTCCCCTTGTCTGATTGGTTTTAGAATAGTACACTACTTTCCCGAAAGCAAGACTTGAAATTATGCGGCGGCGCATTATATCAAGCGTACAGCAAAGGAGATAACATGCTAAAACCATTAAATAATTACGTTCTGTTGCAGCGGTTAGAAGAAGAAACAAAAACCGCCGGCGGCATTATAATTCCCGATAACGCCAAGGAAAAACCATCACGCGGTCGTGTTATTGAAGCCGGTGATGGCGAATTTTCGCACGGCGTGCGCGTGCCAATGACGGTAAAGGCCGGCGATGTTGTTTTATTCGCCAAATGGGCGTCATCTGCAAATGAAGTTAAAATTGACGGCAAAGATTACGTTATTATCAAAGAAAATGACATATTGGGCATTTTGAAATAAGAAAGGAATAAAAATGGCAAAAGAAATCGTATTTAATACAGATAAACTGGCGGCGGGGGCGGATAAACTGGCCAACGCTGTAAAAATCACTATGGGGCCAAAGGGTCGTACGGTTATTATCGAAAAATCATATGGCGCGCCGGTTGCGACCAAAGACGGTGTAACCGTGGCGAAAGCTGTATCCTTGGCCGATCCCCAAGAAAACATCGGCGCACGCCTGATTCAAGAAGTTGCAAAAAAGGCCGGCGATGATGCGGGTGACGGAACGACAACTGCAACGGTATTGGCCCAGAAATTAATCCGCGAAGGACGTCGCGTAATCGCGGCCGGTATGAATCCGATGGATGTAAAGCGTGGTATTGATATCGCGACCGCCGCCGTTGTGGCCGACATTGACAAGCATGCACGTCCGGTAAAAAACAGCGCTGAAATCGCCCAGGTTGCGACAATTTCTGCAAACAGCGATCGTGACATTGGTGAAAAAATCGCAAATGCCATGGAGCGTGTTGGCAAAGAAGGCGTTATAACCGTTGAAGAGGCCAAGGGACTGGAAACAGAAATCGATGTTGTCGAAGGTATGCAGTTTGACCAGGGATTCATGTCGCCCTATTTCGTGACAAACAGCGAAAAGATGTTGGCGGAATTAGATGGCGCCCAGATTTTGGTATCAGAAAAGAAAATCACAGGGTTGCAGGCGTTGTTGCCGATACTGGAACCGATTGCACAATCGGGGCGGCCGCTGTTGATTATTGCCGAAGACGTCGAATCCGAAGCGTTAGCTACATTGGTATTAAATCGTCTGCGTGGTGGATTAAAAGTATGTGCGGTAAAGGCACCAGGATTCGGTGATCGCCGCAAAGAAATGCTGAAAGACATTGCAATTGTGACGGGTGCGACCGTTATCTCTGACGATATGGGGATGACATTTGAAAATATTTCCATGGATGTTTTGGGTACGGCAAAAAAAGTTGTTGTGTCCAAGGATTCCACATTACTGGCCCATGGTGGCGGCGATAAACGTGCGATTAGCGCACGCGCGGATGAAATCCGTAATGCAATTGAAAACACCACCAGTGACTATGACCGTGAAAAATTGTCTGAACGCCTGGCCAAACTGGTCGGTGGCGTCGCCGTTATCAAGGTTGGCGGCATGACCGAGGTTGAGGTAAAAGAAAAGAAAGACCGCGTTGACGACGCATTGGCGGCGACACGTGCGGCGGTGGCCGGCGGTATTGTTGCCGGTGGCGGCGTTGCACTGGTGCGCGCGGTCGCAGCGTTAGACAAGGTTAAAGGCGACAATGCAGACCAGAATGTTGGTATTGATATCGTACGTCGCACCCTTGTCGCGCCATGTGCCCAGATTGCTGAAAACGCGGGCGTATCCGGCGAAATCGTTGTAGGCAAGGTTATGGAGGCCAAGGATTATAACACCGGCTATAACGCCCAGACCGGCGAATATGTCGACATGATCCAGGCGGGTATTATCGACCCGGCAAAAGTCGTAAAAACCGCTATTCAGGCCGCGGCCAGCACATCTGGCGCAATCCTGACAACCGGTGCGGTAATGTCTGAAATCCCAGAAGAAAAACCAGCCGCATCCCAAATGCCGGGCGGCATGCCGGGAATGATGTAAAGCATCACTATAAAAATCCCCACAATTTTGTGGGGATTTTTCTTATTTCTGATTTTGATAAAACTTTACATAGTTATTAAAACGCATCTGCAATTCTTGACATCTTGGCACACCCAATCATTAATGTCTTCAAAATAGTTGCTGTTGTTATAATTTGAATACATGGTCTGGGCACAAATATGTCTAAAATCATGCCAGACACATGGTGCTGACTGATCGAATATTGGCAAAATTATTATGTATGACATATTCTTACCAGTTATACTACCGAACATATGAATTAAACATGTTTTGCAGAATATTTTTAACATAACTGGAATTGCCATTACCACGCAGGCATGGCACAGTCGTTCCCGCCCCGATATAACCATCAACGCATGATTTATCATCAAAATGCACAAACATGGGCTGATGTTCCCTGTTTACCGCAAACTTATCAAAATTGGGGTTAATTTCAAGACAATGGCGATTCAACGACGCAGAAACCTGAAATACAGGTATAAAACTACAACGAATATTAGTGTTTAAAGATTTAATATAATGATTGGTGTGTGAATATGACTTGTACCCGTGCGCTTCATAAAAACCCATCGCATTTGCCAGCGAGATTAATTCAACCGATGTTGCAACCAGCGATAATGCTGTTTCGGCCCAGGATAACAGCCGTGTACCGGTTCTGTTCCCATGATATTGGGGCAGAACAAATAAAGAATCTACACATCCGTAACGTGCCGCGGCATACCCCAGAATAAAGCCAACCATATCATCACCATCATATGCACCGAATGCATATTTGCATCCGCGCTTGTTTTGCCAATCTGTGGACATTTTGTTTACCAGCGTGTTTTCTTTATCGGCAAGCGAATCTATATCATGATCCGGATAACTGGCAACTGCACGAATATGCGCAAAGCTATGCCATACAGATGGCGCGGATTGATCGAAAATCGGAATTATATTTATATCTGACATTAATAAATCCCCCCATTAAATTATCTGGCGCACATATACGCCTGGTATGCCATACGCAGTTTCTGTTCAGTATCCGGCGCACATAATTCCGAACACGCGTTCATTACACATCCCTTGCCGTCTGGGGATTGTGTTATATATCCGCCAATTACCGCCGGCGATACAAAATATGCAAATATGGGACGGGCATCTTTATTCACAACATCCGGGTTAAAATTCGGATCCAGCATTTTAAAGCTGCGCGTCAGTGCATGGTCACAATAAAATATCGGTGTCACAAATTCCTTGGGATCACACGATATTTGTTTATAATACAAACATCCCCCGGGAATTAGATATTTGTATTTATTGGCCCTGTAAAAAGGCTCACCATTATTCGACGACACAACGAATACCGTATCACAATAGTTATAGACGGCCTGCTCGCCCGCGGTTAACAATGCGCGACCAATACCGTGCCTTTGATATTTTGGCAAAACGTGCAACGCATCAATATATGCCACACTTTTATCACCGCCAATCTGGATAAATCCAACCATAGTCGCACCGATATATGCACCAAATGCCGCCGATAATTGTGTACTGTGCACCTGGTGTGCGGCGATGCATGTGCGTCGCCAATTATCAATATATTCAGAATCATATACAGATCCATAACTATTGGCCTGAAAATGTATATGCGCAAAGCTATGCCATACAGATGGCGCCGCCTGATTGAAAATTGGTTGTATTTTGATTTGTTGCATAACAACATTAATAACACAAACGCTCAATTTGTCAATGCGTTTTTCCTTGTTATGCTATATCAAACCAGGTATAATTATACGCACCAGAATGAGAAACTATTATAATCTTTTTATGTTGATGCTGTTTATTGGCACCACCACAATGGCGAATGCGGGCCTGCTAGAAAAAACAAGTTTTCCAACAACAATTAACGATATAGATCGATCAAATCAAACGGAAAACAAACTTGCCGGATACGCCCCGTTCAAGGACGCAGACGCATATCTGGCAATACAGATGGAATCAATCCACGAAGAACTGCAACACGAAATAGAACAGGCCGAACAAGAACACGAGATATTCTGTATAGGCCCCGGACGCAATGCACCGGAATGTCAGCCATACACACCACCAACACAAGATAAACAGCCACATCACCAGCAGCAAGATCCACAAAATCAATCCAAAGCGCCGGACGATGGAAACAATAACGGCAATACTTTACCAAATCAAAATCAGACCCAACAACCATCACAGGATAACAAACCTATTATAAATGGCCAATCCGGACAATATTGTTCGTTAAAACATCCACACATACCGGACGATCAGACATTGCCATTGGGGGTGCCACTGTCACCGGAATTGGATGTATATGCCAAGGCACAACGCGGACTGGTTTGTTCCGGGTTCAGTATCGGACGTGGTGGTGGATGGAAACATCATGGTGCCGACATTGGATGCGGTGAAAAATATTTTGGCACGCCCGTCTTTGCCAGTGGCTGTGGCCGCGTTGTTATTGTAAAACACGATAATGGTGATTCAACCGCCGGAAATTATATAGTCATTGAACACGCCAACGGTTTCAGATCATGGTATATGCATCTGGATAAAATTTATGTTACCAACGGGCAAGATGTTCAGGCCGGATGTCAGATTGGCGTCGTTGGCCATACCGGCGGCAGTGTCGGCCTGAAACGCCAGGGTAAATCATGGCGCATTCCAAAATCGAACAGTCATCTGCATTATGAATTAACCAATTCCAAACATCCATCGGTTATGAATACCCCCACGGGCACCATCCAGATCAAGGGTTATTTGAAAAATTCGTTTGATCCGATCGAAACATTGAAATATAAACATTAAAAACGGGGCGATGCCCCGTTTTTTATTCTATTGTTATCGGGATTATAGTTTCCCGCTGCACCGTGTCCAATGGATGCGATTGGAACGCAACGGTATCAAAGTCGATATTCCCCATATTGATGGATCGAATTGTGCTGTTATACATCGTGCGATAGTATATCATACGACCGCCCATATCTATTGACACCGTCCATTGTGTGGCCGACGGCATATCGGGCATTTTTGCACCGACAGAATATTGCGCGGCCAACGGCACATCAAAGTTATTCAAGATATGGAACGAATGCATTGCCGCGTCATATCCGGTTGGCATCGGGATATTAAACGACGACAGGAATGCCGCACGCACAAATCGCGATGGCGGCGTAAAGTCACCGGGAATTCCATGAAAACCACTGCCCGAACCAAATGCACGCAGGGTCAACGGCCCCAATTTGGTCGGCCCCGCCGTACCCGGCATTAAATTTACATAATTATTCAGATTTGCAATATGCCACGGATATCCGGGCGAATTGGTCAGGACGCCAATCTCGCTCTCGTAAAATTTGGGTTCGCCGTCTACGATTTCTAAGATAACCTGGCGACCGGTGGCATCTGTGATTCGCCAGTGCACAGTTGATGCGCCGGGATAAATATTTACAACATCAACGCCCCTAACCGCTTGTTGGACCTCGTCGACGGTGGAAAAACTGGCCAGCAACCATGACACCAATTGCAGATCACCAATTGTCCGATCGGCATTATCCCGATTGAACGATTTATATTCGCCATACGCAGGGAAATAGAACAGTTCGGCAACCAGGCCGGCCTCGTTCATGCCGTCGACGACATAATCGGCCTCTTCCATACCCAAACCGACATATCCGTATTTGGTTGTAAATTCCAACCCGGTATTTTCGCCGGCCGGCGTTGTGGCACGAAAGCTGTGATTGCGTGGCGCAACAACATAAATGTTGTTCATTGTTGTACCACTCCAGTCGATTGTACGGGCGACAACGGTTGAACCGTCGCCGGATTTCAGGGTGATACCCGTACAGGCATCCGCCCTGTTGGCATGCACCAGGGCCAGGCCCATCAGCAGCGCAGGAAGTATTTTCTTCGTGGTCATACCACAATTATGGCGCGGCGCACATTTAAAAGATATAGGAACGATATGCCAATTTCTTATTTCCACGTCGCCGGGATATCGGCATAATCATCCAGCCCCGTGTCGCCAGAATAACACCCGCCGACCTGATACGCAGTTGCGAACGGCCATATTTCATATAAGTATTCGCCATTTATTTTTGCAGATGGCCCCATCAGGGATGTACAACCCGCAAACATATACGTAAACATACCATATTGTGCCATGCCGGATATATCACCGAACAGGGTTTCTGGAATCGGACCTGAAAGACCGGTGCATCCATAAAATGTATAACCGAACATATGTTGTTCTGGGGCGCCAGATATACCCGCAAACAGGTTTTCAGGGATCGTCCCAGAAAGGTTGCTGCATCCCTCAAATGTGCCAAAGAACATAGACCTCGCTGGCGCACCGGATATCCCCGCAAAAAGGTTTCCCGGGATCGAACCAGAAAGGTTGCTGCAGGAATTAAATGTTTCATAGAACATATACTCCGCAGGGGCGCCAGATATCCCCGCAAACAGGTTTTCTGGAATCGGGCCCGTCAGACCACTGCATCCATAAAATGTACGTTCGAACATATACTCTGCTGGCGGGCCAGATATCCCCGCGAACAGGCTTTCAGGGATCGAACCAGAAAGATTGCTGCATCCAGAAAATGTCTGATGGAACATATACCGTGCCGGGGCGCCAGAAAACTCTCCAAACAGGTTTTCTGGAATCGAACCAGAAAGGTTGTCGCAAGAATTAAATGTTTCATAGAACATATACTCCGCAGGGGCGCCAGATATCCCCGCAAAAAGCCCCGCCGGAATGTTCCTAAGGCCGCTACATCCATCAAATGTATTGCTGAACATATTCTCCGCCGGTGCACCAGATATACCCGCAAACAGGTTCCCCGGGATTGACGTCAGGCCGTTGCAAAAACTAAATGTGTATTCAAACATACCCTCCGCCGGCGCGCCGGATATCCCCGCAAAAAGGTTTTCGGGGATTGGGCCAGAAAGGTTGCTGCAGCCCTCAAATGTGCCGCTGAACATATACGATACCGGCGCACCTGTGACCCCCGCAAACAAGTTTTCCGGAATGTCCCCGGTCAGCTGTATACAGTTATAGAAAGTATTGTTAAAACGTGGCTGATGTCCTTTCCCCGATCCATCACCAATCGTTGAAAATATCGCCCCCAGCGACCCAGATATGCCCGCAACAGAACCATTGTCAGCAAATGATATCGCGGCGGTATTATTATCTGTGCTGTATCCTGTGGCATTACCACCAAATCCAATTATATATTTACCGGCGGTCTTATATGTATGACTGTATATACCCTGATCCGTATCAGATCGTTTAATCGTCTCTATATGTCCATCACCCCAATCAACCTTGAAATCGCCCATCGCTGACATCTGGAAACTAAAACTTTGTGTATCAGATGTTGTTATTACCGTGAACTTAGGATCATATTTAATCAGCCGACGAACCGCATCATTTGCCGCGACGGTATCGGCGGCATATTTTGTTGCATATTCACTGTGCAGGTAATCCGTGGTCGCATCGCCATTCAATCGTTTATTCGCAATATCCACCATCCCCAGCAGATATTCCATATTTGCCGCAACCTTTGGATTTGTGACATTTGG
>JAAVBP010000023.1 GCA_014803525.1 bacterium
GCATATTCACTGTGCAGGTAATCCGTGGTCGCATCGCCATTCAATCGTTTATTCGCAATATCCACCATCCCCAGCAGATATTCCATATTTGCCGCAACCTTTGGATTTGTGACATTTGGATTATATGGAATCGAGAGGCCCCATTTCTGTTCAATCAACAGGTGGATGTATTCAACGTTGACCATCTGGCCGGCGTGTGCAGAGTTGCAAAACAAACAACCCATAAAACCCAATAAAATTAATAATTTGCGCATTCTTTCTCCTCTGCCTAATAAAAAGGGTCCTTTGGATTAGGCATAGTTAGCACATAAAAAACACTGGATTTGTGGGGGATTTTTTTCTAACATATATTCGAAAAGAAAGGACCCTTTTTTTACGGCATTATCGACATCTTTGTAATATATTGCGACAAATAAACTTGCGCAGCATATCCAGTGGTATTATTAAAAACGCCAATCCGAAAATAACCGCCCATTGCAATGGATCCAGTGGCGAAACATGCAGTGCCGCCCCACCAAATGTCACACACAACACGCATCCAACAATTACAAATATCGATACATATATAAATGCCATATTTTCGCGCAGACCACTGAATATATTATATCCATCCGTGCGGATATTAAATCCATTAAACATTGCCATTATAACCAGCAATGAAAATCGCGCGCCCATATACGCGTCATCCCCATCAAATAATGCACGCACAGACGGCGCAAGAATTATTGCAAAAATACATAAAAACATGACCGTCGTTACGGCAATCTGGACCAGTGCACCCGCATTCAGCAATGGCGCCCCCTTATGCGGTGCCGGTTCGCGCATATATTCGGGGCGCGGCGCCTCGCCACCGAACGACAATGAATTCATGGAATCCATTACAATATTTATTATCAATATTTGCACGGCAGACATGGCATCCATCCCGAACAATATCGGGCATAAAATGCACAATGCAACCAATGCAAAATTTATCGGCAACTGGAATTTTAGAAAGCTGATTATATTATGCAAGAACGTACGCCCGATTAATACTGTACGGGCCACAGATACAAAATTATTGTCTGTGATTATGATATCTGCCGCCTGTTTCGATACATCTGTGCCATCACCCATTGCAAACCCGACATCGGCCCGGCGCAGCGCCGGCGCATCATTCGTGCCATCACCACACATACCGATACTTTTATTCAAACTTTGTGCAACCGTTACGATACGCAGCTTGGTCGCAGGCGTTGCGCGCGCAATAACACGAATGCGATGCAAATTACGACGCAGCCAGCCATCCGTATGCCCGTCCAATGCGGCCGCGGTTATTACAATGTCGTCGGCGGCTGTTAATATTCCACACTCGGCGGCAATGGCGCGCGCGGTATCAACAATATCGCCAGTGATCATTATTGTCTGAATACCGGCCCTGGTTAATGTTTCAATAACCGTCGACACATCCGGGCGCACACCGTCCCGCATGGCCGTCACAGATGTTAAAACCATTCGATCTGGTATTGCATCCCCGTTCGCCGCGCCATCGTAATATGCCGTCGCAACGATTCGCATCGCACGCGCGCCATGCATATGAAGGATGCGATCTATGCGCGACCGATCTATTTTCCGCACGCGACCCGCGGTATCAATATATTTGGTACAATGCGATAATATAACCTCTGGTGCGCCACTGACCAGTGTAATCGGGGACGCAGACGCGCCAATACGCGCCACTGTCATGGAATATTTACGCGCACTGTCAAACGGGACCCGGCGCAAAATGTGCGCGCCATTTATGATTGACGCGGCCTGATCCACAGATACGGCCGACAACAACGCACGATCCGTACTGTTTCCACCCACGGCCACGCCCGCAACATCATATGTGGATGCCGTATTCAAAACGGCATTCAGCGCAAACATTTCGGCCGCATAACCCGTCACATCCGCCCCGTTTCCCATATAATTTTCCGCAACCGACATTATACCATGTGTCAGTGTTCCCGTCTTGTCCGTGCATATTATATGCAGGTTGCCCGCCGCCGGTATTTTTGCCGGATGCGTCGGCAATATATGATTGCGTATCATACGCGCGGTATTCCGCCCGGTAATGATACTGATTATAAATGGCAAACCTTCGGGCACGGCGGCAACAAAAACCGTCAAAGCAACAGTTACATTCATCAGCAATGTACGCAACGCGCCCCATCCTGCGCCCAATGTACCACCAAAATATTGCACCACAGTTAAGACAACAAATACCAATACCCCACACAGGGCACCGATACGCCCTATTTTATCTGCAATTGAATCTATCTGAATCTGCAACGATGTTTGAACATCATCAATCGAATGCAACGTTGCCAAGATTTCGGCACTTTGTGTATCCATGCCAACACGCGTAACCATCATCAGGCCCGCCCCACCCATAACGGTAGTGCCGGCAAACAGGCTGTTTGCATTCGTATAATCATCTGCTGTAACTTTATACGACCGATTGTATTTATACCCGGGAACAGGTTTCTTTGGGCATTCTTCGGATTCACCATTTAATATTGCATTATTCACCGAAACCGCACCATCTATCAGATATCCGTCGGCACATATAATCTCGCCCGTATTTAGGTCTATGATATCACCAACAACAATTTCTGTACTGTCTATATTTACCATGCCACCAGAACGGATAACGCGACAAAACTTCTGCCCCGCCGCAAGTTGTAAACGCAATGCATCACGTTGGGCCCGCAATTGGGTTAAAACACTGACCCCGGATATGATTAGCAACACAATACCGATACCGATTGCCTCATAAAAATCACCGAAACCGGCAATAGCCAAACCCATAAATGCCAGCATCATTATTAACAAGATCCGATTGATTTTATCTTGGAAAACCTGTGCTAAAAAATACCAGGCTGATTTAGGTATCGGCCCCGGGACAATGTTTGCGCCATATTTTTTGCGACGGGCCGCGACGGCGGCTGGTGTCAATCCTTTGTATTTCATTGATTTCTTCTCCAACGCATAATTACATGATATAAAAATCATACTACCAGGCAAAGTATTTTTTTACATCGACATAACGTGCTGCCATCCAAGCCCCCAAAAAACCAAATAGTTCTGCCTCCAGTAAACCCAACAAAATTAAAACGCCCACACGGGGCGTTTTAATTTTGGTTAGGGCAGCTGATTCTCTCGGCACTACGTGCCTGCGAGGCAGTCGTGACGATTTCACCACGCAATGCTTGTGAAATCTACTCCTTGTCGAACCAGTTGCGATTTTATCGCAATGATTGAACCATAACCCAAAGCCAAAAATTTAACCGGCACAAGGCCGGTTGAATTTTTGGTTGGGGCAGCTGGATTCGAACCAACACTGACGGAGTCAGAGTCCGGAGTTCTACCGTTAAACTATGCCCCAAGCGTTGCCGATTATATGGCTTTTTATTCCCGTTTGCAAGAATAAAATTATTTTGCATGAAAATATTTATAAAAAAGTCCTTGCGCTGGAGTTAACTCTAAGATTTATAGTTATGTACGTAATCCAAATAAAAGAGAGAAAAATGAATTACAAAAAATTGGTTCTGGGCGGTGCAGGATTGCTGTGTGCAGCCGCCGTGGCGGTTACTTTTACAGGAGGGAAATCAATGGCAAAGCAAAGCTTAAACACAAAAGAGCAGAATATTGCAGTTATTGCCAGTCGTACGGCGGCCGGCGATATGGCGGGATTGACCGCGGCATTAAATCAAGGACTCGATGATGGGCTGACAATAAGCGAAATCAAGGAAGAACTGGTTCAAATGTATGCTTACTGCGGATTTCCGCGCAGTCTGAATGCAATTACCAATTTTATGAATGTTGTGCATGAACGCGAAGCGCGTGGCATTCATGATACCGCAGGCATTGAGCCAAACGCCCTGCCCGCGGATGCAGACCGTGAAAAAATCGGCCGCGAGACACGCGAACAGCTTACTGGTCAACCGTTTAATGCACCTTATGCCAAATTTGTGCCGACAATTGACACATTTCTGAAAGAGCATCTGTTTGCCGACATATTCGCACGCGGCGTATTAACCCCACAGGAACGAGAAATCGCAACTGTGGCGGCACTGGCCACAATGAGCGGCACAGAAGGCCAGTTGGCCGGCCATATCGGAATTGCAAAAAACATTGGTGTTACCGATAAGCAAATCGCAGAAATCCTGGCGATTGCGCATACACCCCATGATATTTTGTTCGGATTGGGGGCACCAAACGATGCCAATGCCCGATACTTTTCCGGCCCAAGTTATCTAGCACCGATTACAACAGACCAAATGGGCGTATTTAATGTAACGTTTGAGCCGGGCGTTCGTAACAATTGGCATGTGCATCACGGCGGCGGCCAAATTCTGCTGGCAACCACGGGACGCGGTTATTATCAGGCATGGGGCGAAAAGCCGCGCGAATTGCGCCCCGGTGACGTGGTGAATATCCCCGCCGACCAAAAACATTGGCATGGTGCGGCGCCAGACAGCTGGTTTACGCATATCGCAATAGAGGTTCCGGGAAAAAATAATCATGCCGAATGGCTGGAGCCGGTATCAGACGAAGAATACAACAAACTTAAATAAAAACATACAAGGGAGAAATATCATGAAAAAGATTATTGCACCAATTGTTGGGGCGGCAATGCTGACCGGGGTTGCCGGATGCGATACGCAAGAAAACTCAAATCCATGGGGATTGGTATATGATGGCGCGATTACGGAAAATATTGCACATGCGGTAAATATCCACCCTGTATCATATAAGTTAAATGGAATTGATATCGCAGCCAATGTTTACACTCCGGCAAATTTTGATTCATCAAAAAAGTATCCGGCAATTATTGTTGCGCACCCAAATGGTGGTGTAAAAGAACAGGTTGCCGGTCTGTTTGCCCAGCGTTTGGCCGAGCAGGGTTTTATAACAATCGCAGCCGACGCATCGTATCAGGGCGCATCGGGCGGAATGCCCCGCCATACAGACAAACCCGCCAACAGAATTGAAGACATCCATGGCATGGCGGATTATATTTCAATGTATCCCGGTGTTGATTCCGCGCGTATTGGTGCACTGGGGATTTGCGGGGGCGGCGGGTATACATTGGCTGCAGCGGAATCTGACAAGCGCCTGAAAGCAATCGCAACACTTAGCATGTTTAATTCTGGTCGCGTACGCCGAAATGGATATCAAGACAGCGCCATTGACACAGTCCAAGAACGCTTAAAAAACGCAGCGGCCGCCCGCGCCGCCGAAGCAGCCGGCGAACCGGCAAAGTTGGTTGGTCAAATGAACTTTGATATGGATGCGCTGGAAAAGTTGCCATATGACCTGTACCGCGAAGGAGGCATATATTATGGTCATACACATGCTCATCCAAATTCAACGTTTGAATATACAGAAAGTAGCCTGATGGACTTGATGACATTTGATGTTGAAGATCATGTTGATTTAATCAATGCACCACTACTGATGATTGCAGGCGATAAAGCGGACTCGCTGTATATGACACGTGATGCATTTGAACGCGCAAACGGTACAACGGACAAAGAACTTTTCTTGGTACCGGGCGCAACGCATATTCAGACATACTATGTTCCAGAATTTGTGGATGTAGAAGCGGCAAAACTTACCGAATTCTTTAATAAAAATCTTAAATAAGGGATAAAAAATGTTTCAAAGTTTACTAATTTGGTTGCTGTCATTGGTTACTGCCGGTACGCCGGTAGTTATCAAAGAACAAGGCGCATTTACCGTTGGCGGAACAATGCTGCAAAGGCCCGGTGTTTATGACAATGCGAAATTCGTCGGTTGGAGCGAGCAGATTGAGACCGGACAATCTTATCGCGCCGACCATGCCTTTGTTGACTATCAAATTCCAGTACGTGCACGGAAAAATTCGCTGATATTTATTCATGGTTTTGGCGGAGACGGCGTCGTATGGCAAATGACCCCAGACGGACGCCCCGGATTTGCGACATTGATGTTGGAAAAACGTTGGCCTATATATATTGTTGACCTGCCTGGACGCGGTCGCGCAGGCCGCACCACAGCGACCACAACAACCAAACCAGTGGCGGATGAAATGTTCTGGTTTGACATATGGCGCATCGGTGTATGGCCTGATTACAATCCAGGCGTACAGTTTCCGATGGATGCGGAATATTTATCCCAGTTCTTTCGGCAAATGACCCCTGATTTAAGCAATCATACGTTGGATGCCGCCGCAACAACGGAAATAGCAAACAAAGTCGGCAACAGCATACTGGTAACCCATTCTGCCGGTGGTATGCCGGGATGGATAGCGGCGATGAACAGCGATGCCGTTCGTGGTGTTGCCGCATATGAGCCCGGCGGCTTTGTATTCCCGGATGACGATATGCCGGATAAAATAGATGGCCTAACAGGAGGGGTCGCACCCGTGGGTGTGCCGCGCGAACAGTTTATGAAACTTACTAAAATTCCAATCGTTATGTATTTTGGCGACTATATCCCTGATATCGTATCGGATAAACTGGGTGATGAAAATTGGCGCGTAAGATTGGCAATGGCACGCAAATTCGCCGATGCAATAAATAAAAACGGTGGAAATGCAACACTTATAGAACTGCCAAAAATCGGAATACATGGAAATACACACTTTCTGATGCAGGATTTAAATAACGCACAACTGGCGGATTTATTAAATAAGTGGCTGAAAGAAAATAAACTGACAAAATAAACATGCAAAAAGCCTGGACTTGTGCCAGGCTTTTTATTACTGATGTATATATGAGCTATTATACATATTATAATTCCCCGATTGGACGTTTGCTGATGGAGTGCGATGATACAGCGCTGACGGGGTTATGGATTGAAAATCAAAAATATTATGCACGTGGCGCGGATACAGATATGCAATTTGACGCCGCGCGCCATGTTTTTGTTTTGACGCGACGGTGGCTGGATGACTATTTTGCAGGCCGACAACCCGACATCTATGCAATCCCCATGGCCCCGCGCGGCAGTGATTTTCAACAGCGCGTGTGGCGCGCCCTGTGCACCATACCATATGGCAAAACACGGACATACGCAGATATCGCACGCATGGTCGGCACATCCCCACGTGCGGCAGGCGGGGCCATTGGTCACAATCCCATATCTATCATAATTCCATGCCATCGTGTAGTCGGCATAAATGGTGCACTGGTTGGATATGCCGGCGGAATTAGCATAAAGACAAAGTTGTTGAATCACGAGAATTGATAGACAAACACTTTTTTTGACAAAACATATTGACAAACCAAATATTTTGGATATGATATGTCCTGTAAAAAACTATTTAAGGGGCAGAAATGTTCAAAGACTTAAAATTAAAAATCGGCACGCGCCGCATTAAAAACAAAAGCCATAAAACAAAATCCGCCAATCGTGCCGGCGGACGCAAGCCAACACTGTTAAGACGCATATGGGATATTGTATGCTGGCCTTTTCGCATGTTGCGGGCATTAATGGTGCGGTTTTGGGCATGGATTCGCACAGTTGACCTGATTGGTATGATTAATTTGACCCTGTTGGTGGCGATTATTGTATTATTTTTGCTGTTGATTATTGATATTATCGGATGCGGAAAAAAGCAGACTGTTGTCGTTACTGATGTCCCATCAGTTACAATCGTTGCAGATAAACCACAAATCACCGTCACAAATTCGTTGGCACCGACGGAATTGGTTCGTCCAAAATTGCCGCTGAAACGTGATCCAATCACACGCAAATTTGAAAAACATACCGTATCTGTTGCAAAAAATAAGTGTGGCAATCGTCCACAAGCCGAGATATACGGTGATGTAATAATAGACCGTCGTGGCGAATGTCCGACATTAACAGATAATGTTCATATCCATGGCAGTTTATATCTGCAGAATATGCATAAATATACCCTGCCGTGCGGCGCAGTGATTGACGGCAACCTGTTCCTGCGTGATCTGGGAATGCTGCAGTTTTGTGGCGACTTTACGGTACGTGGCAATATATACGTATCCCCACGTTCATCGTTTGGGCCGATACCGCGAACCGCACGCATCGGCGGCCAGATAATTCTGTAACAGATCGAAATGGGGCGCAAATATGCGCCCCATTGTTTTTACTTGCGAACAGATTATTGAATAAGGTATAATGTTTGCATCCAAACAAAGGAAAAAAATAAAATGAACTCATTTGAAAAAATATTAAATGTACTGGCCAAGAATCTGGGGTATACCGTTGTATTGGTTGCGGCGATTATATTGTTTGCGCTGTTTTCGGGCGGCCTGTTGCGTGGTCTAATCACGGCTGGTTCCGCACTGATCGCATATGCATGCATTGAATTGCTGTATAAACAATTCAAGGAAACAAATGCGCCAAAAAAAGTTTCTAAGAAAAAGAAATAAAAAATCCGCCAAATGGCGGATTTTTTACGGCGTTTAATGTTCGGACCGCAAAGTTCAGGTAAGTTGCAGACTAATTCATACCATCGCGATACCCTATTTGTTTTATTTTTCGGAACGCGCGGCGTTGTTGACGATACCGCTCTTGGAAAATGCGGGCACGCATCGTATTGTATCCAATAGTAAATATATATTCCAACAGATGTTCCGGGATGGGCGCCCTGCCATGCTCATATGCGCTAAGCTCCGCCGGTGATATACCCAACCGTTCGGCCAATTCATTACGCGCCATGTGACACATCATGCGCGCGTTATGCATTATCGCACCAACGCGCTGGGCCGGGTCATCTGTTACATTCATTTTTGTCATTTTTTCCTCCCTTACTTTCGCATAAAAAAAGTCCGCATTGACGAGATGCGGTTGGAGGTTGATAACTACTGAAACGGTAGTGCTGTTTATTTATGTATATCACAGCCCTCCAACCACGGTTGGAGTTTGTTTCACGAGGTTATCACACCTCACACCGGTTGTCATCCGATGCATACATATTATAGCGGATTGTTTTCGTAATTGCAAATAATTCGGGCCCAGCATGGATAACTTTATCACTTTTTCACCATTTCGCCCTTTCACTTTTACACTAAAAAATCCCGCCAACCGGCGGGATTTTAAAAACTATTTTGCGTCATCTGTCGACACGGGTTCGGCCGGCGCATCTGATGCAACACCATCGACGATATCCACATTCATGATTTCCTGGCGTAATGCACTTTCACGATTTGACATATTGGTTCTGGACGAAACCAATGCCAATGCCGCACACAATACAAAAAATATCGTTGCCAGCCATGCAGTTAATTTCGTCAGAAAATTCCCCGCCGCCGCCCCGGTCAGCGCACCACCAAACATAGATGCCGCGGACGACCCGGAAATGCCACTGCCTTCGGACTTCTGTAATAAAATAATTCCCGTCATTAATATTGCGACAATGATTAAACAAACCAACAAAAACGTAAACATATCTTTTCCTTTTATTATGGGTCGATTTTAGACCGCCGCCCCTTAAATTGCAAGAAGTTTTAACAATGCCGCCGCGGCGTTGACACTGGCCTCTTTTTTGGATGCACCGCGTCCCTGGGCCGTTTTACCCATGGCGGACACATCAACCACAAATTCAGGATTATGCGATGCGCCCGATGGTTCCATGTATTTATAATTCGGTAACGCGCCACCAGAATGCCTTTGCACCAGTTCCTGCAGCATTGTTTTCGGATCCTTGGGGGCAATAACATCACGCGCCGCAATTTCACGCCACAGCCCCACAATCACATCGCGCGCAGCATCAAACCCGCCATCGATGTATATTGCGCCAAATACGGCCTCCATCGCGTCGGCCAATACGTGCCGAATTCGCCCGGCGGTAATATGCCCGTGGCGCACACGCCGATCCAATCCCAATTCAATCGCAACATCCGCCAGCGTTTCCGTGGACACCAATACGGCATGACGACGCGCCAGGGAACCTTCGGCCTCGTGCGGGAACATGTCATACAACATTGCCGCCACGGTTAGGCCCAGCACACGATCCCCAATAAATTCCAGACGCTCGTTATTATGCGTCGCATCAATCCCACTTTGCGTTAATGCCAGCGCAAGCAAATCCGGATTCTTAAATTCATAGTTTAACTGTTTCACTTATTTTATCCCCATACCAAACCGGCCCCAGCGCATTTTATTGCCCCAGTTCCATAATGCCAACATTGACGAATAGTAATTATGCGAATACCATACAAACCATACCTTGCCCAGCACATAGTCACGCGGCACGGCGCCAATATCCGCACGGCTGTCGCCACTGTTGTCACGGTTATCGCCCATAAAGAACAAGTGACCGTCAGGCACCGTATATTCCGGAGTATTGTCAAACATTGCATCATCACCATATTCAATTATATTATGCACAACCCCATTCGGCAATGTTTCTGTATATTCTGTCACACGCGCGACACCGCATGCACCGGGATATGTTCTGCAAAAACTGTCCGATTTATATTCAATTGTATATCCAAAGTTTACAGGTTCGTTATTTTCCCAAATCTTGTTCCCCTTGATTGCCATGGTGCCTTCGTAATATCCCACAGACCGCAACGAACGCGGCAGAACCGCCACAATATACGGGCGCGGATTTTCACGCGGGACGATTTCACCGTTTATATACAGGCGTCCCTGCTGCATTTGTATGCGATCGCCGGGCGTACCGATCAGACGCTTAACATAATCCTGGGACTCATTAATTGGATTACGGAACACGATGACGTCACCCATTTTTGGCTCTGTTGCCCATATGCGACCATTCCACATTTTCCAGCTGCCAAACGGAAAAGAATAGCGCGAATATCCATACGACCACTTTTCTACAAAAATATGGTCACCAATTTCCAGCGTCGGAATCATAGAGCCCGACGGGATATTAAACGGTTCCAGCAGCAAACTGCGGAATATAATTGCGATCAGACCGCCGTAAAACAGCGTATTAAACCATTCGCGCGCGACATTCTTGTTTTTTGGTGCCATTGATATTTCCGTCCTTTCTTTATTAATTATCAGGTGCATTTTATAACTTGAATTCACAATGCGCAAGCTATAATATGCACATATGATTTCTTTAAACTCGATTATATTTAATGGCATGGATATGACACGCATCGATGTCCAGGTGCAATTATCATCCGGCCTGAGCAAACCCGAATTCAAGATTATCGGTCTGGCCGACCGGGCGGTGCGCGAATCTGCCGAACGCGTCAGCAATGCGCTGGCGGCGCTGAATATGCCGCTGCCCCCGAAAAAGCTGACTGTGAATCTGTCACCGGCTGATGTGGAAAAGTCCGGGGCGCACTTTGACCTGCCGATACTATGCGCGATACTGTGCGCCATCGGTGTAATGCCAGAAGATAAATTATCAAAATACCTGATTATCGGCGAAATCGGACTGGATGGCGCGATTGTAAATACAGACGGTGTCCTGCCCGCGGGCGTGTGGGCGGCGCGCAATAGCTTGGGGCTGATATGTCCAGGCGCCCAAGGGGCCGAGGCCGCATTGTCCGACAATCCGGATATCCTGGCGCCAAATCATGTATTGGAATTAATTGCACATTTCCAAGGCCGCATGATTATGAGTGCGCCCGAAAAATCCGCACCGGTGGCGGCGGGTCCCGACACAAAAATCGACATGGCCGACGTTCACGGCCAGGCGGCGGCAAAGCGGGCCCTGGAAATTGCGGCGGCGGGCGGCCATGCCATGCTGATGATTGGGCCACCGGGGTCGGGCAAGACCATGCTGGCATCGCGACTGGCGACGATCATGCCAGAAATGACATCGGCGGAAATTCTGGAAACATCGACCATTTATTCCATCGCCGGCAAATTGGGCGGTGGCGGACTGGTGTCGGCACGCCCATTTCGCAGCGTGCACCATACCGCCAGTGCGGTCGCCTTGGCCGGCGGTGGTGGCGACGCGCGCCCGGGGGAAATATCACTGGCCCATAACGGGGTATTGTTTTTGGATGAATTGCCGGAATTTAACCGCGTGACATTGGAAATATTGCGCCAGCCGATGGAATCCGGCCAGATTATGATTTCACGCGCCCGGCGCAATGCGACATATCCCGCACGGTTTCAGTTAATTGCCGCAATGAATCCGTGTCCATGCGGTCATCTGGGTAACGCTGCATTGGCGTGCAGTCGCGCACCCCGCTGTGCCGAGGCGTATCAGAATAAAATATCGGGGCCGTTACTTGACCGTATCGATTTACACGTGGATGTTGACGCCGTAAACCCATGGGACATGCATCGCACAGACGACAATATCCCACGCGAAAGCAGTGCGGAAATACGCACACGTGTTGTTGCGGCACGCGCGCGTCAGATTGCGCGCCAGGGCAAAATAAACGCATACCTGGACGGACCGGAATTGGACAAGGCCGCAAACATGTCGGATGCAACAATTGAATTCTTAAACACTGCCGCTGAAAAGATGGGGGTATCGGCCCGCGGATACAATCGTATAAAACGCATCGCGCGCACAATTGCAGACCTGCGCGGGGCAGACGCGGTTGAGATTTCCGACCTGGCCGAGGCATTGTCGTATCGGCAAATCGGACGCGGAAAATTTAGTGTTAAGTAATCCGTGATCTGTTATCAGTAAAAATCCGCCGAAAAAAATCGGCGGATTTTTTAATCCTGCCCTAATGCGGCATCCATTTTTGCGGCGTATTTAATAATACGCGCTAAAACATCGCGCGGGATTAGTTCTTTGCCTGATTCATACCGGTGCAGTTGTTTTATTTTGTCACCGCACCCGAATAAGTGCGCCAGACGAAGTGCAGACACCGCATCCTTTTGACGAAGGTGCGATATAACACCACCAAAGTAATCCGCACTAACCATTATTGCCATTTTTTTCTCCTTACTTTTTGTTAATAAAAAAAGCCCGTCTTGATGAGAGACGGTTGGAGGTTAGAAACTACTACGCGTGTAGCGCTGTTTATTTATGTATATCACAGCCCTCCAACCAATGTTGGAGTTTCGCGCAAGAGGTTTCTACGCCCCACATCGGCCATCACCCGATGCAGTGTGCATTGTATCATAAAAATGTGCTGATGCAAGTTATTTACTGGATTGCCGCTGGGCTGACGCCCCTCGCAATGACAATGGGAACAATACGGATGGCGGACCAGACGACAGGTCATACAAACCCTCCCCGTCGGCTCCGCCGCCACCCCTCCTAGTGGAGGGGAATTAAAACTCGAACCGCAGGCCCAACATGATATTTGCGTATATCATGTTTTCTGCACTGATCCAGTCACGGGTGCGTGAACCATCCGCATTCTTTAATGTCCATTTGATTTTCGGAATATATGCGACGCGCGCACCAAAATCCAAAAACATTGTCTGTGTTATACCATATGACACACCGCCCGCCAGTACGCCCGCAATATTGGACGAATCATGTTCAGACTTGTAAAAATTCAAGACCCCATAATCATCCAATTCGCCAAAGTTCTGCAGATCAACAGACGTAGACAGGTCACCATACGGATCAGACAAATTCAATGTGGTTTTTGTATTCGCATATCCAATTCCGAAACCAACATACGGAATCATTTTTTGCAATGGCTTTTGAATACCGTCAAAGAAATCATAGTATGCCATTGCACTGATTATATCCGTTGAAACCTTGGACGTGACGGAACCGCTTTGCACACGAATAACAATACCATCAACATCACCACCGGTCAGGGTCAAATCCCCTTCATACAATGGGGATGCGTTATATTCCGCCTCTGCAATATGGTCCCAGCCAACCTCTACACGCCACTGGGGATAATTTGGTATCGTCCACCCCAGGGATGCCCCTGCTGCGAATGAATATTCTTGGAAATCCTTGGTTGCGGGCAGATCCGACGTTTCGCCAATACCCGCATATATAAACCCATCACATCCGCCGCCGGCCACACATGCATCATAGTATGCCGCCGAAATAACCATATCATTACCGGGGTTATAATAATATTCTGTGGTCAGTGCACCAACATCATTTTTGATCGATGCAAACCCCAATGCCGCACCACCACGTACAGACATGACAAAACGCGACCCATTATCACTGTACCAACCGTCACCCAAATATGTGCCGGAATATTCCCAATTTGCATATGCGGGCATCGCCGCAATGCATGACAACCCAAACAGAAGGCTAAATATATTCTTTCTCATGACGGAAATTATATCACAAAATCCGATGTGATAAAACCATATTTTGCGATTTGCATTTATTCCTGGATAAATCCGCCCGACTGCATTTTCCACAGACGCGCATATTCGCCACGCCGGCGCAACAGGGCCGAATGCGAGCCCTGCTCTATAATTTTACCATTGGAAATTACGACGATTTTATCCATATTGCGCAGTGTAGAGAGCCTGTGCGCGATCGCAATCGTTGTGCGCCCAGCGGCCAGTTCTTCGAATGATTTCTGAATCGCGACCTCGGTTTCACTGTCCAGCGCAGACGTCGCCTCGTCCAGCACTAAAATCGGTGCATTTTTCAGGAATGCGCGCGCGATGGCGACACGCTGGCGCTGGCCACCGGACAGTTTTATGCCGCGATCCCCCACCATGGAATCATATTTTTTATCTGATGCCATGATAAATTCGTGCGCGGCGGCGCGACGCGCGGCGGCACGGATTTGGGCATCCGTTGCGCCATCGCGCCCATATCCAATATTTTCGCGTAATGTGCGGTTGAACATTGACGGCTCCTGCGGGATAAATGCGATGTTTTCACGCAAAGAATCCTGGGACACATCGCGGATATTTTGCCCGTCGATCAATATTTCACCGCGCACCGGGTCATAAAATCGCATCAACAGATTTACCAACGTCGTCTTGCCCGCACCGGACGGCCCGACAATGCCCACACTTTCGCCCGGATTAATCGTTAAATTAAAATCACGCAGCACCCATTTGTTCTTATATTTGAACCAGACATTCTTGAATTCGATTTTACCCCGCGTCACCGTCAACGCCGGTGCATTATCGGCATCCACAACAGACAATGGCACATTCAATTCATCGTATGCCTTTTTCGCACTGCCATACTTATCAACAATACTGGGGATCACATCAACAATTGACGATATCGCCATCATTACGCTGAAATAAACAGATGTTGTAAACACTATTTCAGACACACTGATACGACCATGCGCAAACAGCCACACACACAAGAACAGCGCCACACCATACGAAACATCCCATACATATCCCGGCACCGCATAAAACAAACGCTGGACAAACGACGAATGTATGCTGTCCCGTATCTGTTTTTGACGCGCGGATTTTAAATATTTTCTTTCGCGTGATGCGCCGGCAAA
>JAAVBP010000024.1 GCA_014803525.1 bacterium
ATGGACCTGGTAATGGTGGAAAAGTCCATCCAGGCGTCATGGTATATTCCATTGGTGGTGATTGCGTTTACAACGCTCCAGGGGGCATTGGGATATCTGTCGACATATCTGAACACATGGACTGGGGCCAAGATTACAAACGGATTAAAGTTCGATTTGTATAAAAAAATGTTAATGTTTGAAACGAATTTCTATAACAATAAAAACTCCGGCGATGTTATCTTTATGTTTAATAACAATGCAGATTTGGCATGTGCGGGTCTGTTAAAGAATTTAAAAACATTTGTCCAGCGTTTGTTTTCTTCGCTGTCGCTGATTGCGGTTATGTTTTATAATTCTTGGCAATTGGCATTAATCTGTGTTGCGGTATTGGTGTTTGCATTTTTGCCCGCAACGCGTATTAAACATCGTATCAATTCTGTTATCAAGAAATCTATTTCGGCCGACGCCGCTATTTTGACGGCATATAATGAATCATATGCCGGGAACAAGACGATTATTTCATATAACCTGGAAAGTTGCCAGACGGAAAAATTTTCCAAGATTTTAAACAATATCTTTTGGTTGCGCATTAAAATGATCCAGCGTACCGGATGGTTATCACCGCTGATGCATATGATAATGTCTATTGGTATTGGTTTGGCAATATGGTATGGATCTTATTTGATCCTAAGCGGTCAAATTTCCAGCGGCAGTTTTGTATCATTCCTGACCGCATTGATCATGTTGTATACACCATTAAAGAGTTTGGGCGGAAACTTTAATTCAATGGTTATGTCATTCATGGCGATTGACCGCGTATTTAATATTTTGAATTCCGAACCTAAGATAAAAGACCGCCCAAATGCGCGTAATTTTGACGGCAATGTTGAAAAAATAGAATTCAAAAATGTGTCGTTTGAATATGTCAAAGGTGTGCCTGTTTTAAAGAACATAAACTTAACCGCCAACAAGGGTGACACTATCGCGCTGGTCGGTAATTCTGGTGGGGGTAAAAGCACAGTGGTAAGTCTGTTACCGCGATTCTATGATCCGACGCAGGGCGCGATATTGTTCGATGGCATCGATATTCGCGATCTGACATTAAAATCGTTGCGCGCAAATATTGCCGTTGTTTTCCAGGATAATTTCTTGTTCGCCGGTACAATCCGTGAAAACATTATGTTGGGTAACGAAAATGCAACCGAAGAAGACCTGCAACGTGCCATAAAAATGGCATATTTGGATGATTTTATCGGTACACTTGCAAATGGTGTTGATACCCAGATTGGTGAACGTGGAATTCTGCTGTCTGGCGGCCAGAAACAGCGTGTTGCCATCGCACGTGCATTCTTGAAAAATGCCCCGATACTTATTTTGGACGAGGCCACATCCGCCCTTGATAACAAGGCCGAGGCCGTCGTTCAAAAGGCAATTGAAAACCTGATGCGGGACAAGACGGTGTTTGTAATCGCCCACAGATTATCCACCATCCGCAATGCAACCAAGATTGTGGTTATAAATCATGGTGAAATTGTAGAATCCGGTACACACGAAGAACTGGTTAATATAGATGGTGGGGCGTATCGCGCATTGTACGATATGCAATTTAAATCGGGGAAATAATTAAATCACAACATTATAATAAAAATACCGCCGACATGGCGGTATTTTTGCATTTACTATAATCAAAACTTAAAACAGTTTGAATTTATAGTTTGTGCCAGCACGCCATGTGGTGTCAGCGGACGAAATCCCTGCGCCGGCATTCATGGACCAGTTGTCGGTCAATCCGACCGCAAATCCAAATGCGGCCGCAGACTGGCCGTTATGATAGCCATAACCGCCACCAACGGACACTTCGCCGCGTTCAACATTGGAAACCGCAACCGAAGACAATGCGGCAACAGATGCGATACCTGCGGACAGGTCTTTTGTTGCGTCGCTTATTTTTTCAGACAGTTTGCCAAAGCCCGCCGCCATGTCATCTGCAACAGATGAATTTTCCAGCGCGCTCAGCCGTTTTTGCACACCGCCATCACGCAGATAATAAGACCAGAACAATCCATCGGTCATATCGCCATTTTCACCAAACAGGTGATAATTCCAACCCGACATTATTTCGTTCATTTTGTCCATTGTCTGGGCATTGTCATTCAGCGCGCCGGCCAGATTGTTTACAGCCGCCGCCGTTTCCGGGGATGTGGTATTGATTGCACCAATCCAGTTGCCCCAATCGGCGGTCGGTGTGTCTGGATTGCCGATATAGGTTGTCGCGTTTGCGGCGCCCATAATCGACAAAGTCATCGCAGATGTTAACATTAGTTTTTTCATTGGTTACTCCTTTTTTTATGTTAATAAAAAGACCGCTGAAAAGAAGCGGCCGGGGAGTTCACCAATCACACAAACATGACTCCGTGGCCTTCCGGTTGCCCGTGTTATATAACCAACGGCTCCCCGACCTTAGTGTCGGGGGATTTGGTTTAACGAGATAAATCCGTAAAACATAATGCGTTACGCATAATGTGGATTTATACCGGCCTGTGTGGGCTGGTGATAGCCCCGAACCAGCAATCCCTTACTGATTCAATGCCTAGTATAACAGTATTGGGTCGCCCATGTAAACAAAAAATATTAGAGGAGGGTGTAATTTTACGATTCTCGCCCTGGGGTTTGCTACAAAATTAAAACACGCGGCTGATGCCGCGTATTTTAATTCTGGCGCACCCAACAGGATTCGCTCGGCCATATTGGCCTGTGCGGCATTCGTAACGTTTCGAACTTCGTGCATGCGCACTCGTTCTCAACTACTCATAGTCGAACCTTTTACGGTTCTCGTCCTGGGGTTTGCTGCAAAATTAAAACACGCGGCTGATGCCGCGTATTTTAATTTTGGCGCACCCAACAGGACTCGAACCTGTAATCTCCGCCTTCGGAGGGCGGCGCATTATCCAGTTGTGCTATGGGTGCCGGTTCTTGGCGGACGTATTATATCGCTTTTTTGAATAAAATCAACCTATGATTATCCGCGCTGTAACAACGCCAACATAAATTCATCCAAATCGCCATCCAATACCGCATCAGAATCCGTGTTTTCAGTTCCTGTACGTACGTCTTTGACCAATTGATACGGATACAGGACATAGTTTCGTATCTGGCTGCCCCATTCGATTTTCTTTTGGGCGGCCTTGGCCGCGTCTTGTTCGGCGGCACGCTTTTGCATTTCCAGTTCATACAATTTACTGCGCAGCATTTTCATCGCCATTTCCTTGTTCTGAATCTGGCTGCGTTCATTCTGACAGGTAACAACCGTATTTGTTGGAATATGCGTTATACGAACAGCGCTGTCCGTTTTATTAACATGCTGGCCACCGGCACCCGATGCACGATATGTATCAATACGCAGGTCTTTGTCATTTATTTCAATTTCGATGGTATCATCAACGTCGGGCCATACGTCAACGGATGCAAAGCTGGTCTGGCGTTTGCCATTTGCGTTAAAGGGCGATATGCGGACCAAACGATGCACGCCGATTTCATTTTTCAGCCAACCGTATGCACGCAGTCCAGAAATGCGATATGTAATATTTTTTATGCCGGCGGTGTCACCTTCGTGTTCGTCGACAACCTCGATGGAAAATCCATGTCGTTCGGCCCAGCGCGCATACATACGTGCCATCATTTGCGCCCAGTCTTGGGCCTCGGTCCCACCGGCGCCGGCCTGGATAAACAAAAATGCGCCATTTTCATCCGCCGGTGCGCGAAACAGTGTGATAAATTTTGCCCGATGCGCGGCCGTGGACAGACGCTCGATTTCTGCAATTACGTCGGCATCATCTGGCGCAATTTGATACAACTCTGCCACTGTGTTGAAATCTGATTCCAGCGCTTGTAATTCGCCAAGTGACTTTTCCAATGTTGATTTTTTTTGCAGTAATACACGTGCGGCATCTGGATCTGCCCACAGATCTGGATTGGCCGCCGCGGCGTTTAATTCATCAATCTCGGCTTGTAATTTTGCCGGGTCAAAGAAACCCCCTGACGGCAGAAATGTCGTCGGAAATTTGTGTCAAGACTTCGTTTGGTATAATCATAATGCCCAATGCTAGCATGTATTTGATGCAAATCAACTTTTTATTTCGACAGTCTTAAATGAACGTTTGCCTTTTTTTTGCAAATGTGCTAATATTTTTCACATACGAGAGGGAATTTAATGAAAAACTTTACGCTGATATTCTGTTTGTTCGGTATATTTGCATATGGGACGCCATCGTGGGGCGTATCTGCGGGAACGGTGGGTGCATCCAATACGGGGCGCGTGGGGACAACAAATTCTTATTATGGCGCAACAAATACTGCTCGTGGGAATCAGGCGTTGGCCAATGCCTATAAGGCAAATCAGCGAAATACATATTATATGGTGACCCAGCCAGATGTTGATACCGCGTGTCGTGAAAAGATTTACAAATGCCTGTCGGATTATTGTGGCGATGTAACAGCGGTTCCGGGCCAGCATGGGGGACGATGCCAATATACATCAGAAAGTGAATTATATAATTACGCACTGTTATGTCTGCAAAAGGATAATACCGTTCTGTTGCCCCAGTATGCAACCGGAACAATGAATGCCGGCACAAATACGGCGGCAAAATTATGTCCCTCATATGTCCAGCAAGAGGTTATGTCATATCTGTCAATGGCAAATCTGTCGGACCAGTTGGCGAAATCTCATTCAAACTTATGCTTGCAGCGTCGTCAGGAATTAGAGGCAGCCATGGCGTGTCATTCTGTGGCGATGGCATATGGTAATGAAACCGCCAGCAAACTGAACGCGCAATTAACGGATTACTGTGGGTCTGGCGTCCCGGGGGGCAGTGCGGAAATGGTAACACGTTTCGCCAATGCCGGTAATGTCGGCGCAAATATTTGGGGGTGGGCCGAAAAAATTGTCAGCCTGGACATGAATAACAAAGGTACTGATTGGCAGGCGGCCGTTGATTCTGTATTGGCTGGCTATACAAACCGAATGAATTTGGCGTGCGGCGAAAATCTGCAACTGAATACGGCGACATACTCGAATTCGTCATCGAACCAACCCACGGCATTGCAAACAGCGGCAGCATTGGTGACCGGTGTCGCATTCCCAACGTCGGACGGGGCGGGGAGCGCAAATCCCAACGCAAACCAAAGCCTGTATATGGAGGTACAGACTTTATCGCGATTGGATAATTACAATGATGCAAAGCAGGTTGTAAATGCGGCGTTGACAAATTATTCTACAACAACAAATCCATTTTTGACATCGGCGCAAATGGATAATATGCAGACTGCGTATAAGCGTGGAACGAATGTTTTTATAATCAGTGATGGCACGCGGTGTTATATAGTGCCAGTGCACGAAATGACGGACACGGAACGATCTCTGATCGCACAGACATTTGCTGGTTGTCGCAGTCAGCTGTAAAAAGAATAAAACCGCCATTGGCGGTTTTATATCCATAATTCTTGAATAAAAGATAAATTTTTGATATACTTTACACCATGAAAATATCTAGAAGAAGTCTTTTGCAAATAACTGGCATTGGAACCTTGGCGGTTATGATGATGCCGCGTACGGCTTTTGCGGCGCGCAATAGCCTGAAATCATTGCGCACCGGGGTTCAGCCCGGGGACAAAACACGTCTGGTCATAGAAACGACGGGGCGACCAACATATACGTTAAGTTATCTTGAAAATCAATTGGTTGTGCGTCTGGCAAACACCGCAGCGAATACATCCTTGGCGCCGTCAATGGCCGCCGGAACATTGGTTTCATCCATTGCCCAGGCCCAGGTCGGTGATGCACTGGAAATACGTGTGAATTTGACGCGTTCGATTTCGGAAATTCCAAAGTCGCAAATCATGATATTAAGTCCAAATGGTGACACAGATTATCGCTTGGTATTGGACTTTGCCGCGGGTACTGCGGCCCAGCGCGCCAATCAGGCTGCCGCCCAGCAAATTGCCGCCGCGACGCCCGCAAAACAATATACTATTGTTATTGATGCGGGCCATGGCGGCAAAGATCCAGGCTGCATAGGCAAGGGCGGCACAAAAGAAAAAGTTGTGGTTTTATCTGTTGCAAAAAAGTTAAAGGCCAAGTTAGATGCCGCCGGTTTTAAAACATACCTGACACGCAGTGATGATACATATTTGAAACTGGCAGAACGTGCAGCCATCGCCGAAAAGCGCAAGGGTGATTTGTTCATATCGTTGCATGCGAATGCCAACCCCAGTCGCGCCATGAAGGGTTTCTCTATCTATACTTTATCCGAAAAGGCGTCAGACGAAGAGGCGCAAAAGCTGGCTGATGCGGAAAATGCAGCGGATAAAATTGATGTCAGCGGATTCTCGGAATTTTCCAAGGATATTCGTATTGCGTTATCATCGCTTCAACAGCATGCTGTTGCCGAACTTAGCGAGGAATACGCCGTTGGTTGCGCAAAAACATTCCGTGGGAATGGCATTGAGCAACAGCCTGGCGCCAACGTTCGTCATGCGCCATTTGCAGTTCTGCGATCAACAGTACCGGGCGCATTGGTTGAATTGGGGCACCTGTCCAACGCGGCCGAGGAAAAGTTGCTGAAATCCGACGCTCACCAGAACAAGCTGGCCAATGCGATTGTAAAGTCAATCAAGAAATATAATTTTGATGTCTAATGTGCACGATTATATTTCGCGTGCATACAACGTAACTGCGGCCTGATTCTTCTTATAAGATTCCTGCATCTGGCGAACCCTGAATTTGTCGCGCATAATGCCGATTATCGGAATTATGCCCCATGCGTTATTTATCAGGCTTTGTTTCAGGTGTTTGCGCCATGCTAGGTTTAGCAGTTCTTGCTTTATTTGTTCAATGGATTTATGTTGGCCAGACGCATCTTTGTATGGCGTAATGATGTTCCAGTCATAATAACTGTGCCATTTGACAGTGCCGTCTTCGCGAAAGCTTAGCTCCATAAACTTTTCACCAGCCAAGCCACCGCATTGTTGTTCTGGGTCCAGAATTTTGTATCCTATTTTATTCTGGGCCGCGCGTCCGATGCGCATGGTTGGGTTTTCTTCGTGAATAACCATGCGCTTGTCATTTACATAGAATACTTGAAAGAATAGGGAATATATACTGCGTGGTTCAAAGCGCAGTTTTACGCCGCGGGCATCAAAATATTCGGGCTGTAACACAGTGTCATTGGCCATATAACGGTCCATGCGTGATGACATGATGCGGATTTTTGTGTTTTGGAAATTATTATCTGCGCCAATGCGACATATCAATTCGCGAACACCGTTCAACGCGGCTTGTGATCGAAAGCGATCTACAGACACATCCAGTTTCAGTACTTTACCGGCCGCCCCCAGTTTGTCTTGTATCTTTTGCAAATCCGCATATATCTTGTCGCTGTTTGGGCCAAAGACCCATCTGCAATTTGTTTGAACGGCATATGCGTCCGCATTTTGTAAATTTATCGCATCGAATATGCGCAGCATATAGTCTGGATCTGTGTCGTAAATCAGTGACCATTCGCCACCACTTATGTATACAGACTTTAAACGCGGAACTGCATTTTCATAAAACGCGATATCATCCGCCGGTAATACCGTTAATGGGTTGTTGGGACCGCTGCATTCAAAGCAGCGTGCGCACTTCTCGTCACATTTATTGGTACAACGGAAACGGATGGTCATCGGCACGTCGCGCCACATGTTCATAAAATTCCGACGAGAAAAATCATAAACAAGATTATTCTTGATGCGCGCAAAAACACCCATACGTGGCGCAGATTTTGCGCCATCATTGTGTACTATTGAAATCAAACCCTCTTCGTCCATATTAGTTATAGTAATACAAAATATCGTATTGTCAATATAATTGTATTATAAAACAACACACCATTCGGGGCGTTATTTATTCTGGCTACGACTTTGGGATTCCCTCGGCGTTACACGCCTGTGGGGCAACCGTGACGGCAAAAACTGCGCTTCGTTTGTTTATGCCAACTACGCACACAAACCCTGCAACTGCGTTGCGAACATTTCGTCCACACTTTTTCATCAGAATAAAAAACGCCCCGTATAGGGCCTTTTTAATTCTGGCGGTGTAGGAAGATTCTACGGCAAACGCCATACAACAAAATACAGGGATTAACAGGGAAATTTTGGTATTTCTGCAATCATATTTACGGCCGCCGCGCCCGTTTTTCCGCGACTTTCACAAAATTTTCCACAAAAATAACAGGGAATTTTTATATTTGGAACAGGGATTTTACCCGCCCATATCAGGGAACCATCCCACCTGCCCCCGCCAAGGTAGCATTTGTTTTCAAACAGTTACATATTATCACATATAATATCGGCTCTTATAAGATCTAACATAGATTGGCCACTAGGTGCAACACCCCCTCGATCCTTTAATCTTCCAATTATATTAGGCGCTAATGGGAATTCATAAACATTGCCATTCTTTGATCGAATATTTATTATCTGTTGTTCAGTTAAATTACTTATTCCTTCCCGACATTCAAACAAGTCTGGCCAATTTCGATACAATAACTGCAACAATCTTAGTGGCATTTTGGCTTCTTCGTGATGAGGATACTCGCCAAGCAGATAAGCAGAATCTTCTGTTATATGCACAAACAAGCGTTCATTCTGTCTATCTTCTCCCATTGGAATACTATGAAAGTGATAAATATTATCGTAATTCAACATCATATCTTGACGTCCTCTGCGCACACCACTTGATAAATATCGGTATATTTCACTTGCTCCCGTTTCTAATAAGAGCCTTACGTGCTCCCACTTATCTCTCATACTTTCGGTAAAGCAATCTGATAAATGAGTATTTCTTGGATGATTCAGCCAATCTATTTGACGTTTTTTCTGAAAGAACATAACAGCTAAAGTATGGACATCTGTCGGAAGATACCTTGCGTTCATACCTATACTTAGTAAATAATCTCTCATCTGTTCTATGGAAGGCATTGTTGCTCCTTTATGCAAATGGAATTTGTTTCTTTGGTTTGAGAACACTTCCACAGCATTTTTTATACTTTAATCCACTACCGCATGGACATTTCTCATTTTGACCAACTTTCCTGGTTGTTTTCTGATTAACAATCGGGTTCTCTGGCCATTCTTTTTCTTTTGCATGTGGCAGATCTTTAAATGATTTTCTAAATATGTTTAAGTTTCGACGCACCGATTCCCAATGCTCTTGTAATTCTGTATTCCATTCTTTAATATCCATTAGCATTATGTCTATATCAACATTTTTTATAATTCTCATCGGCTCAGTTGCAATACATATAACTTTATCTACAAACTTACCCTCTATTTCACACCTAGCTTTGGCACAGTTGGCGTAAATTTGCATTTTATCACGTCTAGCTTTTAAGTACTCACCGTGAGAACTGTTACCTTCCTTAGGAATTTGTAAAAATATGTATAATAATCCTTCATTCACAAAAGAGAAAAACGCACTCATATAGTGATTATCTGGCGTATAATTATCGGGAAAACTACTGATTGCGGCGATCATTCTATCGGAAAAGGCTCTGCGAGACAAACGATCCTCTAGAGCCATATACCTAAAAGCAATATCACAGTCTGCTGATGCGGTAGAAAAAATTTTAGTAATACCAGCCAGTGTACATTGGGCATTATGCTGAACAAGCTGATCCCAGAAATAGCTTTTTTGGTTAGCTTGTATACGAGCGATATATTGTTGGGACTGTTTAAATGAATCCCAATCCTCTTCCATAAACATAAATACATTTGCATTAGTTTCTTTTGGATTTACAAAGGTATGACAATTGCGTTCTTCATCAAACTCTTTTAAATAATTGTATAATAAATCCTCTTCGCCAGTATAACATACTGCAACCCCAGATCTTATAAAACGCTCCTTTTCTTCCAAATATTTAACAAAATCCGTCAATGTATCTAATTCCTGTAAAACAAACGGGAAAGAATAATCATCAAAAACATGTACAAAGGTTTTTGATAAATCATAATCAGTTATAGTGAATATCGTACTCTCTTTATACTCCTCTCTCTCCTTAACGGGCAATTTAGACAATTCCTTATCTGACACCTGGGTATAAGTGTCTAAGTTAGAAAACTTTAAACTTCCTGTACAGCCTTTACCAAAATATTTTTTACATGCTTCCGCTACCCCATTTGCCACACATATTAAATGTATCTTTAAATCTCTCTTTGCAGGAAATGATAAAGGAAAAGGGTCAGTATCATTCAATAAGATTTTTTCTGGATGATCTTTTATAATATTTTCGGCATGTCTTAACTGATTTATCGATTTTAATATAGCTTTCCGCTCCCATCTGCGCCAAGCCACTAATAAGTCTTTATCCTCATTGAATTTGATATCTTTATCTGAAAAAACTAGCACATTGTTACCACAAACAACCAGCAAATCACATAATTCCGGGGTTCCTGACGAAGTTTTTATTTTAGGATTAGGATAACTCCATAATCCCATAAAAACCTTCTCGCCTAGTTTTACAAGACGATGCTCTGACTCATTTAAACCTGCCGACTTATTAATTCTCATAGTATATTCCTATATAATCATATCATCTCGTTTTTCAAGTATAACATATTAATTTTAGTCATATATCCAAACATAAACTTTCAGATCGCCTAATAAGGGGATGTTTGAAAGTTTCTGGCGCGTGCCACGAGTAAACTTTCAGATTGCCATATATACGAACTCCCACGACAAAAGGTGGGGCCATTTA
>JAAVBP010000025.1 GCA_014803525.1 bacterium
CACCGCCATAATCGCGCCAAAACCATAATCACCCAGAACATAGTCCGCAACATATACCGGAATTTCACGACCATTAAACGGATTCTTTGCCATTATGCCTTGCAATTGAACACCCGTCTTTTCACGTGTGACATCCGTGCGTTCAATCTCAGACTTAGCCTTGGCCGCCGCGACATATTCGCGCACCGCATCCGCGTTCTTAACACGCCCAGCATCCAGCCACTGTTTCACCAACGGATGCTCCGGCGCAACAACACAGAACGTCACACCAAATATTGTATCCACACGCGTCGTGTATACGGTCAGCTTATCATCACCAACCATGAAATCCAAATCCGCACCCGTTGACCGTCCAATCCAGTTTATCTGCTCGGTCTTAACCCGCGTCGGGAAATCCACCAACGCCAAATCATCAATCAGCCGATCGGCATATTTCGTGATAGCCAGATTCCACTGCATCTTCATCTTTTTTTCAACCGGCCCGTGACAACGTTCGCATTTGCCATCTTCCAATTCTTCATTCGTCAGACATGTGCGACAATTCGGACACCAATTCATAGGCAATTCGGATTTATACGCCAGGCCTGCCTTAAAGAACTGAATAAACATCCACTGGGTCCACTTGATAAATTCCGGATCCGACGTCGCCAACTTTGATTCCGGATCAAACGACAGCCCCATAACAGAAATATCACGCTCAAAAATCTTGATCAATTCGGCAACGGATTCACTGGGGTGCTTGCCAATTTTTGTCGCATACTTTTCAGATGAAATACCCATGGAATCATATCCGATCGGAAACAGCACATCAAACCCGCGCGCACGATAGAAACGCGCACGCACATCCATACCCGTATACGGCAACATATGCCCCACGTGCAGACCAGAACCGCTAGGAAAGGGGAACTCTATCAAATTATAATATTTGGGTTTTGACCCGTCTTTTTTTGGCACAAATGTGCGCGCATCCGCCCAGCGCCGTTGCCACTTTGCATCACGTTCTGCTATTTTTTTGATATCGTCCGCCATTTTTAAATCCTGTATGTATATAAATGTAATTTATTTGACATAATATATATAAAAGCGCCACCGTTCAAGAAAAATCAGCGGATGTCGGGCGGGGCGGTTATATACGGCGCACAAAATGGCCCAGGTATTCTATATTACCACTGCCCCCACGGATTGGGGATTCAATCACATTACCGCATAATTCAAACCCGACCGACGCAAAGGCGTCCCGCGCACGCTTTATGGCATATTCATGCCACTGGTCCGATTTTATAACACCGT
This sequence comes from bacterium, assembly GCA_014803525.1. Taxonomy (GTDB): domain Bacteria; phylum Pseudomonadota; class Alphaproteobacteria; order Rs-D84; family Rs-D84; genus Enterousia. The sequence continues at coordinate 1,291 of JAAVBP010000025.1, forward strand.
GCGCCGCGGCCGCAATATTACGCGGCACTTCAAACTGGGGCTTGATCAGGGCGATAATATTTTTTGCACCCCAATGACTAAGCGCCCCGACGATATCTGCCAGTGATATAAACGACACATCAATTACAATTAAATCCACCGGCGCCAGTGGCGACAATGTACGAATATCCGTCTGCTCCAATGACACGACACGTGAATCAGAACGTAATTCGGACACCAATTGATCCGTGCCGACATCAACCGCAAAAACCTTTTTCGCACCACGCGACAACAAAACCTCTGTAAAGCCACCGGTACTGGCGCCGACATCCAAGCAAACCATTCCCGCCGGCGACACGCCAAACGCATCCAGCGCCCGTTCCAATTTCAAACTGCCGCGACCCGATACATACGGCAGACTATCCCCACGCAATAAGTCTGTGTCCGCAACCACCTGACTCGGCTTTTGGGCCGACACGCCATTCACAGAAACCAGCCCCGCCTTGATGGCGGCCACAGCCTTAGCACGGGTTGGATAAATCTTTTGCGCGACCAGCGCGACATCTAATCTCATACCCGTAATATTAGTAAAAAACACCATAAAAATCAAGAAAATTCGCAAAAAACCGCAGAAATCCGCCACTTTTTGATATTTTTTGCAATTTTTTTGCTAAAAAAGCCGACAAATCATAGAAGTTAAAGAAATTTATTCAAAAATAATAACAAATAGATAAAATAATATTTTAATAAAAATTATCAATATAAAAATAGGGTTATTAAATATGCAAAAAGCACCACAAAACACCAACACACCATAAAACAACTACAAAAATACAAAATAATTATTAAAAAAGTAATTACAAATTATTAAAAACATTTTCACAGAAACGATTTCAACAAAACATTGCACACAAACACACAGCCACAACACAGCAATCCACGCAAACAACAAACACATTCGCACACATCACACAAAATTTAACCACCCTATATTACGTATAGTTTTAGCTGCGCCAGCAGATAAAACTATACATAATATACATTATGCGCCTTTTCGGCATATCCACACCCCATGAAAGAATCAGCCTCTGTCACCCCACCGCTTTACACCCCATCACCCAACATTTCACACAACAAAAAAAACTAAGGACAGCACAGCACCGTCCTTGTTATTCTACTTTATTAAAAATAATTTTTACCTAATTGTTTTCTTTGCGATTTTTGAAACTTTTGAAACACGAACCGCCGCCATCTTTTTTAAGTCTTTTACCCCCTTGGCCAAATCACTTTCTTCTACCACGCCCGCCTCTATCGGATCCACATCCGAACAACAATTTGGACACTTGGACGCCGCAATATTAATGGACGATTTACAGTACGGACATGCACGCGTTGTCACAGGCTGCTTGCTGCGCATTTTGTTCATGAAACGCACAAACAAAAATATCGCAAACATAGTTATAACAAAACCGACCACCGAATTTAAAAACAAGCCAACATTTATTGTTGTCGCCCCGGCAGCCTGGGCCGCCTCTAGCGTTAAATACTTTTCACCCGGCACCCCGCCACCTAAAACCACAAACATATTTGAAAAATCAACACCACCAATCATCAATCCAATCGGCGGCATTAGAATATCTTTGACCAACGAATTTACAACCCCAGTCATCACACTGCCAACAATGATACCAACCGCCATATCGACCGCATTACCACGTTCTATAAAAACTCTAAAATCCTTTAACAGGTTATTTTTTTTCATTGCTTTTCCGTCCTTTTATATATTTTTCAATCACGCAAACCACCTTATTTAAAGTCTTCCTTAAATTCTCATCACGTGTTTCAACCATCACATCCGCCAACGCGTAAATACCATATCGCTCATCTATTAATTGGGCTAAAATTTTTCTACTGTCCGCATTTAATAGTTGCGGGCGCGTATCGCGAGAATTTGTTCTTTTTACAAGAAGTTCCAGATCTGCCTTCAACCAAATTGTTAAGGCATTTTCTGACAACATTTCCCGCACCGCGGGCGTAATAAACGCACCTTCGCCCGTTGAAATAACCTTTACAACTGGCGGAGTATCCAGCAACCGCTCTATAACCTTTTGCTCAACACGACGAAATTCTTTTTCGCCATACATCGCAAAGATATCAACAACACTGCAACCCGCCGCTGCTTCTATCTCTTTATCAGAATCCACAAAAGGAACCCCCAGACGACGCGCCAATGCGCGCCCTACACTAGTTTTTCCCGCCCCCATCAATCCAACCATAACAATTGGCTTGGTTAATATAATTTTCTGATTAGCATCTGTCATAACATTAATATAATACATTTAAACCAACGACAATGCCAATAAAAAAGGCCATATAGGAAACAAATAAAAAAATCCGCCAAAATGACGGATTTCAACCCTATTCCATGCTGGCCAATTGTTCTAATTGATCGGCCGCGATCAGCGCCTCAATCATTTCATCCAACCCTGTGCCACCCGCCAGAATATCATCCAATTTGTACAAAGTCAGTTTTATACGATGATCCGTCACACGCTGCTCTGGGAAATTATAGGTACGAATTTTTTCACTGCGGTCGCCACTGCCAACCATGGATTTACGCGACGCGTTCGACGCATTCATCTGTTCCATACGCTGCTTTTCATACAACTTTGACCGCAACACAGCCATAGCCGATATTTTATTCTGTAACTGAGAACGCTCATTCTGACACGTTACAACAATACCCGTTGGAAAGTGCGTGATACGAATTGCACTGTCTGTTTTATTAACATGCTGACCACCGGCACCGGACGCGCGAAAAATGTCGATACGAATATCCTTGTCATCGATTACAACGTCGATATCTTTGGCCTCTGGCATAACAGCGACCGATGCGGCACTGGTATGAATACGACCACCCGCCTCGGTTTCCGGGACACGCTGAACACGATGAATTCCGGATTCAAATTTCATACGACCATACGCCCCAGCACCGTCTATTTTAAATACAATTTCTTTGTATCCACGCAGGGACGTTGCGTTTTCTTCAACAACTTCTACCCGCCACCCCTGACGCAAGGCATATGATTTATACTGGTTATACAAATCACCCGCAAACAAGGCAGATTCTTCACCGCCAACACCCGCACGAATCTCCATAATAACACTGTTATCGTCTGCTTCATCCCGCGGCAACAATGCAATCTGCAATTTTCGCTCTATTTCCGGCAATGCATGATTCAGCTCCGCCAACTGCTCGACCGCAATGGCATGTAACTCTGGATCACCCTGCATTTCTGTCGCATCCGCAATACCCTGAGTTGTCTGAAAGTATTCATCAATTATCGGCAAAATTTCCGCCAGCCTTGAATACTCCTTGGACAAGCGCGTCAGGTCATCGCCCGACATTTCACCGCTGTTCATTTGGGCAGCTATATCTGCCGCACGCGTTTGAATATCTTTTAATTTTTGTTCTATTATCATAACATTACACTTATTTCTTTAACAACTTTATCACATCAGAAACACCAACAATATTTTGATCGCCAGATACCATATTCTTCAACGCAACGACGTTTTTAGCAACCTCATCATCACCAACGATAACACTGAACAACGCCCCTATTTTATCAGCATATTCGACCTGGTTCTTGAACTTTTTGTTGGTATCTAAAAACATAGCCGTCGCAATACCCGCCGCGCGCATTTCGTTTGCCACGCGCATTGCATATGCGACATTTTGATTCCCCATAACCAAAACGACCGCCGTAACCGGGCGCACAAAACGCGAAATATCAATTTTATCATTTTCCAGCAACGCCCAAAATATGCGCGAGAAACCAATCGCAGCACCAACACCGATTATTTTTGTCTTGCTGAATTTTCCAGCCAAATCAGCATATCGTCCACCACCCGCGGCCGTACCCAGTTCCGGATGATCGATTAACTTAAATTCAAATACCAACCCGGTGTAATATGCCAGACCACGCGTGATTGATAAATCAAGCTGCGCATTTTCAACGCCAATTTCGCGCAGCAATTTCATAAAATCGCGCAGTTCGGAAATCGCAACATCCAAGGCGTCGCTGTGGCCGACAAAATTAGTATACCCATCCACGAACACAGACAAGATCTGATGTTCAACATTCGTATTGTCTAATGTTTCATGCAAAGCTTCTGCAAATGCACCATCGGCCATTTTATCTTTTTTATCGATAAGGACAAAAACCGCTTTTTTCTGCGCTGCGTCCAACTTTAAATAATCAAACAGCGCATCCCAGAATGGTCGCGACCCCACATGTACGACGGCCGGGCCGATAAACTCACGCACCGCGTCCAGCGCCCGCGCAATTGTTGCAATAACCTCTGCATCATAATTGATGGACAATGTGTTAATCCCCATGATATCCAGGTCCATCTGATAAAATTCGCGATATCGGCCGCGCTGTGCCCGTTCCCCGCGATAGCGTTTTGAAAACTGGGCCGCACGAAACGGAAACACCAAATCATTCAAGTGCCCCGCAACATACCGCGCCAGCCCCACCGTCCCGTCATAGCGCAGGCCCATTTTCGTATCGCCCTTTTGAAACAGGAACATCTGGGTCTCGATTTCATCCCAGTTATCTTTGTCTGTTAAAACCTCGGCCCGCTCAATCGCCGGCAGATCCAACACAGAAAATCCTGCCGCGCGCAAAATATTCAGCATACGCGCCGAGCACGCATCAAAACACCGCTGCGCCGGCGGCAGCAATTCTATAAATCCCGACAAAGGTTTTGTTGGCTTTAAATCCATGTTAAAAATCCTAATATTTTATTAATCGAAACAAATTATATCACAAAATAAAAACAATAGCTAATACGACGCACGCGCGCCATGATAAAAAACTTTAAAAACGCAATCTAATTGAAACATTATAACAATTTTAGCGCAGATTTACTGCTTTGCAACTAAAAACTATGGCAAATACGGATAACAAATGACACAAAAAGCCCACCCCCCGCCCTGTTTGTCCAACACACAATACAAAACAACAACAGGCGCGCCGATTGACGCGCCTGTCTTACACACATTTACAACCGATTAAAAGACAAATTTCACGCCTGCAACAACTTCATGTTTATCTAAATCAACATCTGATTTGAATACGCGCTCAACGCCTTCACGAGTGTTTTTTGCGTCATTGTGGAACATGCTGTTCGAATATTTCACATTGCCCAAGTCTGTGTACATATACGCCAGGTTAAATGACACTTTTTCCGTCACAGGAACTTCGATACCTACACCGATGTTCCAAGACATATTATGTTCTGAACCACTGGTATTCCACCAATATGTACCACTGCGGAATTCATTTGTATAATCAATCGTAGTATACCCCAACCCCGCGGTCACAAACGGCATAATGCCACGAACTTTGTACCCATATTTCGCATTCAATGAAATTGTCTGCTCGTCATAAGAGGTACGTCTGGCATCGGAATCATTCGGGCTATTACCGGCCTCGTCCATGCCAGTACCAACAATATTGAACATATTATCAACAGCGCCGTATCCAGCCTCGATCCCGAACACACCCGCGCGCCCCATATCAAGGTCATACCCAACAGTGAAACGTGGCGCAAATTCACGATTTTTATCCTGCCATGATTCATGTTTGTTGTCATCGAACACAGACCACGCACCATCAATCGCCGCATGCTCTACCCTGGATTCTTTAACCTCAGTAATACTGTACGCGACCTTTGGACTGATATAAAACCCATCTGCCATCGCACCGGTCGCAACCAGCGCAAATACAGACCCGCATAATACTTTTTTCATTGTCATTGTTTCTTTCCTTTGTTTGTTAAACCAAAAACCACCAATTATTTGGTGGCCAGGACGTTGGAAACAATGCAATAGGTATTGTGTTGCTTATTCAATATATTCACAACCATCCTGGCCAAATGCCAGGAACTTGTCGTACGAAATAATAAAACCAGCGCGTACACGCGCCAATAAGCATATATTCCGACGCCTATTGCCAAGGGATTTCCACATCCCGCCCACAAGCATAACCTGTGAACACTTATTATTTTATATATCAAACAAAAATAAGCAAGGATTTTAAAAAAATTTATACAGTTCTCCGCAAATAGATCAAACACCGCCGTGCCAAGAGCAATAACCAATACGACACATGCGCGCCATGATAAATACAACAGATACAGAGCGTGACTGTATAGCGCTATAACCACACATCACCTAAACTATTTCCAGCTATCCGGAATAGCGCCATAATCCGACAGATCGACCGCCCCATTGTAACAATCGCCCACCTGGCGCCAATTAGCACCTGACCAGATTTCATACAGCGGAACGCCATTTATTTTCGCCGACGGCCCAGATAGGCCCGCACATCCGTCAAACATGCCGTAAAACATATATTCGACCGCATCTCCAGATATATTACCGAACAGATTGTCCGGAATAGATTCCAACCCGCTGCATCCAGAAAAAGTAGCGTTAAACATATACGTTTTCGGGGTGCCGTTTATGCCGGCGAACAATCCGTCCGGAATTTTGCTTAGCCCCGTGCATTTATAAAATGTATAGTGGAACATGTCTGCTGCCGCATCACCTTCTATTCCACCAAATAAGCCTTCTGGTATTTCAGTTAATCCACTGCACCCATAAAAAGTCATAGAAAACATCCCAACCGCCGGGGCGCCAGAGATACCATCGAATAATCTTCCTGGGATTTTGCCAATCAGCCCATAGCAATTACGAAAAGTACCGTAAAACATGGCCTTTGCTGGCTCACCGACGAGATTGCCAAACATTTTTTCCGAGAGTTCAACGCGTAATTGGTAGCAATTATTAAATGTACTCTGAAACATAGCCTCTGCCGGTTCACCTTCTATACCACTGAACACCCCTTGCGAAAGTTGGGTTAGCCTATAACAATTCATAAAAGCACTATCAAAAATATGCGGTGTCGGGGCACCTTTTATACCTGCAAAAAGATTCGCCGGAATCTCACCAGTTAGATTAATACAATTGCTAAAAACGCTTTGGAACATAGCAAGGACTGGGCGACCTTTTATGCCCGCGAACAGTGTTGAAGGAATAGTGCCAGTTAAGTTATCACAATATGCAAATACACTGTTAAACCTCGGCTGGGCCCCAGGAATACTGCCATCACCGATTGTCGAAAAAACAGCACCCAGACTGCCGCTTATCTTGGCGACGGTTGCGTTATGTTGTTCATTGGTTCCGCCAAACCATATTGCGGCATCACTGATGGAATACTCAGCGACACGGCCGCCAATACCAATGGTATATTCGCCGGATGTTGCATACACGTGACGGTACGTTGCGTTGGTTGTATCGGTACGCTTGATTATGTCATACATGCCATCGCCCCAGTAAATCTGAAACACACCAGACGCAGACATAGTAAATTCAAACTCCGTTGTATCTGCGGTGGTTGTTACGAAAAACTTCGGTTCTATTTTAATCAGGCGATCCGCCGCATCAATTGTTGCAACCGTGTCCGCCGCATATTGTGTGGCAAACGCGCCATTACCATAGTCTGTGGTTGACGTGCCATTTAATATCTTATTCGCGCGATCCACCGCCGTCAGCAAATACTTCATATTTGCCGCAACCTTTACGTTTTGCAGTGCCGGGTTGTACGGAACCG
>JAAVBP010000026.1 GCA_014803525.1 bacterium
AGCTTCGAGGCCTTCATGAAATTGTTTTCACGGCGGAGCATGGATGGTCACGGGATGCTTGAGCAGGAGTTTATTCCTCGGTTGAATGAGGCGAGCGGGAGGGAGTATCTCGGGGTAAAGGAGAAGCAGGCTCGGCTTGGGGAGAAGGTAGAGGAGATTTTCGGGGGCGAGGGAGGAAGCAGATTTTATGGCGGCCGGGATTCAGGAGAAAGCAGAGCTTCAGGCGGAAACAGCTTCGCGAGGGTTGGGGAATCTTCGGAAGTGCGGAAGGAGGGGAAGAGGATTAGGAAGCGGAATCAGGGATTGCGAAAGAGTTGGGTTAAGCTTGCGTCTCAGGTACGTAAGATGGAGCTGACCAACGGGGAGCGGAATGTTAAGGTGAAGTTCCGGAATGGGGATTGCGAGCGTGATTATGAGCTTGGATTGGGTGAGCTGATGTATATCTATGCTGCGGGTAGGAGCATAGACGGTTCGGTGAAGTTGCACCGGATGGGGATAACTGATGCGAAACTTGAGGAGATAAAGGCACTCATCCCGGATAAACTTTTGAAGCTTGTTGATTGGGTTCAGGAAGAATTCCTTGTAGATTGCCGGGAGGAGTATAATATGGTTCATGAGCGGATGTTCGGGGCACCGATGGCTGCCAATGAGCATTACATTCCGCTGCGAATAGATAAGAACTCGATACCGCGGGATGAGGATATCAACAATCCGGTGGGACAGCGGACGACTTCATCTGTATCGACTGGGGCAGTAGTGAAGCGCACGTTCAACTCGCTGCCACTTGATATATTGCACACGAATTTCTTTGATGTGATAAATGATCATATCAAAGAGATGGAGCATTGGGCTGCGTATTCGGAGGTAGCAAGGGACCTGAATACATTGATCTCTCACAACCGATTCAAAAATCAGGTTAAGGGGATGAAGAGCTTTTTGGGCAATGGAGAAGACTTATGGGAAAGTTTTGTGGCTTCCTGTAGGATCGCAACCGGAAATTACGATAAGGTGAAGAATGATCGTTGGATTCTTGGTGCATCGTCGGCTATGGTAACAGCTAAAGTTTCTGGGCGCCTCTATACTGCGTTCAAACAGTTAAGTTCCTTCCCCGCATATTTAGCAGAGGCAAATTTATTATCTCTTGGTAAGAATGCCCTTATGATAGGGGAGAGTTTTGAGTGGGCACGCCAGAACTTACCGCAATTCGAGAAGCGATGGGGCGGCCGCATGGCCGGGGATGAGAAATTGGAGAGTGCGGCACGAGACGGTAAATGGATGAAGAAATATTTGAATTCTCAGATTGCAAAAGGCGGTATGTGGGCGAATGCCCTTGTCGATGCGTGCACAGTCGCAATGGGAGCCAAGGCTGTATATGAGACAAAGTTGAAAAGGTATAAAGAGCAGGGGTATTCGCCGGAGGATGCCCGTAAGAAAGCTCTTGCAGACGCCTCCAACATCTACAACAAGACCCAGCAATCAAGTGAGGGTGCATATCTTTCAGAAATGCAGGCGGAGAGAACATTTCTATCCACCATGTTCACGGCATACCGGAATTCTCCGATTTCATACCAGCGAATGTTGTTGGAATCCTTGCGAAATATCAAACGTAAATGTAGTGTGGAACGGCGAGAGGATATGATATATCAACGTCAGCAACAGATCATGCGCGAATGGGGATATGACACTGAAACCGAGACAGGGGAATATATGGGGAGGTCATACGAAGAGAGTGAGGCGATGGCAAGGAAAGCGGCCGAGAGAGATATGCGTACATCATGGAAACGCGATATCATGAATGTGGCAAATTTCGGATTCCTCATGCAGTTGGCATGGAATGTATTCGGTCATCTTCCGTATTATATATTCGGGAGTGATTCGGAAGATAAAGATGAGATGCTTGAAGATGATTCCTTACATGCTGTGATCGGAGGTTGGGTCGAGGGTTTGACCGGAGGTGACATTCTTTCAGACGGACTGAATAATATCCGAAATATGGTATTCGGAGATGAAGACTGGAAAACGGAACTTGGTAAACAGCATCCTCTTTTTCAAGATCTCGACAGACTTGGGGATACCTTCAAGTATGATTGGGTTGCAGGCGCAAACGAAGTTCTCAATATCTGTATAGCTTCCGGGGTCGGTATGGCACCGAGTACACTTACAGATGCAGCGGTAGCGGTTAATGATCTTTATCATGCCGATAAGAGTTCAATCAAAGAATGGGGATTGCTTATGATGCGTATCGCACAGATACCCCAGAGTCAACTCGATAAGATCTGGTTTGACGAATTTGACTGTACAGGGGCACAGGCATTAAGACTCTCACCCGCTGAATCGGCACGAAGATATGCACGCTACAAGGTAATGAAGGGTTATGGATTTACCGGCATGTGTATGAGTGAAGAGGATGGATCGTTTTTTGACGGTGCCGTGAATAAGAGACAGGAGAAAATTCGGCAGGAGTATAAGAAACGAATCGATAAACTATGGAGCAAGGAGGAGAATGAGAAATTCGCCACTATATCTGATGCCATGGAAGCAATCAGGAAAAAGGAGAAATCTTTGGAAGAGAGGGCAGATCTATTAAATGATATTGAAGCCCAAAAGGACTTGGAGATTCTTTATAATGATCCACAGTATATCAAATATGAATACTATAAGACCATGAAGCCTTTCATAAAAGGATTGGCGGATAACTATCTTGACGCTCTTACTCCAGAAGAGGCGGAAAAGAGTTTGCAGACTCTTATCAAGGTAAAGAAAATTATGGTTGAACAGCTTACCGGAGGTGAGATTCCTGAAGAGAGATGGGAGGAACAGGAGCGGATGATTGAGGAGTGGAAAGAGGGGGAGAGGAAGAAGAGGGTAGAGGCGATAAAAGAATAGAAATATTGGATGAAGCATAAAGTAATGGATATGAAGCTATATAGGAAGCGAGGCGGGATATCAAAGGGGGGAGATATGAAAGGAGAGGCATTTGACAGTGTGAACCGGGCACGGAGGGAAGAGCGAGGGGATAGGGCGCGGGGGATGAGATTGCTGCGTGAGGCGGAGGTTCATTATACGGGGATGTCGAAATTCCGGAGGGATAGGGAACGTAACAAGCGATACACGTATGGAGACCAGTGGGGAGATATGATCTGCTATGAGGGAGTCAGGATGCGTGAGGAGGATTATATAAGGCGTCAGGGTAACACGCCGTTGAAGAACAATCTTATCCGGAGGCTTGTCAGGAACGTGATAGGAGTTTACCGGAGCCAGAGCAGCGAGCCGATCTGCATAGCGAGAGACAGGGAGGAGCAACGGCTTGGGCAGACGATGAGCACAACCCTACAGTATAATATGCAGCTTAACCGTCTGTCTGGATTGAACGCACGGGCGATGGAGGAGTTTCTGATCAGCGGTTTTGTGGTTCAGCGGAAGAGCTATGGGTGGAGGAACGGGAAGGAGGATTGCTGGACGGATCTTGTTCAGCCAAACAATTTCTTCATAGACTGCAGGATGCGGGACAGCCGTGGTTGGGACTGTTGTATTTTGGGTGAGATACATGATATAGGATTTGAGGATCTTGTTTCGGAATTTGCGAAGACTCCCGGGGATTATGACCGTCTTTCCGGGATATATCGGACAGCACGTGACTGTATGTCACTAACTTCGCTATGGGAAGACTTCGGGTATGGTGGTATTGGTCGGGACAAGAGTTTTCTTGTTCCCCTTGACGAGCGCCTGTGCCGGGTTATCGAGATATGGAAGCTTGAGAGCAAGCCGCGCTACCGGTGCCATGACTGGAACAGCGGAGAGATCTATAAGGTAGATGCAGAAGACCTTGAGGAGCTTGTACTGTCCGAGAACTGGAGACGCGGGGAGACTGGCCGGAGTGTTGGGATGCGGGAGGACGAGATTCCTTATATAGATTATGAGTGGACGATAGACCGTTATTGGTACTATTATTATGTGAGTCCTACGGGAGATATAATAGCTGAGGGGGAGTCTCCCTACGAGCATAAGAGCCATCCTTACGTTTTCAAGGCTTATCCCTTCATCGACGGAGAGATCCATTCGTTTGTTGGAGATGTGATCGATCAGCAGCGCTACACGAACCGATTGATCACGATGTATGACTGGATCATGCGCGGGAGTGCCAAGGGTGTTCTGATGATACCCGAGGACACAATCCCTCAGGGGATGGGGCCGGAGGATTTTGCAGATACATGGACACGTTTCAACGGGGTGATCATTTACAAGCCCTCGACACGTCACAGCAACATACCTCAGCAGGTGAGCCAGAACAGCACGAACATAGGGATCAGCGAATTGCTGAACGTTCAGCTGAAATTTTTCGAGGATATCACCGGGGTAAACGGAGCGTTGCAAGGGAAGCCCGGCTACAGCGGGATGTCGGCAGCGCTCTACAGCCAGCAGATGCAGAACGGGACTACGTCGCTACTTGACATATTGGAAGCCTTCAGCGAGTTCACGCTTGACGGAGCGTATAAGGATGTGAAGAATATCCAGCAGTATTACACGAGCCGGAGGGTTATGAACATAGCGGGGAGGAAGGCGATGGTGGAGTATGATCCGGATAAGATCAGGGATGTGGAGTTTGACTTGTCGGTTGTTCCGAGCACGGCGACACCGGTTTACCGTGCTCTTGCGAATGATTTTCTGATGCAGATTTTCAAGACGGGGAAGATCACGCTTCAGCAGATGCTTGAAGTTGGGAACTATCCATTTGCGGATGAGCTCCTGCAGCTTCTGAAGAGCCAGGAGGAGCAGACACCGACGGGTGAGGGAGGAATGATGATTCCGGAAGAGATAAAGGCGGCCGCCGCCGAGGGTGCCGATGGACAAGCGGTGGAAGCGCTTTATGCCGCTCTACGCGGAGACGGTCAGAAAGATGCGTATCCGACGGACTGACGGGTTGCCGAGTCAAGGAATTTAGCGGAGTCTCTTTTGATTTCTACTGGGAGAGGCATTTCTTTGAAGCAGATGTGGAGACCGATGGCGCGAGTCATCAGGATGTCGTCGTGAGCCCCTTCGGCGGCTCCGTATGCTCCGTTTTGTTTCCTTTCGTATGATAGTAATTCGGAAAGCGCCTTTTCGTCAGCCTCGACCCATGCCTTTTCCCTGACGGCTTTTATGAGGCCGGAAATAATCATCGGCTTTGTGGCGGTGTTTGTATGGAATCCATATTTTTTTGGTATTCCGAGACGGACATCTTCCGGTGAAAGCCGTCGTGCATAAAGGTTTGGGTATTGATCTCGGATCTGGTCGAGGAGGAAAAGTGACTGGTCTCCTCCTTCGAGACTCCGGGAGGGGTCGTGCGTCTCTATGGTGTTTGATTCGATTACGAGCAGAGCGTTATCATAGAAGGCGGCGATCTGAGCCGCTTTCCATGCAAGGATGTCGATATCTGTGTGTCCCCGCCATTGTGCGACGACAGCCGGTGGCTCTCCATCGGCCATAGCAATGCGGTCGAAGACGGCGATTACAGACCAGTCAGCCCTTTGGGACCTGCCACCTATGTCAACGGCCACGAGATAACGGTCTGCAAAGAGAGGTTCGTCTGAGAGGTCTGAGGATGATAGCGAACACCATTTCCGGCGGGAGATTCCTCCGGCAGTGATGACAGGTATGGGGGATGAAACGGAGTCGGGGAGAGCCCAGATGTCAAGGTTTCCTGATGTATCTTCGATGAATGCGAGCGAGGAAAGAGTGGAGGAAGGAGAGGAAGGAGAGGAAGGAGAGGTGAGAGATATGACTTCACCCGATAAAAGGGGTGGGCGGCAGGCATGCCGGAACTCCTCGACAAGATATTTGTCGAAGACGGCGGCACCGGAATTTACGAATGCCTCAATATCATCGGATGGACATTCGGCTGCCATTGATGCGTGGGAAGTGTGTTTTGTGCGTTCCACAACATACCAGTTTATTGCTTCGAGAGTTGCTCCTTTCTGCCATAGCCACCAAAGGTATTTTCCGGATTCCTGACGGGAGGATGGAGCTTCTGAGGCGTCTTTGCGCGCGAAGAGAGCACGGGCGAAATCCGTTTTTTCACATTCGGATTTGAAAGGGATGACATTCCAGTCGATTTCATACCAGGCGATGAAAAGGGCAGAGAACTGAGATGAAGGGTTATCACGGGCGTCGGTATATTCGTGATGGAAGAAATTTCCATGTCCGTTAGCAGTGGATTCATATACGATCATTGTTCCCGGTTTATTCAGGACACCTCCGCATGCAGACCGTACAATATCAGTTGCTTTCTTTTTAGGAGAGTCGGGCCAGATGCCAACCTCGGAGAGATGAACAAGAGCGTAGTCGCCTCCTCGGCATGAATCGGGATTCTCTGCGGATCCGATTTTTATTTTGCAGTTTCTCTGCGGAATTCGGAAAATAGAACCCGAGCGGCCGACACCGACCAATTTAGGTTCATTATCCGGAAATTTGTCACCTGGACGGTGGAGCATTCCGAGGGGGTATGCCTTGATCATTCGGTCAAACATGTCCTTAATTTCGTCGGTAGCAGCACCGACATGAGCAATAATCAGAGAATTGAGACCCTGTCTATGGCATATCTGGAGCCACGCCATATAAAGCTGAGAAGTTGTTGAGCCACCCCATTGCCGGGCTTTGAGAAGTACGATTCTGATTGGAATCCCGGCAAGACGCTGGCGTTCGAGTTCGGAGACGAATTTGCGTTGCGGGGATGTGAGACGGAAAAGGATTTCAGGATTACCATCGAGATTTTTATTCTTGATATATACGAACATAGCCGCCCAGAAAGGAAAATCGAATTTTGCACGGATGCGGACAAAGCGATCTATGACCGCATTTCGAGCCTCCTCAAATGGGGATGAGGGGAGAGATTTACGGATGAAATTTTCGACTGAGCCTTCTGAAGCGAGAATCCTGACAAAAGGGATGTCCATCATCTGGCGTGGTATCCATTGTCGGCGGATAGGGAAATCGGGGATTTCGAGGAGCGATCTCTCCCCGATTGAGCCCTTTCCGGAAATTGGATTGAACTCAGCATTCAGGATTTCATTTCTGCGGGTGTTTTCGTTGATAATTTCTTTAACTGACTGATCGAGACTTACGGATGAGGTCATTGTAGTAGCCGTTTTTGACTTTGTAAATAATTTCGAGAGCAGCACGGGGCATCATATAAAACTCCGGAGCAGGGGTATGGATGACCTTGGCTACGAGATGAGATACAGGTAAAGTGGGATTGCTGTGGCGTATTTCGAGAACTCTGCGTAGGATTTCGGAGAACATCCTGATTTTGGGAGGACGCATGTTTCTGGGAAATCCTTTGCCTGCAAGAAGAGCCGAGATGACGATTGCAGCTCTCTCTTCGGAGACATAGAATCTTTCGGCCGGCATTGCAACAATGGTCTGGGCAATTTCATGCATTCGGATTACCGGAACTGAACTTATAACAGCGCGATATGCTCTCATAAGGTCGTTACTGCGCTGGATTGTGAAGGCGAGAATTGCTCCGTATGGTTTCATAGACAGAGGAATAAAAAGATGGTGAAAGGGTCAAAAAGGTGTTACACAAAGATAATGATATGAAACAGAAGTTAAAAAAATTGAGTGTATTGGAGTGGCTAAATTTGTGAAAACAAATCCGGAAATAAAACAATGATTGAGTCCGGAATTAAAAAATATTATAGTAATGGCAGATAATCAGGGTATTAAAAGTAAACGGGAGCTTTTTTCAGAGCGGCTGCGTGAGCGTTATCCGGATAAAGATTTTAGCGATGAAGAGGCATTATTCGGTCAGATAAGTGACGATTACGACCAAAGTGAGCAAAAGGTTAAGGGGTTTGAGGATCGGGAGCAGGCATTGACAGGGATGTTCTCGAAATATCCGCATGCTGCCCGTTTTATCAGCGACATGGCGGCGGGGGTGAATCCATGGGTTGCGATGGTTGAGCAGATAGGAATGGACGGGATCACAGACATGTTCAAGAATCCGCGATATAAGGAGGAGCTTGCCAAGGCTCAGGAAGCGTATATAGAACGTCTTGCGAAAGAGGATGATCTTGAAAAGGAGTATAAGAAGAATCTTGGAGGATCTCTTAAGGAACTGCAGCAACTTCAGGAAGAGCGAGGGCTTAGTGACGAGGAGATAGATTCTGCGGTTGATCTTCTGATGGAGATCGCGAACAATGCGATTATGGGCAAGTTCAACCGAGAGAGTCTTGAGATGGCACTAAAGGCACTACATCATGATTCAGCGGTGGAAAATGCACGGGCAGAGGGGAAGATCGAGGGGAAGAATGAGCGTGCGGTCGAGACGTTGCGCAAGCCGAAGCGTGGGGATGGACTTCCGCGGATCGGAGGGAACAACAACAGCGTCAGGAGTCCGCAGGCGATGAACAGCATTTTCAGCATAGCGGAGCAGGCACGTACACGATAGGAAATAATATACACCAAAAGAATAAAGAATGGAGACAGTGAATTTAAGCAATGGCGGTGGGGCACAGCCTCAGCCGGGGAGCGCGGGGGTATCGACACAGCTTCCGGGACAGAGCACGACGATAAGCAATGTTGCGGGCGCAACGGGAGGGATCAACGGAGGGAATCTTGTCGAGACCGACATAGATGAACACTTATTCAGTTTTCAGAGTGAGGACACGGCATTGATGTCGCTAATGCTGAAATGCAAGAAGGTATCAGTGGATGCACCGGAGGTGGACCATTACATGATTGATGAGCAACGCTCTACACTTACTGTGGCGACAGCAGTGTCTGCCGGAGACGGCGGTGCGTTCGTTCTTCCTCTTGTATCAAAGGATCAGCAGATTCCACGTGATTTCCATACGCTTCTTGTGAAAGGTGTATGGGGTTATGCAGAAGACGGTACGACCCGAACACCAGGGAAAGACCTGATGCTATTCGTTACCGGGCGCGACACGACAAACAATCCGGTGGTGAGAGCCGTAAACGGACCGAAGAGTCAGCCCGGGGATCTCTACTGCACAACGCCGGCGATTCCGGCAGGAAGCAAGATCAAGTTACTTGCGAATGCGTTGTATGAGACACAGAAAGAGGTTGATCCGGATCTGATAGTTCCCCAACCGACGCGAGTCTATCTTCAGAAGCGCGGGATGAACCAGATAGTGAGCGACTATTTCGACAGCGTAAAGAAGCGAATCCCCTTTTCACAGGCGATGATAGCCGAGCAGGCAATCCTGAACTTCAAGCGAGCAGGCAACAGGACGTTATGGGCCGGAAGGAAAGGGAAGGTAGCAGTTACGGTCCCGAAACTCGGGGATCAGACAATCTACTTCACCGAAGGGATCCGCTGGCAGTTTAAGCGCGAGCTACAGCATACGGGTAAATGGAGCATAGAGAAATTCATAGCCCTTGCGAAGATGTTTTTCACCGGAGAGGATGTTCCCAAAAGCGCGATGCTTCTTGCGGGCAAGAACCTTCTCGAAGAGATACAGTGTATAGATTTCTCCAAACATCCGGAAATCCAGATCATGGCTACGACCAACAGCCTTGGTTGGGCGGTCACCCGGATTCATACGGTATTCGGGGATATAGATATCAAGCGCGAGCCAACCCTTGATACTTTGGGATGGAGCAATAGCGGAGCGCTGATTGGTGAAGACCGTCTCGTTCATTACACTTTCAGTCCGAAGCATGAGTTCAGTGACCGTGTGGAGGGAGAGGAGGCGACCCGAAAGGGAATCATCGTATGGGATGGTCTTGCACTCAAAGGGGCGTGCCATATATGGATTGATGGGGAAGGTAGCGAAGCGAACAGTGAGTCGACGGTCTATACGATATGGGACAGTCCGGATGCTCCGACCGAGGATGAACTGACAGAAGGAGCGGTCTATTATCTGATCCAGGATTGCCCCGGGATATCGGAGTATGCTCAGAACGGCCAGATGTGGCAGTATAAGAATGGAAACTGGAATGAGTTTTCAGGCGTGATTGTTGGATAATGATAACTGAGGCTGCCGGGGAAGGATTGCTCCGGTAGCCTTTAATATTAAGATAGCAATGGGTTTAAAGACATATACAGTTAGCGGTCTGATGGACTGGGAGGCGGAGATACGTGCAGGGAAGGGGAGGGTCAAGATTCATTTCACGGGAGGGGCTATGACAGCCTACGGGGTAACGCCGGCAGAATATTCGACCAGGGATCCGTTTGTTCAGACCGTTATAGAGCGTAGCGAATATTTCAAGGAAGGGAGGATCCGTTTGCATAAAGAATATAAAGAGGAGGGGGTGAAGAATGCGTCTCAAAAGACTAAGAGTCGCGGCAAGCTATCTTCGCCGCCGACAAATCAGATCCAGGCTCCGGATACAGAAGGGGATAATATACCGGATACAGAAGGGGATAATATACCGGATACAGAAGGGGATAATATACCGGATACAGAAAGGGAGATCTCTGTTGAAAATGAGGAACCAGAGGATGGAGGAGGTGAAAGTGAGGTGAGGGTGAAGGTGAGTTGCCTGACAGAGGCTCAGAATTATTTGAAAGATCATTTTGGGATAGCTACAAGCCGTTCCCGAAGCCGCGAGCGTGCTCATGAGCTTGCTTTGCAGAACGGGGTTATATTTGAGGGGCTGGGATAGGGTTGGTCAGTTGGAAAAGAAGTGAGAGGGAATTCAGTGGGCAGGTAGGTGTAACGGATATAACGGGTGACAGATGATTTACGGTGCGGAGGAAATGATACGGGATGTGCGTGTTGCGATCGACATGAATTGTGTTGAGAAGAGTCTTCTGGGTTCGGGGGATGAGGACACGTTGCGTCTGGATGAGATTATTGGATCGAAGCTTTCTGAAGGTGCGCGTCTTGTGCTTGTGGAGGCGCCGTCGCGTCTTCTTGAGAGCGGGCATGATTTTGTGAACGAGGATCTGTCTAATTTTTTTATGGGTGAGGATGGGAAGGGTTTTGTGATTCTGCCTGATGATTTCTTGCGTCTTGTGTCTTTCCGGATGAGTGATTGGAGCCGGACGGTGTATGATGCGATAAGTGAAATTGATCCGAGGTATGCGTTGCAGTCGTCGCGTTGGAAGGGAATCTGCGGGAATCCGGAGAAGCCGGTTGCGGCTGTGGTGAGACGTAGCGAGGGTCTTGTGCTGGAGTTTTATTCGTGCAGGGATCGGGATGCTACGGTGGCTCAGGCGAGTTATGTGCCGGTTCCGCGTGTTGACGGAGCCGGGATGATTGATATTTCAGAGGGTTGTTACCGTGCGGCGGTGTATAAGGCTGCGGCTCTGACGTTGGCGAGTTATGGGGATCAGGGTTTTCAGACTATGAACGAGATGGGGAACAGTTTGCTGAGGTAGGCGGGACGGGTAATAATCATAAATATTAATAAGAGATGGAATGAGTTCAGGAAACAAGGAGATACAGGGGAGTGTGAGTGTGAGCCGGCATGTAAACGTTGGTTCGAGTGCCCATGTCAACGGGGATGTGAGTGTGGGCCACAATCTGTTTGTGGAGGGGTCGATAGAGTCGAAGGGTGTCATGATGACGTGCAAGGGGATGTTCCGGAGTGTGGAGAGCCTGAAAGAGGCTTATCCTGATCCAGAGACGGGTTGGTGGGGTTTGGTAGGGACTGGTCTTCCGGCTCAGGTTTATGTGGCGGAGTCGGGACATTGGGTGGGGACCGGCGGGACGAGTGGTGTTATAATGGTTTACCGTGATATTCTGGATTCACCTGATGATGATGTGAGGGTGATGGGGCGTGATGAGGCGGTGGCGATGGTGGATAAATATTTCAATTATTAATAATCAAAGTTTATAAGGAATGTTGGTATTAGTTGATTCAGAGGCTCTGGAAGCGGCCTTGAAGAGGATGAGTGAGAAGGTGGACAGTGCGGTTAAGAGTGTTCATCCTCAGCTTACGATGGCGCAGCTTGACACGCTGAAGACTGACGGTAGTTTGGAGGCGATGCGAGATTTCTTCAAGAATACGGTGAATACGCGTTTCAGGGTGTTTTCCGCTCCGGGGAAAATGGTCGGAATTTGCGAGGTTATCGGAGACAGTATGCAGCATGTGGTTACGGAGGTCATGACCACGCACTGCCTATTAAGGGATGATGGGAGTATAGATGAAGGGCATACGGATGAGGATATACGGATCATCTTCAGGAGCTACAATATCAATAGCCCTCATCTGACGAATGAGACGGGGACATGGACGAAATGGAGGGAGCTGAGCACGAGCGATAAGCGATTGATGGCAGCGGATGAGGCTACGGCGAAAGTGGATGAGGCTTTTACGAAATAGGAGTGATTTATGGATACGCAGGAGTTGATTTTTGAGAAGACGGGGGCGGGCTTTACGGCTAAGTTCGATTGTCCGGGGGCATGTATGGTTCAGCTTATGAGGAGAAATAATGCTCCGAGGGTGCTTGTTTATGCGAATCTGCCGGGGATGGAGCCTGTGGTTGTGGATGAGCATCGCAGCGGTTTCTCGGGAGGGATTATTTTCGGGGTTGATCTTCCGGGAACTGAGATTACGGTGGCGAGCAGTTCGGAGGTTGAGAGCGGAATGGTTATGTTTTATTAGGAAAAGCAGAGCTTTGGGCGGCCGGAGTCCGGCTGACTTTTCTGGCTTCGCGAGGATTAGACAAAGCATAGCTTCGGGCGGAAACGGCTTCGCGATTTCATTTTACTTTTTTTACTTTTACTTTTTATTGAGGAGGGCATTGTAGCATTGTTATGGAGCATTTGTTGAAGACGACGCATGGGGCGCGGACGAGGATGGGGTGTGCGAAGGTTCATGAGGGATCGCAGGGGGGCGGCTCCGGTGGTGGGGAGGGGTGTGAGTGTGTGGATGCGACGGAGCAGGAGGTGAAGAGAGCCGTGGAGTCGGCGCTCGTGAGCTTCGAGGTGAGGGCGGATGAGTGACAATTCAAACAGATTCTAAATTTAATTCATCAATTTTTAATTTTTATTTATGGAGAAGAATTTGAAGTTGAGCCATGTGAGAGTTATTGTGCTTGCTTTGGCTGCGTGGGTGAGCGGTGTGGTGAAGGATGCTTTTGAGAAGGTAGAGAAGTATGTGCTTCCGGCTGCGAGCAATGAGACATTGGGTGGAATCAAGGCGGGGGATGGGTTGCTTGTGGCTGCTGACGGCACGGCATCTGTGGATTTCTCTACTGCGAATGCTTATGCTGATGAGGCGGCTGCGGCAGCAGCGAAGTCTGCGACGGAGAAGGTTGATGCGATTCTTGAGGATGCGCCTGAGGCTTTCGATACTTTTAAGGAGGTGGCTGAGTATATTGAGAGCCATAAGAGTGTGAAGATTGCTCTTGAGGAGGCGATAGGGGCGAAGCTTGACAGGGATGAGCTTGTTTATGCGACTGATGAGGAGGTGACGGCGGCCGTTGAGGATGCTTTGACTTCTGATTAAGATTCGGGCACCCGACGCCGGGACAGACAGGGACGGCTCTTGGATTGAGGATCGGAGGCACCCGACGCCGGGACAGACAGGGCAATTGAGGGGATTGGGGAGTTAAGGGGGTAAAGTAGAGATTAAGGGGGTAAGGGATTATTGATTAAAGAAATTCAATTGGAATGTAGAGATGGCAGTTGAGAATAAGAGTCTGCATTTGGGACATGTCGGTTTGCTGAGCCGGGGGATTCTGGCGAGGGCAGGGGCGATGGAGTGTCTGAGCTGGTCTGAGCTTAAGTGGAGGCGTGATCTTGGTAAGCTTGTGGCGGGACGTTTTTACCGTGTGACGGATTATCGTTGCACGACTGTTGCGGAGGATACGCGTAGCGTCGGTATTGATTTCGATATAATCTTACTTGCTGTTTCGGCTGACGCTCTTTCGGAGGAGGGGATGGCGGCCGGCAGGGAGGGTAAGGATTATTCTGATACGAGACTGGCCGGGGATGATTTCGCGGCCTGGAGGGTGTGGTATTGTGTAGATAATGATACGGATCGTTTCGCATGGGCTGATGCCGAGAACGGGCGCGGTGTGATCTATAGGATGATCGACGACAGGAGGAATGAGGCTCCTTATGATTTTAAGAATATAGAGTTTCGTCGGTATAAGGTGGTTGCTGACGGTGATTTCTTCAAGGGGACGTCGGCTGACGGGGGATATTTCGGAATAAAGGGTTTCGCGGGTACGGGATTGAAGTTTTCTACCGGTGGTGAGAGCTCATGGTTCACTACGTTTGACGGGGGATATACTCATGATATCAGTACAGATAATGTGATAGAGGTTTTCATGTCATCCGGGAAGCAGACTTTGAATAATATAGTTTTTTTAGGATCAAATATGGGTTGCCGCGTGGGGAGAAACTGCAGGGATTGCAGTTTTGGAAATTATCTGAACAATTTAATCATCGGTGCGGAGAATTGGCGGAATATAATAACAGGGGATATGTATCCGGGTGTGGATGGTAATGTAATAGGGACCTATTGTCATGAGAATACTGTGATCGGTTATTATTTCCGTACAAATGTGATAGGAGACAGGTTCCATAAGAACAAGATTGGTAGCTATTTCCAGAATAATAGTGTGGATTCATCTTTTTATGGTAATGAGGTATCGATGTATTGTTCATCCAATGTATTCGGTAAGACCTTTCAGGATAATGTTATAGGGACGTCTTTCTATTCAAACATAATAGGGAATGATGTGGCAGAATGCGATTTCGGTGATAAGTTTTCGGAGAACCGGATAGGGAGCGGGTGCGTGGCCATCAGCGCGGGTGCCGAGTGCAGTAGAAATGATATAGAGACAGGGGTGAGTTGGATTCAGATACATGATAAATGTGAGAGGAACCGGATAGGGAACGATTGTACCTATGTTGAATTGGGGGATGGTTGCACATATAATGAGATAGGGATAGGGTGCGACAGTATTGTATTAAAGGGAGATTCTCAGTTAAACGTTGTCGGCGGGGGGTGTGGTGATATATTCATAGACGGGAATAAAAACAAGATCGGTTCGGGATGCACGACGGTGTATCTTGAAAAAGGGTGTATGGCGAACAGTATCGGCTCCTATTGCGAATCGGTGTCTATGTATGAAAGTAAATGCAATGTTGTGGGGGAACTGAGCAGGCAGATCTATCTGGGAGGACTTGCGATGGGGTGTGAGATCGGGGCGGCGTGCGATACGATATGGTTCGGGGAAAACAATCGCGATTCGGTTAGATATGTATATGTGAGTGTGGCTGCTGGAGTTCAGGGGCTTTATCTTAAGAGGGAGAGTGGCGTGAGCGATACGCTGTATGTGGCGTATGTAACGGTGCATAAGAGAGTGACCGGTGATGTTGTGATAGAAAAGGATCATCTCGGGGCCCGTTGCGAGATAGATGTGAAGAATGATGCGGACGGGCGTGTGCAGATATGGAGAGGGGATGTAAGAGTGTCATAGGAGGATAAGAATTACATGGATATTGAAAAGTTTGAGATAAGGAAGGGAATGGTTTATGAGGAGGTTGCGCAGACCTCATCCTATACCGGTAGCAAGATGACAGGGGATGAGAACGCCTATGAGAGGATCTTCACCACGGAAGATGACAGGAGTCAGCTTGAGAGGTTCTGGAGGGAGAGCTGCACGGCGGTTTGCGAGACAATGCGGCGATATCTTATATCAGATTATGCGACTGAGGAGGGACATGTGTTTGAATTTGAGTTTTCGCGCAGTTTTGATCAGGCCTTGATTCCGAGCATGCGGCAGGATCTATTTTCATTTTTTGTGATGAATGTATCGGCTAAATGGTTCGGATTTTGCAATAAGGGGGAGTCGGGAGAATATACTCAATCGGCGGCGGGATTGCTTGAAGGATTCCACAGGAAAGCGTGTTTCAAAAGAAAGCCGACGCGCCCGGTATATAATAAATAGAGCATGAAATAAACAAATTAAAAATATAATCGAATGGCGGAGAGTAAGAAATCGTTGAAAGTGATCCTGGAGGTGAAGGAGCTTATTCATGATATCATGAATAAGGCTTATCTGACCGGACAGGCAAGGGAGGCCGAGGGTACGAAGAATTATGAGGCGGCGAGCAACATGCAGGCGTCGGAGGATGATGAGAACAGTTATCAGATCAGGCGAAGCCTTGCGAATGCCTATTCCTCGCTGAAGAGTCTACTGGGGGAATATCTTAAAGAGGATAAGAATGAGACCAAGAATTTGATTCAGGAGAAGATTGATGAGGATGGACAGCTGGAGCTTGAGTTCAGTCTTCCGAGCAATTATAACAATGCCTCGGCTGATTCCTTGGGAAATGGGATCCATGCGTATTTGGTAGATATGGCGGTATCGGAATGGTTCATGATAACTAACAAGGCTGATGCGCAGGATTACATGAACCATGCGGCACAGAGTCTGGAGATAGTTAAACGAGCGTTGTATAAGCGGAGCCGACCGGTGAGGCCTTCATATAAAAACTAATAATGGATTGTTGTTGCAGTGGTGTAGAATTAAATGGGCGGGGAGGAGATCGCAGGGTTGTGAAGCTTTTATTCAGGCGTGAGAATCTTGATTACAGCATAAAGAACTATGCCTATATAGAGCATGACGCACTTCCGGAGGATTCGGAACATACTCGGCATCTTGTGGCGGATATATGCGAGGAGGGGAACCGGGACCGGGTGACGAGCATATTGAGACTGATCCACTCAGACGTGGTCGAGATGCTGTATCCCTATACGAAGCGAGAAGTTGTTGAGGAGGTTGTTGATGATTCTCTGTGGGAGCCTGAGAGCTACATGGTGGAGCTTAATGTGCCGGTTGGATTTTCGCAGACTTCAGTTCACCTGCTGTCGCCTCTGATACATGAATATATGGTTTGCCGCTGTCTGTATGACTGGCTCACGATCGCTCATGACGAGCCGGCGGCGGCGAAGTGGCTTGAAAAGGGAGAGGCAGCGCGGAGCGAGATAATGAGGATTAAGAATATGAGGAGGGGAGTTCTGACCAGACCGCTGCAGCCGTTTTAGTGAGGATAAAATATAAATTAAAAATATGGGAGAGATATTACGGAATATAATTACAGTTGAGAAGGTGTATCTTTTTGTCGGGGTGTTTTTTGCGGTTAGCATTCTTGTGATCATCGCGATAATTCTTGATTTATGGGATGGTGTTCACACGGCCAAGAAGAGGAAAGAGCGGGTTCATTCGCATAAGCTGAGGGTTACGATAGGGAAGATGAGCGAGTATTGGCGTTTTATCCTGATCGGTTTTCTTGTGGATTGTCTGGGTGTTTTCTTTTCCTTCTATATCCTGCCCTTTGTGGCGGTTCTTTTTGGAGCGGGCTTGATAGCTGTAGAAGCAAAGAGCATGTTTGAGCATGCGAACCGCAGGAAGAGCCATACTGCAGAATTGCCGGATATAGTGAGCAAGATTATCGCAGCCGTTAACAGTCAGGATGCACAGGAGATAATAGAGAGACTGAGGTGTATTGAAAAAAAGGGGATCGAGGAGGAGGGCGTTGCGGATTAATTAAAACATTTATTGAGATGGCAAATATTGAGATGATGGTGCCTCATATCCTGAAATGGGAGGTGGGGCTGAGGGATGGAGAGGATAAGCTGGGTGCGCGTGAACTTTACGGGCGTGTTTCGGTGCGTGGGTTTCATAAGGTGGCGGGTGATCGCGGAGGGGCGACTATGTGTGGTGTTACAATCGGGACTTTTACTGATTGGCGCAGACGAAAGGGTGGAGGTAAGCCCACGGAGGAGGATCTAAAAAAACTTGGCTTCGATGAGTGGCTTAGTATAATGAAGGAGCTTTTCTGGGATCCGTGCAAGGGTGATAGTATAGAGAATGCGAGTGTGGCGATGATGCTTGTGGATTGGCGTTGGGTGAATGGGACACAGGCGGTGAGAGACGCGCAGTCGGTTCTTTCATGTGTGGCTGACGGGATTGTAGGTCCAAAGACTTTGGCGGCTCTGAATGAGCATCCGGCTTCGGGGGTGTTTGCGCGTCTGAAGGCGGCCAGGGAACGAAGTTATCGCAGGATTGTGGAGAGGCGGCCGGATCAGAAGAAATTTCTGAAGGGATGGTTGAACAGAACTGGCTCAATCAGCTTTAAGGGCTGAGTTTCGGGCACCGGAGGCACCCGACGCCGAGACAAACAGGGGCGGCTTGTGGATTCGGGCACCAGAGGCACCCGACGTGGGGACAAACAGGGATATTGGGACGTAATTACGGGGGCTTTTATATGAAGAGAGGGCATCGGTTTATTGCGGATTTTGCAATTACCGGTGCCCTCGGGGATTGGGGGGATTGGGGATTACAAATATGGTGAATGATTATGAGAATTGCAAGTATTTCAATAGTTTTTTTTCTTTTTTTCCTCTTTTCTTTTTTTTCTTGCCGCAGTTGCAGAGAGACGATGGGAGGATTGGAGGATGTTTCTGTTTCGGTTGATTCGCTGACTGCATTCCGGGGACGCTCTGATTCGGTGGTATCGGTGATGTGGAGGGTGGATTCAGTGATTGTGAAGGATTCGGTGGAGGTGATTGTAAGAGGGGATTCGGTGTTGAGGAGCGAGTGGCATTGGAGGGAAAGGGTGAGGCTTGCGGGTGATTCTGTGAGGATGTCGGAGCGTGATACTTTGTGGAGAGACAGGGTGAGGAATGTTTACAGGACGAAGAGGGTTACGCTGGTAAGGTATAAGGAGAAGATCCGCTCCATTGGTTGGCTGGAGCGGATCTTATGGATTATCGGAGTCTGTTTGTCAGTCTCGGTGTCAGTGAGACTGACGCGGAATGGATTGATTCGTCGGGATTGAGCCGGCAAATGAGCAGGAGGCGGAAGTATTTGTAGGGAGTTCCACGGAATGCACGCAGGATGTGGCTTTTCGACGACAGGAGAGGATGCCATGACAGCAGATCGCGTGAGCCGTAGAGGAGAGTGTTTACGTGACCTTTTATGAATTCCCCCCGGGTGATTACGGTATCGATAGTCTTTAAGATTTCGGGATCTGAGAGTTTGAGGGGGCGTGTGAGGAGTATGGCGGGGATTGTTTGCTGTGTTTCTTCTTCGGATGTATCTTCTTCTGAGAAAGAGATGAGATTTCCGGATCTGTCGATGGCGAGTGCGTCGGGGTATGTGTTGATTGTCGATTCGATTTCGGATTGGATCATTCCCCAGAGTTGGGAGCGGAAGGAGTAGACGTAGGCGTAACGGGCCGAGGGATTATACATGATTATGCGCTGGTGGAGGTAGTCGTAGATGATTCCACAGGATGAGAGGAACCGGGAGAAGGGGAGAAGCTGGAGAGAACTTGGAAACAAGTTCTTTTCATCCGGAGACAAACTTTCTGAGACAAGAGCTGCGGAATGGATCGCTTCCTGCAGGGATGGGAGGGAAGATAGGGAAAATGGATATTCCGAGGAGATGGTATCGGTGATGCATCTGGTTTCGGAGCCTGCCAGTAGCATTATTCCGCGTGCTGTTGGGAAAAGTACCACGGAATCAATCTGAGTTATAGCCGCCGGGTTGGTGCAGATGTCACGGGTGATGGGTTGACGGGCTGAGTATGTACCGGTGGAGCTTATCTCCATAGCCCATACGCCTTCATCGGTGAAGGCGTAAAGGGGGAATTGTCCGAACTGTCCTTGCGACAGGGGCCGGACAGCGGATGTGAGTGCTTGGATGGCGGATGCACCGACGGAAACTACGGAGGAGTTGCGGAAAATAAAGGGATTGTTTACTTCAGATATATATATCGAGGAGTGGGCGCTTATTTTATCGTCGGGTTCGGGTGAGGTGTCGTTCTTATATTCGGCCAGCGCAACCAGCGATTCCTTGAAAGAACCGGTGATGGCATAGGCGCCGTTGAGGAATGGGTGGGATTTGAGGCGGAGAGTGAAGAATTTCTTTATGTTGTAGAGTGGGTCTTCGATTATGAAGGTTACTTCCTTAGCACGGGAATCGGGATAAAAGAACCAGAAGCTGCAATCGTTGTATATATCGAAAGGAGCTGCAGGGAGGATGGCCTTGACGGTCTTTTCTCCTTGGGATGTGGAGAGGGATACGATTATTTCCTGATAAATGTCATTGTGTGTTGACATGTTTTCAAAAGGGTTGGTAGAGAATAGCGACTGGGGAGTAGGGAGAATCAGGGATGCGTCGAAGATGTGGAGACGGTTGTTGTAGACATGTGCTTTTGCATTGGAGAAACCGGCGGTGGATACCAGCGGCTCTTCAAGGACGGATCGCGCCTGAAGGGATGAAAGTGCGTTATCGGGAATATCAACGGGAGTGAATTGAGAAGAGGGTATTATGTCATCAAGATCGATGGTAGATATAAGATAGAAGGTGGATATCTCGGCGGAGGTGAAGCGGCTTATGTAATCTTCCTGTGTGCGCTCACCCAGACGGACTGCGGCGGGTTGGTAGGATGTGGTGTCGAGAAACTGAGTCGCGCGCTCCCGGAGGAAATATGTGTCATAACATTCGTTGTAATACTCCGCTATGGTGCTTTTAAAATTTATCATGCCTATTCCGAAGGATGAGACTGTTTCAAACGGTAGATATGAGAAAGGCATTTTCTTGCTGTCGAATTCCACTCCTTGATCGTATGGCCATGCGGACGGAGATACGAAGATGTCGATGCCGGTTATTATGTCTTTCCAGTCGGAAAGGGATGCCGCGTCATTGATGTGGAATTTCAACTGTGCGGTGAACGCGAAGGCGTGCAGTTTCGGAGCTTCATCCCTGAAGAGAACGACCGGGACGAAATCGGAGTTGGGGATCATGAGTCGCGGGGCTGAGGGAGAATAGCTTGAGCCATCATAGAATCTTACTGCGTAACGGACGAAGAAAGGATATATGAAACGGTTTTTGGCGGTTGCTTCTTCGTTTATGACCAGATTCATTGCCGCAGCTACGGCGTTGACTGCTTCGGGGGTGTAGGATATGATCTTGCTTTCTATATCTATGCGGTTTTCAAGACCTTCTTCAATTGTGAGAGTAACGGTATCTGAAGATGAGTAGCCATAAACAGAGAATACACAGAGCCAAAGGGTGTCTATATCTTCATCGGGGATAACTGTCCGGGGCCCGTCGTAATAGGAAAATGCGAGTATGCGTGAAGATGCGGCGGGGTTATCATATGAATCTGCATTCAGGATATTTTTAATATCACTTGTATATACATACAGGGCGATCTTTTTACCGAATCTGTTGAGGGTGAAACGGTATTCTTTCCCTTTCTTTAAGCCGAGCTGTGAGAGTTTGATCATATGCCAGCGGGTTGGGGCTGTCCATTCAATGTCAAAAGGACCGGACAGATCGGCGGTGCGGATAGATGACCATGAGTTTTCGTAGCTTTGGATTGATGATGGATTCGCGAGTGCGATTTCACCGTCTGTTGTGCGTGATGCAAGTTCGAGTTCGAGTGCGAAATCGATGTCGGGACGCGGAATTGAGGAACCGAGAGATTTGTATTTCATTGTCTCCGGATTCCAAAGGAGGTAATGGATAGGATTCTCAGATAGTATCAGGAGTGTCATTCCCATTGTCTTGCAGTCGGAAACCGGATGAGGGAGCGTTATTGCGCGGTATTCTTCGTTTTGTAGTGTTTTGGCAGTGATGAGGGTGTTCAGGTGAGGTGAGGCAGTGTCGGGGAGAAGGGAGGCGGGGAGGAACCATATTTCTGTGGCTGTGTCGATGGGGTGGACGATGATGTAGTTTTTGACTGTCGGTGACGGGTTGTGGATGCATAGGATACGGAATCCGTCGGGGAGTGTGAAGAGAGTGCGTGGGCTTGGGATGGGGTGAAGGTGCCCGTCTTCGTTGAGGAGGTTGACAGAGAGTGTCAGATCGCCGTCGGGTGAGATGCGGTCGGCCGGGACGGCTGTGTGGCCGGTGAAGTTAATTTCTTGTATCATCTGATTATGTTTTTTGTGATTATGGGGATACGGATTTTACCTTGGATAGTGATCGGTTCTCCGCATATGAGAGAGATTCTGGGGGCGTCGGTGTGGCAGGCGTCGAGCAGCGCGCGTGCGAGATTGACGGATGACAGGCGATAGTGTGAGCCTCGTCTGTTGGCCGGATAGCATCGGGCGTGGTGCCGGCCGAGCAGGGATTCTGCGCGGGCACGGAGCGAGAGGTAGTATTCGTCTTTGTCGGTGTCAGTGTCGATGGAGACGGTGTCTCCGGGAGCGAGGGTGAGTATACGGACGATACGTGCCGAAAGCGATATGCGCCCGTTGCGATGTATGATTATATCTGGTCGGCGCGTGGATTTAAGGAGTGGTTTCATTGGCATGTGCAAATATAGGGGTATCGGGGGAGAAGTGTTTTTTAAGTGTTGATTAGTCAAGACCGTGTTTGTGTCGGAGTTCGCGGAGGCGGTCGGGTGTGGCTGAGATTACGGTGCGTGGGTCGATGCGGCAGCTGCGGAGCTGCGATGCTTTCTGTTTTTCGATTTCTTTCATTCGGGCGAGTGCGGCCAGATCGTTGGCTCTGCGCTCGTGGGCTTCGTTGACGAAGCGGAGTGTCATGGGGACTGTTTCTGATAATGGTTTTTTCATTTTCGGTTTTGGTTTTACGGGAGCCGGAGACTCCCTACGCATTGACAGACAGATTAATTTGATGGATTTCGGGAAGCGAATGACTCGGGAGGATTGGCTTTGCGCCATTCTTCAGACATGACTTTCCAGATGGGGATATCGGGCGGATACCCGTATTTGCGGTGTAGGCAGAAACCATCTTCCTTTTCGCGTTCGATGCGGGCTTCTTCCTGTTTGCGCCGGCGCAGTTCTTCCTCTTTGCGTGTTTGATCGCGTTGCTTTTTTTGAGAGTCGGAGGAGGGTCTGGCCGGATGTGTGGTGTCGGTGCGTTTGGCGGATGAGAGCCAGTAGGTGAAGCGTCGTTTGGCGTCGGCGAGGGTGCGGATGGTGGATTCCTCTCCGATTGAGATGATCCAGTGGCGGAATGTGTGGAGAAGATCGGGGATGTCGGCAGGCGGGATGGAATGGGATGCTGAGACGGACTTGCGCCATGTTACGTCGGAGGCGAGTGTGTCGAGAAAAAATTTAAAATCTTTTTTCTGTCCGCTCTCGCTTCCCCCGCCGGGGGATATAGGGGGTGTTTTATTTAATTTTATTTTATTTACTTTACTTTGTGGCGTAAATTCTTCGGAAACTTGGGTTTCTGCGGAGGAAACCGCTGTTTCTTCTTCGGAAATGTGATTTTCTGTTTCGCGGGTTGATTTTTTCTTTGATTGCGGAGATGGGGGCATGAAGGGTGATGAATTTGCGTGTGTCGTTTCTTCGGAGGAAACGGAGGTTTTTTCTTCGGAAACGTTTGTTTCTTCGGAAGAAACTGAGGGGATGAGATATGGCAGTGCGGAGCGTTGGATACGTTTTTTGGTGATTTCAAAGTATCGCGCCTGTATTCCGCGTGAGGTGAGTATTGCGGATGAGTGGAAAAGTTTGGGGTCGAAGAAACCCCAGTTGACGAGGCTTTCTACGATTTCATTAAGTTTTTGGGCTGTGATTCCCGGGAGATCGCGGAGCAGACGGTATTGCACCATTTCATTCCATTCGATGTAATAACCGTTGCGGTATATTGCGCATAGGAGTGAAATGACAGTTATCTGGCCTTGGATTCCATGTTTGCCCGCGATGCAGACGATCTTCTCGTCGGAGAAGAGGTCTGTATCGAGGGGGAAGTAGTCGAGGCCTGTTTTCTTGGGGCGTGCCATGGATTAATTTTTTTAAAGTTTTCGGGAGCCGGAGGCTCTTTGGCTTGGACAAACTGAGAGAGACTTTTTGAAGCAGGGCTTCAGGCGGCCGGATTCCGGCTGACTTTTCCGGCTTCGCTAACGGATTTTTTGGTGGTGTTTGCCGAATATCAGTTTGATGGGCTTTTCACCGAGACTAATGCGTCGTGTGTTTATACGCCTGGCTACATCGAATTCGATTCCGCATCCGGTGGATAGTCCCCATCCGGGGGCAAAGTAGACGGCATCGCATGTTAGCATCTGACGAAGATCGGCACATATGTAGTCTTCGTATCGCGGTTCTTTTACCCCGGGGTCGATGTTGAATGGATTGACTACGGTGTGGCCTTTACGAGAGAGTGTGCTCTGGATCATGTCGGCTGTTTCGCGGGCTTTCTTTATGGGATGACCGGAGATGGGCAGTGAGATGTATATTTTCATTTTTGTCCCCCTTTCTTTTTGCAAGGGCATTCGGGGGAGTGCATTATGCCTCCGTAACCTATTTGGTTTGATCCTTCGGAGCGGATGAGGATTTCGTGGCGGTGGCCGTGGATTGTGATTGTGTCGATCTCCATTATGTGATGGTTTATTGATCGCGCCCGGTTGCGGGTGTAGGATTGGCACGAGAGGAGGAGAGAGGCGAGGAGGAGAGAGACGATTAGACAGATTGATTTATTCATATTCTATTATTTATTTGGTGTTATTATTACTTTGAGGGGTCTTTCGGGTGTGATATTAGGAATAAAGCTTTCGTCCAGCGTGTATGTGACTCCACGGCTTACCCAAAGACCGGTATCATTGGGATATATTTATTTTTTATGGGGTTCATTTGTATGAAGAGAAATATCATCATTGGGAAAGTCTTTGGTAGCCCAACCTACTATTTTATCGGTTTTAGGGTTGAAATAATGACAATAATTGAATTTTGGGAATAGAGCATTTGCCAATCTGCAAGATACAAAATCATTGTTTGGGCAAAGACATCCTCCTATATCGTCATTAAACTTGCACTCTCGCGGGTCTTGGGTGGTCTCCATTATTTCACAAGTTTAAATTCGTAAGCGAAAACATAGGGATTGGATTTCCATGTGCCTTTGCCGGATACTTTATCAATGAGAGATGCAAAGGCATCGCGGGGCGTAAAAAACCATTGTGGAGCATTCGGATATGTGTATATGAACGCTTGTGGATTCATAGGATCTTCATCCATATAGATACCCTCCTTGATGCAATCATCATCGGAAATATCCTGCAACCGCTCTACACGGACGTTGGTAATGCGTATTCGGTTGGGCATTAGGTCGGCACGGACACACATCTTGTTATTCCAACCATTTGTTTGTTCCGCAGGAAAGTCATAGCATCCGAACTCTTCATCCTCGCAAGGTATGGAATGAACATCTGCATTCTTATAACTTTGCGCTATCGCTACGATTTCGCCAACCTTGTATTTAGGGAGAATATAACCTCCGTCTATAGTTGATTCATCGGCATCAAAAAGACTCGGCCACTCAAGCATAGCACCATCGGACTGACGTTTGTAGACGTGGAATCCTGCAACCCATTCGCCTTTGAATGTTTTAGGGCAATCTATTATTCGTCTTGTCATTGTCTTGCGCCCATCCAGTACGGCTTGGGTGAGTCCGTATCGGTCGTTAAACATTATTTTTTTCATTCGCTTTCGGTTTAAAATTCAAATTCAAGTTGCACAACCGGCTCCTTGTATTCAAGATGTGATGAAAGGTAACTCTCACGGAGTTTCTTCCTGATCGTCTCCCTTTCATCCTCCGATACATTGTTTTTATCCGATTCAAAGTTACACCTCAATACGAGTTCAAGGCTTCCCTGAAAATGCTTCTCTTCTAAGAAAAGGGAGTACTCGGTGAAACTCCTGGCATGTCCCTCGGCATCCATCTTCTCTTCTTCAGTCTGATCACGAACATACACGACATTCATCATCCTATTGATGAATTTCATCGTCCTTTCTTCCGGTTGACTGTCGTTCTCGAAGATTACGGAAATAGCCTCTTTCTTCCGGATCTTGTTGACCTTACACCATCCGTAAAAAACGCGTAGACGCTTGGAGGTCGGTTTGCGCTTGTGTTTGGCGTCAAGAGCGGAGAGCCGGTTCTGGAGTATCGGATTCATAGGCTTTCATATTCAAGCAAGAGGTTAAACTCATCATCTCCATTCTCGTCTCCATAGATGCGTTCACGGGTGACATAAACAAGAGGAAGGACATAACGCCACTGCCCCTTATCTTCGTCCCATGCATCATCGGAAACCTTGTCAACGACAAGGTAAACCGGGGTGTCGTTGGGGATATTACGGATCTTCTTTTTCAGTTCTCCTGCTGTTATTGGAGTGGCATGAAGAATGTAGTTGGGGACTTCGTTAATATTCATTCGCTTTCGGTTTTAGGGGGTTCGGGTATCGGCATCCAGTGGGTCACTTCATCGCCAACCTCATATTGGTAAACTATTATTATATGCTTTAAACTTGATTCTAATACTCATCTTTTCTTACTTTTAAGTTGCTGCAATTCTTGTTTCTTTTGTTCGAGGTGCTGAGAAATATAGTCGGTGAAATATAATATATCTTCATTTGAGAGTATCATCTCATCTTCGGCTATCTCCCTTTTCAGCCTTTTCCTGGTCTTGCGGATGGAGGGCATAGGCTAAACCTTTTTTAAGACTATCTTTTCAACTATCCATGCGAGAAAATCCCACGCTTTCCAAAAGATAACGAACCATACCACATAGATGAAAATATCCTTATCTATACCTACCCATTTGCCGATGTAGACAAGCAACAATATTACTCCTAATGTTAAAGCGGAGGCTATGATGAGGAATATTGTAGCCAATACTACAAATAGCAATAACTCGCCTATCAATCTCAGTATTTTTCTCATAATCACTTCTTGTTAAAGTCCATTATGTCATATCTCATTCTTTTTGGGAAGTCTTTTACTGAACCTCCACCGTAGTTCGCTATCGCTCATTATCGATTCTCTGATGTCGTTAGAGTTTTTTGCAAATTCCACGAATATAGCAGTAATACATCCGGCTCGCTTATCGTCTTTACTGCCAGGGATAGCGTAAAACATAAAATTGCCAAGTGAGCCGTAAATGAAGCCATCTGCTTTCGTTGCTTCATGGTAGATAGGGTTGTCAATTTTTTCGATGTTCCTAAGTTCCTCTCTTGTGAATTTCCCGACAATCGGATATGCGAAGTGTCCGGACTTTCCTCTTGTCCCGAAGTAGCAAATTCTGTTTTCTTTTGTCATATCTCTGTCGGTTGGTTATTCATTAGATCGGGATTATCGAAAATGGTGCCGACCACCTCAAATACTTCACTGGAGAAGTTACCCATCGGAATCAGGTAGTTTATATTTTTAAGGAGACAAAAATCACCATTCTCAAAAACCACAGGCGCGATAAGGTCATAGTGAAGGCCGGGATTTACGAAATGCACCATATCATCTTCGCATATCTCCTGACCGTTCTTATCCTTAATTCCGGTGTACATACCTATTGTGGAATGGTCGAAAATGTCAGTCTCGATAACCTCTGAGTCCTTGCGCACCCATAATATTTGAGGCGACTCCACTCCATTGAAGCATAGATCACCGGTTGCCCACTCTCCATCAGTGGTTTTTGCTCTTAGTTTAATTGGTCGTATCATATATGCGGTTCCCAAGTTTAATGATGAATACTTTTCTGTCCTCCGGAGCGTTCCATTTAGTTTTGCCATAACCTATAGATATACTTTCAATCTCAAACATCATGTCTGGATCTTCACCTACACACTGATAGTGAAATTTCACATGAGTGTAGCCATTGACTATTTTTGTGAAATCTGAAAGATTGCCACATACGCACCCGCCGCTGTCCCCGTTATAGCATAATTCCCGACCGGTCACAAGGTTGTCATAGCAATATCTGAATCCACGAGATGACTTATTATCTCTAATCACACCTTTACTGCACCATTTTACGCATTTCATAATTCGCTCAACCCAATAGGGGGTCAACTCACGGTAGGTTTCCAACCATATTCCCAATGCAATCATTTCAAACGCTTTGGGAGTCAGGGAGAGGTTTAATACCTTTCTTTTCATATTCCCTTCATTGTTCCTTCGTAAAACTTCATTTCTTCGATGCAGTCAATGCAGACTTTCTGTCTGTCCTCGGTATAGATAAGCTCGTCTGACTTTTCTCCGCACCATTCACATTGGGCGGGGATGAGATCGAAGGGGACTTGTTCGCGCAGGTTGGTGATCCGGCCTGCGCGTTGCAGGATGCGGAGGGTGATGGCACGGCGGTGCTCTTTGCGTGAGGAGTGGCCTCCGGTGGGATGGTTACCGTATTTATTTGCC
Source organism: bacterium (assembly GCA_014803525.1). GTDB lineage: Bacteria > Pseudomonadota > Alphaproteobacteria > Rs-D84 > Rs-D84 > Enterousia. The sequence goes on from JAAVBP010000026.1 coordinate 28,081, forward strand.
CTTTTCTTTGCTACGGAGGGGGTGGAGGTGGAATTGAGTCGGATTGGTTTCATTTCTCTGTGTTTGAATATGTGGGTGGTGTGTCGATTGTGTATGAGCCTATGGGGAGAGAGCCGGATTGGTCGGACGGTTGGTTTGCCGGATCGTCGTAGTAGGAATAAGCGAGAGAGAATTCAAGTGGGATGTAGTGTCGGATGGGTACGACTTTGGATTCCTCAACCTGTGAGAAGAATGTTTTCTCCTCAATGGTGGCTTCTGGATCCTTTGCGAGTTTTTTACGATTTTCATGAAGCAACCGTAGGCGGAGCCAGAAGAGGATGATGCGGTTGGCTCGTGCGCAGGAGGATGTGCGGATGAGGAATGTCTGGTCTCTTTCTATTTTATCATCTTTACTCGGGGTGGAGGTGATAGTGGTTATGTGTGCGGTGATCTGGTAGAAACGATGGTTTTTTGTTTCGTCTTCTTCTCCTTCTTTATTTTCTTCGAAACATTTTCCTTTCACACAATGGGCTGAACCTGTTGATGCGTAATCAAAGAGAAGTGTTCCATCATCTTCATCGGTATCATAAGGAGGGTAGATATCTTCAGCTTCATCTTCGGGGAGGATATAACCGGGATCTGTAAGGATGGTTATGTAGTCGGTTGCCCGGATTTCAGTTATGGCGAAGTTCCCTTCAAAGTTAAGCTCAATATAGTCGGCCAGTATGAGTAGGGCTGTGCGTAGGGATTTGGCGTAAAATATGAATGTATGTGGCTTATGATTTATGATAGCCTTTGCCCGGAAAGGGAAGTGGGAATAGGAAGTTGATTCTTTTGCCTGTCGGCATTGGTTTGAGATTCGGATCCGGCGGATCTCTCCTGCCGCGAGGCTGAACCGGATTGATTCGAGAGTGTTCTGATCAATCAGGGTGCCGCGGTCGAAGAGTCGTTCGGAGCGTTCGATTTCGGTTGTTTCACCGGTTTCTTTGTTGATGAATGTCTGGGTATATGTTTTGATGACGGGTTCGGCTATGTATTTATTTAGCATTGCTGCCGGGTCGGAGGTGTAGAAGGAGATCTCTGATCGGCGGGTGGGGACGTTCGTTTTCATATTATTTGCTGTTATCGGTTTTCGGGGTGTTATTTTTGGATTGCTTTATTCTTCCGGGGAGGCATCTGATTGGTTCGCCTGAGAGTATTGTTGTTTTGGGACGCGGGTTGTAGGCAGGGTCTCCTTTGGGGAAGAGGAAGCGGTTGATGTTATAGGTTATGGCGGAGTGGATTGCATATGAGAGGGCAATCTTTTTCTGCTGCCGGGGTATGGGGCAGTCGTGTCCGCTCCATGAGTAGATTACGGGGCGTCCGTAGCTGTCGGGCATGGGGAAGCGTTCGGCGAGTTCTGGGGCTATGTATCGGCGCATGCGGTGGAGGTGTGGCCGGAGGAATGTGCCGTTGTTGGGTGTGCAGAGACTAGTGTTCTGCATTGATGGGTCGCCGCGGAGGAATTGATGAACGTCCGACAGGGAGTCGCGTATGAGCTGCAGTTGCTCTTCGGAGCATTCAATGAGCCAGCGGCGTGCGGGGTTGGGGGAGATTTCTTTTTTATCCATGTTGGTTTATTCTTATTATGCGTCCTTGACGGAATGCGTTGCTTCTTTCGATGCTCCGGATTACGATGGGGCGCGTGGTGGTGAAGCGGGCGGGTTGTCCGCATGTGAGGTTTCCTCCACGGAAAGGGATGCGGATCAGCTGGCGTCGGGAGGGTGTCTCGGCTATGAAGGTTGTTTCTTCGTGGCCGGGGTAGAGGTAGGTTACGGGGGCGGTTGTTTCCATATGTTTTTTGAGTGTTGTGCTTTGTTGCCGGAGAGGGGGTCGAACCCTCACCGTGCCGGAGTTTCTCAGGCTCCGGGTGCTCTACCATTGAGCTATCCGGCAGTTTTCGGCCTTGCTCCCTTCGCAGGGATTGGGGCCTTGGATTTCAAATCATCGAATGTATACGGCCTTGCTTTCCTCACGGATTCCGGGGCCTTACGCTTTATGCTTAACAAGATAGTATTTTCAGAATCTTACCTACATAAAGGATTACTACATTAGACCGGCGGCTCTCTCTCGTGCTCTCCCCCCGGAGGGGTGTTGGCCGGCAGAACAAAATCTAAGTCATGTTTTTATCATAAAGGAATCGCTTGTGAGCTCCGGATTATGCCGGGCGTGCGGCCTCACGGCTTGTGACCGGTCCGGTAGCCTTGAATATTGTTTTATTTTTCTTTTGGGAGAGGCTGTTTTGCTGTGAGCCTTTCATGCTCCAGTTTTCGTATCGGAGAATCCAGGGATCGTTTTTCCAGTTGGAATAGAGGCGTCCGAGTGCGAAGAAGAGGAAGGCCCCTGTTGCTTTGGATAGTATCATGCTGCGGCACCATTGGCTGAGGGGAGCGTTATTGACGGGTTGGCAGAATGTGAGGTAGATTGCGGCCATTGCGAGGCTCATCAGGATTGCTATTTTGAGAATTGATTTCATTGTTTATGTTTTTTTTGGATGGTTATCATGCGTTGCTTCTCCTTTCCGGTTTTGCGGGATTATTCTGCAGGCATGCTATTGCTTTGTCGAGATCGTATATTATGACGCGACCGCGTTCGGCTATCGTTGCTTGGCGGAGGATCCCTTTTTTACGCCATTTTTGTACTGTCTGGTGATGTACTCCAAGGGTTTGCGCGAGTGCTTTATTACCTTTTATTATTGTTTTCATTTGCGTATGTATTATTGGTGGATATTGCATTTCGGGGATGAGTAGTACTCTACATATCTGTTGATGATCCGGCAGAAGAGTCCGTTGAGGGATTGGTGGGAGTGTGTGCATTTAGAGCATTGTCCCGATGGAGTTACAGCGGATTCTTTCATGAGATTTCATTTTGGGTGGTCATTGGCGTGTGAGAATGGTTATTCCGGTGCCGATGATGAAAATTGCGGTGAAGAATATTCCTGCGATGATGTCGCACGCGAATGCGATTGAGAGCAGGGTGAGGAAACCGATGAGGAGGCATAGGTATCCGATGAATGATATGGTGGATGGTTTCATTTTGGATCAGGCGATTCGGGTGACAGTTATAGTGCCCTTTTCTCGGTCTATTTTTGTTGTCAATGATTTTTGGTTGCGAATTGCATTTATGTTGCTTGTCGCGGTGCGTATAGAGAACACTGATTCTATGGGAAAGGCTGCGCTCTCCTCAATTTCAAGGGATTTGATTCTGGCAAGTGCAGAAATTTTATGGGCGTTATTTTTCATAATTTGTTAGTTATTTATTAACTTAGTGATGCAAAGGTAATGTAAATTTTCGTACTAAAATATATTTTCGTGTTAATAAAAGTTAAATACGAAATTATTTTTTCATTAAACTATTATAAGATATTGATAGCAATGAATTTACAACTTATAAAAACTCTTGTTGAAAAAGAACGATATCCAGGAGGTGTAAAAGGCCTTGCTGAAGCGGTAGGTATGACTGAACAGAATCTGCATAGATGTGTACGTGAAAATAAGATTCAAGCTCAGGATTTAGAAAAGATTTCTATCGAACTCGAAATATCTATTTCTGAGTTCTTTAAAGAACGTGATTCCAAAATGGAAAGACTTAATTCTAAAATCGTTGCTGAGAAATCCAAGATTTTAAATGCAAACCAGATTAATGAGTTGGGTTCACATGATAATATCAATAGTATTGGGGACAGTGTCCTTCACGAACGTCTCAAGTCTAAAGACAAAGAAATAGAGAACAAAGATAGACTCATTGCTGAAAAGGATGCACGCATAGAGGAATTGAAGGATATGATAAACGAATTGAAGAAAAGATGAAAGGAAATCTGATATGTGCTTGTAATGAAGATATAATTAATATATACAGTGTTTTAGAGTACATAGTGAATTATATATGATAAATAAGGCTTATTAGGCCGAGATAGAAGAATTGAAAATTATAAATATACGAGAATTATAGCTGTAAAAAGGGGTTCTGATATGAAAGATATAAAATATTGGCATATCATTCGTAAAAGCCTATTTTATGCAGGTGCTTTTATTGTGCTTTTCTCTCCTTTTCATCTTTTAGTTGGTTACCTGCTATACGATCATATCAATGAACCTTGGAGATTGCCATTGTTAATTATTATATGTTTGATCGTTTTGTTTATATCTTTTCTTTATGTATATGATAACTTATTAAGGAAAATTAGGGCAGAGAGTTTAAGTAGAATTTATGAATTGGAATATAGATATCCCGATAAAATATATGCAAAGGAGAAAGAATTGGCAGAATTGGAAAAGGCATTGGATAAAAAAAGAAATACCTTATATCACCTGGAAAAAAGATTAGATCAAAGGGAATATGATCTGATAAGAGAGAAGGATGAACTTAGATATAAAGAATCAAGATATAAAGAAGATTTAAAATCTGAAAAGATAAAAGAGGTAGGAGAAATTAAGGAAGAGTATTATGAGAAAATAAATATTTTTAAGAATGCATGTAAGAAAAGAATAGAGGCAATCGAAAAGAAAAAAGAGGAGGCTGAATGGGAAAGAGATTCAATTGAAGCCTTCGTTGAGGACAGAGAACCTTTCGTTTCCTGTGCAGCTTATATATGCGATAGAAAAATTAGATTTCTTGAAGAATATGAGAATTTTCTAAGGAAGAAGAAGATACCGGCGGTTAAAGCTGCTGAACGGGTGACGGTGATTAAAAGGATGATTAAGGAAGAACTGGAGCAGGCAAAGGTTATTGAATACCGGATGTCTTATTTGATTAATAAATTTCCTGAGTTAGCCATGCTCCTTGAATCTGATGAGCAACTTCTTACTCTGAAGGACAGGAATGTTGGCGAATACAAGGCAAACTACGATTATACGCGTGATTACCTGAGCAAGGAGGAATGGGATAGATTATCTACAGCTGAACGGAATCAACTTGCTCTGGATCGCTATGTTTATCATCGTAAAAAAGATATCTTGTGGGTTGGTAGAGATTATGAGATGGCTTGTGGGCATATGTTGACAAAAAGAGGGTATGAGGTGGAGTATCATGGAATAAAGAAGGGTTTTGCGGATTTGGGACGTGATCTTATAGCTCGAAGAAAGCGTCATCTTTTCTATGATGAGCTGGAGAATGGGGAGGAGATCTTGATTATTCAGTGTAAGTACTGGTCGTCTCAACGTACCATAAGGGAGAATGTGGTGATGCAGCTTTTCGGTTCTTATGTGTGTTTTCTGAATGAGAATAATTTTTCACGCAGGGTCAAGCACGTGAAGCCCGTACTTATGATACCGTCTATGTCGGTTCTTTCGGAAGAGGCATCTAAGTTCATTGAACTTCTGGAGATCCAGCTTGTCAGGTTTTCTGACATGCATTTCCCCCGGATTAAGTGTAACATAAATAACGGTGAGAAGATTTATCATTTGCCTTTCGACCAGCAGTATGACAGGGCGGAGATAAAGAATGTCGGAGAGTTTTATGCTTATACTGTTGAGGAGGCTGAAAGAGCCGGTTTCCGGAGAGCTAAAAGGCATGTTATGAATGCGTAGTCTTTGGTATAATGACCAGCTGATGTCCAAAGGGAAGGGGTATGGGTATTAATTTTTATATAATGACTTGAATCATTCTTCGATGTTCCTCCAATAATATAGTTTCAACTGTTCTGTATTAGCTTGGGAATGTAGCCGCATGTTTTTGTATAAAATTAGCTGAACCAATAATTTCTTAACTTTAAATTATTAGGAAATATGAAACGATTGATAGGACTAATTATGATGATTGCCATATCTTTAAATGGATATGCGGAGTGGTTGTTTGTTTTTGAAGGTGATGAGGGATCATGGTACATTAACTCTGAAATCGAGGATGGATGGAATTATGGCGAGCATATTATAAGGGATTTGTTTGTTTATAATGAATTGCGTACTACATCCGATGGAATAAAGTATAAGGAATCAGAATTTTGCTCTTTAGTAGATAAGGATTGTGAGCGTCTCGGAACAATTTTACATAAGAATTATGACGAGGAAGGAAGAGTTGTCCGTATTTATAAAAATGACAGTCCGAAGTTGGAATATCAAGATCCGGATAAAACTTGGACTGGTTGGTTTATGTCACTTGTGAGAACAGCTTTAAAGAAAGGAAGAAAGCAATTAAGGCAAAGTGATGTTGAATCAATGATTTCTTCTGATGAAACGGACGATACATATATAGAAAACCCACGTGGAGCTGATGAATATTCTTCAATTTCAGTATCTGATGATAGTTATTATATTGCGGAAGTTATAGCCAATAAGTTAACGGTGAGGAATGGTCCCGGTGCTAATTATGCAGCAGACGGAAGTTTAAGCAAAGGGAGAGAAGTAGTTGTTTCCGGTTCGGATCTTCTCTCCGAGAATTTTTGCCTTATGATGACTCTTGATGGGAAATATTATGGATATGTTGCAAAGAAATACCTTAAGGTGGTAGCTGAACTTACGGAGAACGTTGGAAATGTTCTTGAGGAGGCCGGCACACTTACAGATATGCGAAATGAGTGTGAGATCAAGATAAGGAATGATGTCAGTAAGGAGATTACGGTACAGATTAATGGTAAGCCATATCATATTGCTTCAGGAAAGACAATTACTGCAAAGGGAATCGCTCCGGGTAAAGTTCGGATGATTGCTACGGCTGCAGGTTTTAAGCCTTATTATGCCACTGATACGGTAAAGGGTGGTTACATTTATGATTGGGTGTTCTATGAAGTAAGGAAATAGGTAAAAGGATGGCTGACAATTTAATTATTGATTGTTGCCAATGTAGATGGAAATATGAGTGAGATGAGTATTGGTTACAATGGGGTGTATGATGAGGATGAGTTTGCGGGATTAAGGATATCGGACAGGGTAAGGGATTATATGGATATGAGATTTGGCGCGGAGGAATATGAGAGGGCTCTGGAACGAGCCGGTTATGATCTCCTTGCTTTGATTGTTGAGATCAAAAGAGAGCGTCCGGGAGATTTTTACAGGTTTTTCCATGACCTGCTTCATGAGAGAGAAATCGAGAGGTTCAGAAGAGAATATAATGACATGTTGCGCTTATGAAAAGATTTATTTGTATACTGATCACCGTTGTGATCGCTCTGTCGGGGTCTATGGCCGACGGAAAGAGAAAGGGAAAGAAGCAGTCGGGCGAAGGTAAGCCGACAACAGGGTACGTGTATATATGCACCGGTCCGAAGGCCTCTACATATCACCGCACCCCGAATTGCTCGGGTCTCAACCGGTGCAGCACGAGTGTGAAGAAGGTTTCCGGATCATCGGTAAGCGGGCGAAGGCCGTGCCGCAAGTGTTATTGACAGACTGTTTTTAGATTGATGCTATGACTCCGATAAAGCGAAAGTTGTTGTATATTTTCAGAGGAACTCTTCTCAGGCTTCGTGTGACTTGGAATCATGGAGAGTCTGTGACTTTTTCCATCGGGTATCATGTGGACCGTGAGGATAAACAGGGAAAACCCAAATGGGATGGTCAGCGTTGCCGTCCCAATACAACCCATGGAGAGGATAAAGTGACGGCCTCCACAATAAACAAGGTATTGGAAAAACTTGAGAACGAGATTGATGAGGCTTTTCTAAAGTTTGAGAAGCTTGATGCCATGCCATCTAAAAATCAGCTCAAATATGAAATTACTGGTGAGAAAAAGATATCAAAAAAGGAATTCTTTGATATTTTTGATGAATTCATGACGGAGGGCCAGACTATTGATCAGTGGTCGGTCAGCACGCAGAGAAAGATGAAGACCATGAAAAAACTTCTGTTGATGTTTGATCCAAGACTTGATTTCAAGGATATATCCACGGGATTGATAAACCGTTTCATGGCTTTTCAGACACACAATTCAGTTGGCGGAAAGAGTAAAAAGGAAGAGGAAGATGGAAAGGTACTTGTAAAATACAAGGGACGTTACCAGAATGACACGATCAACAGAAACATTAAGAACCTCAAGTGGTTCATGCAGTGGGCATACCAGAAAGGATATCACAATAATACTGCGTTCCGTGAGCATAAGACAAAATATAAGACACCGAAGCATCAAGTTGTGTTTCTCTCATGGGATGAGCTTATGAGGGTGCTCCGGTTGGATCTCAGTGGTCGTCCGGAGCTTGATTGCACGCGCGATATGTTCTGTTTTTGCTGTTTCACCTCTCTTAGGTATTCCGATCTTGTCAATCTGCGTTGGGATGATATTGGAACGGATTCCATAAGGGTGACAACAATAAAGACTGCCGATACTATCATAATCGACCTCAATGATTATTCCCGGGAGATTCTTGCCAAGTATTCGCGAGGAGAGCATAAGCCTGGTGAAATGGTATTCCCGGCTAAGAGCTCTCAAAAAATGAATTTGCGTTTAAAAGAGATTGGTAGGCTCTGTGGGATTGACCGTCCGGTGCATATCGTTCAAATGTATGGTTCGCAGAGAAAGGATATGAGTGTTCCCAAATATGAATTGTTGAGTACTCATTGCGGACGACGCACTTTTATCTGTAATGCACTTGCCATGGGTGTTCCTCCGAATGTAGTGATGAAATGGACGGGGCATAGTGACTATAAAGCGATGGAACCATATATCGAAATTGCAGATGAAGTAAGGAAGCGGTCAATGTCTGTATTCAATCGAAAGGAATGATCGCATTATAAATCTGTTACATCTCCGAGGAGTTTTATTTTGAGTGAGTAAAAAGTTTCGGTCAAATCAGAAGAGATTTATGACTTTGTAAAACAGTTCCGCTTTTAGTTCCGTTTGAAATATTTATTGTTTAATTATTTGATTATAAATATATTATAAAGCAAATTTTCAATCCCCTCCAGAGGTTGGTGAGGTAGAGATAAACCGTAATTCGGTCGAGAGTTCTCTTGCACATAGATACGGACAAGCAAAACTTGACGCGATAACCTCTCTTGTCGATGGGTTTGAGAATGCTGTTTATCTCGGAACGATGCCTGATTTTACACGGCAGGAAGGCGTAAACAATCATTTCTTTGCTTATCCTATAATGTATGATGGGAAACGTTGTTATGTTTTCTGCCGGGCAATGCAGGATGCCAATAAGAACCGGTTGTATGTGCACGAAGTGTTTGTAGGGGATAACATAAGAAAAGGGGACACCCTTCAAACCGCAGCGTCTCAGCCTCACGGAGGTATCGCCCTTTACAGGGATATTCTTGCGAATGTTTTAGAAACAGTAGCCAAGACCGAACTTCAGCAACCGAAGCAAGCCGTTTCAGGTGACTCTTCGCTTTCAGCAGCTGAGCAAAGCGGCACATCATCTGCTGAACCCAACGGTAAGTCAACCGTTTCCGATAGCAAAGTTAACACTTTATTATCAGAAAAACAAGAGATTGAGGGGGAAAGTTCGGAAAACGGGGATGGAAGCAGAGCTTCCGGTGGTAACAGCTCCGCGATAGCAGGAAAGATAGCAGAAGCGGAGGCGGATGTGAACCAGTCACCGACGGATGCACAGAAAGAGGCGGGGAACTACCGAAAGGGGCATGTCAGGATCGGAACGTTCGATATCACCATCGAGAATCCGAAAGGATCCGTGCGCAGGGGCACGGATGCAAAAGGGAAGCGATGGGAGAGCACCATGAGCCATAGTTATGGTTATATCCGGGGCACGAGGGGCGTTGACGGCGACCATATTGATGTGTTCCTTTCCTCTGGGATAGAGGGATGGAAAGGGGAGAAGGTGTTTGTGGTTGACCAGTATAATCCAGACGG
>JAAVBP010000027.1 GCA_014803525.1 bacterium
GTATTCGGTTGGGCATTAGGTCGGCACGGACACACATCTTGTTATTCCAACCATTTGTTTGTTCCGCAGGAAAGTCATAGCATCCGAACTCTTCATCCTCGCAAGGTATGGAATGAACATCTGCATTCTTATAACTTTGCGCTATCGCTACGATTTCGCCAACCTTGTATTTAGGGAGAATATAACCTCCGTCTATAGTTGATTCATCGGCATCAAAAAGACTCGGCCACTCAAGCATAGCACCATCGGACTGACGTTTGTAGACGTGGAATCCTGCAACCCATTCGCCTTTGAATGTTTTAGGGCAATCTATTATTCGTCTTGTCATTGTCTTGCGCCCATCCAGTATGGCTTGGGTGAGTCCGTATCGGTCGTTAAACATTATTTTTTTCATTCGCTTTCGGTTTAAAATTCAAATTCAAGTTGCACAACCGGCTCCTTGTATTCAAGATGTGATGAAAGGTAACTCTCACGGAGTTTCTTCCTGATCGTCTCCCTTTCATCCTCCGATACATTGTTTTTATCCGATTCAAAGTTACACCTCAATACGAGTTCAAGGCTTCCCTGAAAATGCTTCTCTTCTAAGAAAAGGGAGTACTCGGTGAAACTCCTGGCATGTCCCTCGGCATCCATCTTCTCTTCTTCAGTCTGATCACGAACATACACGACATTCATCATCCTATTGATGAATTTCATCGTCCTTTCTTCCGGTTGACTGTCGTTCTCGAAGATTACGGAAATAGCCTCTTTCTTCCGGATCTTGTTGACCTTACACCATCCGTAAAAAACGCGTAGACGCTTGGAGGTCGGTTTGCGCTTGTGTTTGGCGTCAAGAGCGGAGAGCCGGTTCTGGAGTATCGGATTCATAGGCTTTCATATTCAAGCAAGAGGTTAAACTCATCATCTCCATTCTCGTCTCCATAGATGCGTTCACGGGTGACATAAACAAGAGGAAGGACATAACGCCACTGCCCCTTATCTTCGTCCCATGCATCATCGGAAACCTTGTCAACGACAAGGTAAACCGGGGTGTCGTTGGGGATATTACGGATCTTCTTTTTCAGTTCTCCTGCTGTTATTGGAGTGGCATGAAGAATGTAGTTGGGGACTTCGTTAATATTCATTCGCTTTCGGTTTTAGGGGGTTCGGGTATCGGCATCCAGTGGGTCACTTCATCGCCAACCTCATATTGGTAAACTATTATTATATGCTTTAAACTTGATTCTAATACTCATCTTTTCTTACTTTTAAGTTGCTGCAATTCTTGTTTCTTTTGTTCGAGGTGCTGAGAAATATAGTCGGTGAAATATAATATATCTTCATTTGAGAGTATCATCTCATCTTCGGCTATCTCCCTTTTCAGCCTTTTCCTGGTCTTGCGGATGGAGGGCATAGGCTAAACCTTTTTTAAGACTATCTTTTCAACTATCCATGCGAGAAAATCCCACGCTTTCCAAAAGATAACGAACCATACCACATAGATGAAAATATCCTTATCTATACCTACCCATTTGCCGATGTAGACAAGCAACAATATTACTCCTAATGTTAAAGCGGAGGCTATGATGAGGAATATTGTAGCCAATACTACAAATAGCAATAACTCGCCTATCAATCTCAGTATTTTTCTCATAATCACTTCTTGTTAAAGTCCATTATGTCATATCTCATTCTTTTTGGGAAGTCTTTTACTGAACCTCCACCGTAGTTCGCTATCGCTCATTATCGATTCTCTGATGTCGTTAGAGTTTTTTGCAAATTCCACGAATATAGCAGTAATACATCCGGCTCGCTTATCGTCTTTACTGCCAGGGATAGCGTAAAACATAAAATTGCCAAGTGAGCCGTAAATGAAGCCATCTGCTTTCGTTGCTTCATGGTAGATAGGGTTGTCAATTTTTTCGATGTTCCTAAGTTCCTCTCTTGTGAATTTCCCGACAATCGGATATGCGAAGTGTCCGGACTTTCCTCTTGTCCCGAAGTAGCAAATTCTGTTTTCTTTTGTCATATCTCTGTCGGTTGGTTATTCATTAGATCGGGATTATCGAAAATGGTGCCGACCACCTCAAATACTTCACTGGAGAAGTTACCCATCGGAATCAGGTAGTTTATATTTTTAAGGAGACAAAAATCACCATTCTCAAAAACCACAGGCGCGATAAGGTCATAGTGAAGGCCGGGATTTACGAAATGCACCATATCATCTTCGCATATCTCCTGACCGTTCTTATCCTTAATTCCGGTGTACATACCTATTGTGGAATGGTCGAAAATGTCAGTCTCGATAACCTCTGAGTCCTTGCGCACCCATAATATTTGAGGCGGCTCCACTCCATTGAAGCATAGATCACCGGTTGCCCACTCTCCATCAGTGGTTTTTGCTCTTAGTTTAATTGGTCGTATCATATATGCGGTTCCCAAGTTTAATGATGAATACTTTTCTGTCCTCCGGAGCGTTCCATTTAGTTTTGCCATAACCTATAGATATACTTTCAATCTCAAACATCATGTCTGGATCTTCACCTACACACTGATAGTGAAATTTCACATGAGTGTAGCCATTGACTATTTTTGTGAAATCTGAAAGATTGCCACATACGCACCCGCCGCTGTCCCCGTTATAGCATAATTCCCGACCGGTCACAAGGTTGTCATAGCAATATCTGAATCCACGAGATGACTTATTATCTCTAATCACACCTTTACTGCACCATTTTACGCATTTCATAATTCGCTCAACCCAATAGGGGGTCAACTCACGGTAGGTTTCCAACCATATTCCCAATGCAATCATTTCAAACGCTTTGGGAGTCAGGGAGAGGTTTAATACCTTTCTTTTCATATTCCCTTCATTGTTCCTTCGTAAAACTTCATTTCTTCGATGCAGTCAATGCAGACTTTCTGTCTGTCCTCGGTATAGATAAGCTCGTCTGACTTTTCTCCGCACCATTCACATTGGGCGGGGATGAGATCGAAGGGGACTTGTTCGCGCAGGTTGGTGATCCGGCCTGCGCGTTGCAGGATGCGGAGGGTGATGGCACGGCGGTGCTCTTTGCGTGAGGAGTGGCCTCCGGTGGGATGGTTACCGTATTTATTTGCCCTTTTCTTTGCTACGGAGGGGGTGGAGGTGGAATTGAGTCGGATTGGTTTCATTTCTCTGTGTTTGAATATGTGGGTGGTGTGTCGATTGTGTATGAGCCTATGGGGAGAGAGCCGGATTGGTCGGACGGTTGGTTTGCCGGATCGTCGTAGTAGGAATAAGCGAGAGAGAATTCAAGTGGGATGTAGTGTCGGATGGGTACGACTTTGGATTCCTCAACCTGTGAGAAGAATGTTTTCTCCTCAATGGTGGCTTCTGGATCCTTTGCGAGTTTTTTACGATTTTCATGAAGCAACCGTAGGCGGAGCCAGAAGAGGATGATGCGGTTGGCTCGTGCGCAGGAGGATGTGCGGATGAGGAATGTCTGGTCTCTTTCTATTTTATCATCTTTACTCGGGGTGGAGGTGATAGTGGTTATGTGTGCGGTGATCTGGTAGAAACGATGGTTTTTTGTTTCGTCTTCTTCTCCTTCTTTATTTTCTTCGAAACATTTTCCTTTCACACAATGGGCTGAACCTGTTGATGCGTAATCAAAGAGAAGTGTTCCATCATCTTCATCGGTATCATAAGGAGGGTAGATATCTTCAGCTTCATCTTCGGAGAGGATATAACCGGGATCTGTAAGGATGGTTATGTAGTCGGTTGCCCGGATTTCAGTTATGGCGAAGTTCCCTTCAAAGTTAAGCTCAATATAGTCGGCCAGTATGAGTAGGGCTGTGCGTAGGGATTTGGCGTAAAATATGAATGTATGTGGCTTATGATTTATGATAGCCTTTGCCCGGAAAGGGAAGTGGGAATAGGAAGTTGATTCTTTTGCCTGTCGGCATTGGTTTGAGATTCGGATCCGGCGGATCTCTCCTGCCGCGAGGCTGAACCGGATTGATTCGAGAGTGTTCTGATCAATCAGGGTGCCGCGGTCGAAGAGTCGTTCGGAGCGTTCGATTTCGGTTGTTTCACCGGTTTCTTTGTTGATGAATGTCTGGGTATATGTTTTGATGACGGGTTCGGCTATGTATTTATTTAGCATTGCTGCCGGGTCGGAGGTGTAGAAGGAGATCTCTGATCGGCGGGTGGGGACGTTCGTTTTCATATTATTTGCTGTTATCGGTTTTCGGGGTGTTATTTTTGGATTGCTTTATTCTTCCGGGGAGGCATCTGATTGGTTCGCCTGAGAGTATTGTTGTTTTGGGACGCGGGTTGTAGGCAGGGTCTCCTTTGGGGAAGAGGAAGCGGTTGATGTTATAGGTTATGGCGGAGTGGATTGCATATGAGAGGGCAATCTTTTTCTGCTGCCGGGGTATGGGGCAGTCGTGTCCGCTCCATGAGTAGATTACGGGGCGTCCGTAGCTGTCGGGCATGGGGAAGCGTTCGGCGAGTTCTGGGGCTATGTATCGGCGCATGCGGTGGAGGTGTGGCCGGAGGAATGTGCCGTTGTTGGGTGTGCAGAGACTAGTGTTCTGCATTGATGGGTCGCCGCGGAGGAATTGATGAACGTCCGACAGGGAGTCGCGTATGAGCTGCAGTTGCTCTTCGGAGCATTCAATGAGCCAGCGGCGTGCGGGGTTGGGGGAGATTTCTTTTTTATCCATGTTGGTTTATTCTTATTATGCGTCCTTGACGGAATGCGTTGCTTCTTTCGATGCTCCGGATTACGATGGGGCGCGTGGTGGTGAAGCGGGCGGGTTGTCCGCATGTGAGGTTTCCTCCACGGAAAGGGATGCGGATCAGCTGGCGTCGGGAGGGTGTCTCGGCTATGAAGGTTGTTTCTTCGTGGCCGGGGTAGAGGTAGGTTACGGGGGCGGTTGTTTCCATATGTTTTTTGAGTGTTGTGCTTTGTTGCCGGAGAGGGGGTCGAACCCTCACCGTGCCGGAGTTTCTCAGGCTCCGGGTGCTCTACCATTGAGCTATCCGGCAGTTTTCGGCCTTGCTCCCTTCGCAGGGATTGGGGCCTTGGATTTCAAATCATCGAATGTATACGGCCTTGCTTTCCTCACGGATTCCGGGGCCTTACGCTTTATGCTTAACAAGATAGTATTTTCAGAATCTTACCTACATAAAGGATTACTACATTAGACCGGCGGCTCTCTCTCGTGCTCTCCCCCCGGAGGGGTGTTGGCCGGCAGAACAAAATCTAAGTCATGTTTTTATCATAAAGGAATCGCTTGTGAGCTCCGGATTATGCCGGGCGTGCGGCCTCACGGCTTGTGACCGGTCCGGTAGCCTTGAATATTGTTTTATTTTTCTTTTGGGAGAGGCTGTTTTGCTGTGAGCCTTTCATGCTCCAGTTTTCGTATCGGAGAATCCAGGGATCGTTTTTCCAGTTGGAATAGAGGCGTCCGAGTGCGAAGAAGAGGAAGGCCCCTGTTGCTTTGGATAGTATCATGCTGCGGCACCATTGGCTGAGGGGAGCGTTATTGACGGGTTGGCAGAATGTGAGGTAGATTGCGGCCATTGCGAGGCTCATCAGGATTGCTATTTTGAGAATTGATTTCATTGTTTATGTTTTTTTTGGATGGTTATCATGCGTTGCTTCTCCTTTCCGGTTTTGCGGGATTATTCTGCAGGCATGCTATTGCTTTGTCGAGATCGTATATTATGACGCGACCGCGTTCGGCTATCGTTGCTTGGCGGAGGATCCCTTTTTTACGCCATTTTTGTACTGTCTGGTGATGTACTCCAAGGGTTTGCGCGAGTGCTTTATTACCTTTTATTATTGTTTTCATTTGCGTATGTATTATTGGTGGATATTGCATTTCGGGGATGAGTAGTACTCTACATATCTGTTGATGATCCGGCAGAAGAGTCCGTTGAGGGATTGGTGGGAGTGTGTGCATTTAGAGCATTGTCCCGATGGAGTTACAGCGGATTCTTTCATGAGATTTCATTTTGGGTGGTCATTGGCGTGTGAGAATGGTTATTCCGGTGCCGATGATGAAAATTGCGGTGAAGAATATTCCTGCGATGATGTCGCACGCGAATGCGATTGAGAGCAGGGTGAGGAAACCGATGAGGAGGCATAGGTATCCGATGAATGATATGGTGGATGGTTTCATTTTGGATCAGGCGATTCGGGTGACAGTTATAGTGCCCTTTTCTCGGTCTATTTTTGTTGTCAATGATTTTTGGTTGCGAATTGCATTTATGTTGCTTGTCGCGGTGCGTATAGAGAACACTGATTCTATGGGAAAGGCTGCGCTCTCCTCAATTTCAAGGGATTTGATTCTGGCAAGTGCAGAAATTTTATGGGCGTTATTTTTCATAATTTGTTAGTTATTTATTAACTTAGTGATGCAAAGGTAATGTAAATTTTCGTACTAAAATATATTTTCGTGTTAATAAAAGTTAAATACGAAATTATTTTTTCATTAAACTATTATAAGATATTGATAGCAATGAATTTACAACTTATAAAAACTCTTGTTGAAAAAGAACGATATCCAGGAGGTGTAAAAGGCCTTGCTGAAGCGGTAGGTATGACTGAACAGAATCTGCATAGATGTGTACGTGAAAATAAGATTCAAGCTCAGGATTTAGAAAAGATTTCTATCGAACTCGAAATATCTATTTCTGAGTTCTTTAAAGAACGTGATTCCAAAATGGAAAGACTTAATTCTAAAATCGTTGCTGAGAAATCCAAGATTTTAAATGCAAACCAGATTAATGAGTTGGGTTCACATGATAATATCAATAGTATTGGGGACAGTGTCCTTCACGAACGTCTCAAGTCTAAAGACAAAGAAATAGAGAACAAAGATAGACTCATTGCTGAAAAGGATGCACGCATAGAGGAATTGAAGGATATGATAAACGAATTGAAGAAAAGATGAAAGGAAATCTGATATGTGCTTGTAATGAAGATATAATTAATATATACAGTGTTTTAGAGTACATAGTGAATTATATATGATAAATAAGGCTTATTAGGCCGAGATAGAAGAATTGAAAATTATAAATATACGAGAATTATAGCTGTAAAAAGGGGTTCTGATATGAAAGATATAAAATATTGGCATATCATTCGTAAAAGCCTATTTTATGCAGGTGCTTTTATTGTGCTTTTCTCTCCTTTTCATCTTTTAGTTGGTTACCTGCTATACGATCATATCAATGAACCTTGGAGATTGCCATTGTTAATTATTATATGTTTGATCGTTTTGTTTATATCTTTTCTTTATGTATATGATAACTTATTAAGGAAAATTAGGGCAGAGAGTTTAAGTAGAATTTATGAATTGGAATATAGATATCCCGATAAAATATATGCAAAGGAGAAAGAATTGGCAGAATTGGAAAAGGCATTGGATAAAAAAAGAAATACCTTATATCACCTGGAAAAAAGATTAGATCAAAGGGAATATGATCTGATAAGAGAGAAGGATGAACTTAGATATAAAGAATCAAGATATAAAGAAGATTTAAAATCTGAAAAGATAAAAGAGGTAGGAGAAATTAAGGAAGAGTATTATGAGAAAATAAATATTTTTAAGAATGCATGTAAGAAAAGAATAGAGGCAATCGAAAAGAAAAAAGAGGAGGCTGAATGGGAAAGAGATTCAATTGAAGCCTTCGTTGAGGACAGAGAACCTTTCGTTTCCTGTGCAGCTTATATATGCGATAGAAAAATTAGATTTCTTGAAGAATATGAGAATTTTCTAAGGAAGAAGAAGATACCGGCGGTTAAAGCTGCTGAACGGGTGACGGTGATTAAAAGGATGATTAAGGAAGAACTGGAGCAGGCAAAGGTTATTGAATACCGGATGTCTTATTTGATTAATAAATTTCCTGAGTTAGCCATGCTCCTTGAATCTGATGAGCAACTTCTTACTCTGAAGGACAGGAATGTTGGCGAATACAAGGCAAACTACGATTATACGCGTGATTACCTGAGCAAGGAGGAATGGGATAGATTATCTACAGCTGAACGGAATCAACTTGCTCTGGATCGCTATGTTTATCATCGTAAAAAAGATATCTTGTGGGTTGGTAGAGATTATGAGATGGCTTGTGGGCATATGTTGACAAAAAGAGGGTATGAGGTGGAGTATCATGGAATAAAGAAGGGTTTTGCGGATTTGGGACGTGATCTTATAGCTCGAAGAAAGCGTCATCTTTTCTATGATGAGCTGGAGAATGGGGAGGAGATCTTGATTATTCAGTGTAAGTACTGGTCGTCTCAACGTACCATAAGGGAGAATGTGGTGATGCAGCTTTTCGGTTCTTATGTGTGTTTTCTGAATGAGAATAATTTTTCACGCAGGGTCAAGCACGTGAAGCCCGTACTTATGATACCGTCTATGTCGGTTCTTTCGGAAGAGGCATCTAAGTTCATTGAACTTCTGGAGATCCAGCTTGTCAGGTTTTCTGACATGCATTTCCCCCGGATTAAGTGTAACATAAATAACGGTGAGAAGATTTATCATTTGCCTTTCGACCAGCAGTATGACAGGGCGGAGATAAAGAATGTCGGAGAGTTTTATGCTTATACTGTTGAGGAGGCTGAAAGAGCCGGTTTCCGGAGAGCTAAAAGGCATGTTATGAATGCGTAGTCTTTGGTATAATGACCAGCTGATGTCCAAAGGGAAGGGGTATGGGTATTAATTTTTATATAATGACTTGAATCATTCTTCGATGTTCCTCCAATAATATAGTTTCAACTGTTCTGTATTAGCTTGGGAATGTAGCCGCATGTTTTTGTATAAAATTAGCTGAACCAATAATTTCTTAACTTTAAATTATTAGGAAATATGAAACGATTGATAGGACTAATTATGATGATTGCCATATCTTTAAATGGATATGCGGAGTGGTTGTTTGTTTTTGAAGGTGATGAGGGATCATGGTACATTAACTCTGAAATCGAGGATGGATGGAATTATGGCGAGCATATTATAAGGGATTTGTTTGTTTATAATGAATTGCGTACTACATCCGATGGAATAAAGTATAAGGAATCAGAATTTTGCTCTTTAGTAGATAAGGATTGTGAGCGTCTCGGAACAATTTTACATAAGAATTATGACGAGGAAGGAAGAGTTGTCCGTATTTATAAAAATGACAGTCCGAAGTTGGAATATCAAGATCCGGATAAAACTTGGACTGGTTGGTTTATGTCACTTGTGAGAACAGCTTTAAAGAAAGGAAGAAAGCAATTAAGGCAAAGTGATGTTGAATCAATGATTTCTTCTGATGAAACGGACGATACATATATAGAAAACCCACGTGGAGCTGATGAATATTCTTCAATTTCAGTATCTGATGATAGTTATTATATTGCGGAAGTTATAGCCAATAAGTTAACGGTGAGGAATGGTCCCGGTGCTAATTATGCAGCAGACGGAAGTTTAAGCAAAGGGAGAGAAGTAGTTGTTTCCGGTTCGGATCTTCTCTCCGAGAATTTTTGCCTTATGATGACTCTTGATGGGAAATATTATGGATATGTTGCAAAGAAATACCTTAAGGTGGTAGCTGAACTTACGGAGAACGTTGGAAATGTTCTTGAGGAGGCCGGCACACTTACAGATATGCGAAATGAGTGTGAGATCAAGATAAGGAATGATGTCAGTAAGGAGATTACGGTACAGATTAATGGTAAGCCATATCATATTGCTTCAGGAAAGACAATTACTGCAAAGGGAATCGCTCCGGGTAAAGTTCGGATGATTGCTACGGCTGCAGGTTTTAAGCCTTATTATGCCACTGATACGGTAAAGGGTGGTTACATTTATGATTGGGTGTTCTATGAAGTAAGGAAATAGGTAAAAGGATGGCTGACAATTTAATTATTGATTGTTGCCAATGTAGATGGAAATATGAGTGAGATGAGTATTGGTTACAATGGGGTGTATGATGAGGATGAGTTTGCGGGATTAAGGATATCGGACAGGGTAAGGGATTATATGGATATGAGATTTGGCGCGGAGGAATATGAGAGGGCTCTGGAACGAGCCGGTTATGATCTCCTTGCTTTGATTGTTGAGATCAAAAGAGAGCGTCCGGGAGATTTTTACAGGTTTTTCCATGACCTGCTTCATGAGAGAGAAATCGAGAGGTTCAGAAGAGAATATAATGACATGTTGCGCTTATGAAAAGATTTATTTGTATACTGATCACCGTTGTGATCGCTCTGTCGGGGTCTATGGCCGACGGAAAGAGAAAGGGAAAGAAGCAGTCGGGCGAAGGTAAGCCGACAACAGGGTACGTGTATATATGCACCGGTCCGAAGGCCTCTACATATCACCGCACCCCGAATTGCTCGGGTCTCAACCGGTGCAGCACGAGTGTGAAGAAGGTTTCCGGATCATCGGTAAGCGGGCGAAGGCCGTGCCGCAAGTGTTATTGACAGACTGTTTTTAGATTGATGCTATGACTCCGATAAAGCGAAAGTTGTTGTATATTTTCAGAGGAACTCTTCTCAGGCTTCGTGTGACTTGGAATCATGGAGAGTCTGTGACTTTTTCCATCGGGTATCATGTGGACCGTGAGGATAAACAGGGAAAACCCAAATGGGATGGTCAGCGTTGCCGTCCCAATACAACCCATGGAGAGGATAAAGTGACGGCCTCCACAATAAACAAGGTATTGGAAAAACTTGAGAACGAGATTGATGAGGCTTTTCTAAAGTTTGAGAAGCTTGATGCCATGCCATCTAAAAATCAGCTCAAATATGAAATTACTGGTGAGAAAAAGATATCAAAAAAGGAATTCTTTGATATTTTTGATGAATTCATGACGGAGGGCCAGACTATTGATCAGTGGTCGGTCAGCACGCAGAGAAAGATGAAGACCATGAAAAAACTTCTGTTGATGTTTGATCCAAGACTTGATTTCAAGGATATATCCACGGGATTGATAAACCGTTTCATGGCTTTTCAGACACACAATTCAGTTGGCGGAAAGAGTAAAAAGGAAGAGGAAGATGGAAAGGTACTTGTAAAATACAAGGGACGTTACCAGAATGACACGATCAACAGAAACATTAAGAACCTCAAGTGGTTCATGCAGTGGGCATACCAGAAAGGATATCACAATAATACTGCGTTCCGTGAGCATAAGACAAAATATAAGACACCGAAGCATCAAGTTGTGTTTCTCTCATGGGATGAGCTTATGAGGGTGCTCCGGTTGGATCTCAGTGGTCGTCCGGAGCTTGATTGCACGCGCGATATGTTCTGTTTTTGCTGTTTCACCTCTCTTAGGTATTCCGATCTTGTCAATCTGCGTTGGGATGATATTGGAACGGATTCCATAAGGGTGACAACAATAAAGACTGCCGATACTATCATAATCGACCTCAATGATTATTCCCGGGAGATTCTTGCCAAGTATTCGCGAGGAGAGCATAAGCCTGGTGAAATGGTATTCCCGGCTAAGAGCTCTCAAAAAATGAATTTGCGTTTAAAAGAGATTGGTAGGCTCTGTGGGATTGACCGTCCGGTGCATATCGTTCAAATGTATGGTTCGCAGAGAAAGGATATGAGTGTTCCCAAATATGAATTGTTGAGTACTCATTGCGGACGACGCACTTTTATCTGTAATGCACTTGCCATGGGTGTTCCTCCGAATGTAGTGATGAAATGGACGGGGCATAGTGACTATAAAGCGATGGAACCATATATCGAAATTGCAGATGAAGTAAGGAAGCGGTCAATGTCTGTATTCAATCGAAAGGAATGATCGCATTATAAATCTGTTACATCTCCGAGGAGTTTTATTTTGAGTGAGTAAAAAGTTTCGGTCAAATCAGAAGAGATTTATGACTTTGTAAAACAGTTCCGCTTTTAGTTCCGTTTGAAATATTTATTGTTTAATTATTTGATTATAAATATATTATAAAGCAAATTTTCAATCCCCTCCAGCTCCACTTTAAATACTTGTTAATCAAGTAGTTAATTAATAAAACATCCGATTTCTGCCCCACTATATGCAGAAATCGGATGTTTTTATATTGCTTATTCAAGAATTATATGTGAGTCATTACTATTTGTTATTATATTTTCTTGGATTTTGAAATTTACAAGATGATGAAAATTGATCTTGACTATCCACAGTGATATTCCAATGGTCTAATGTCGGTGCGGAGATGTCTGCCTCCAGCCTCAGCTAGAGGTCAAGGCTGAAACGGCAGTCAATACCGTAAATGTCCATACAACCGACACTCCGCAGGGACATAAACCCTCAATGGTTGCTGAACCATTTACAGATTATAAATTTAGTGATCGAACATCTAATTTTGATTATTCGTCTTCAGCTGGAACTGTTCGAGCATATCCTAAACATTAAAAAGACAGGCGGAACTTCGATTTGAGATTCCGCCTGTCTTATTTATCTTGTGGCATTTCTTTTGCCGTCTATTATGTAAATGCCCTTATCGGCTTTTTCAACTTTTCGTCCATCTAAAGTATAAATACCTTGTAGCTTTTTTGGTCTATCTGACATAACTTCTGTAATAGCAGAATTTTGTGAGGTTGGAAACATAAATGGAAATGCGTTATAAAGTTGGGTATTTCCTGTTGCTTCCAGTTGCTTTCCAGAAACAGTTGACACAGTATAAGGCAATCGATCTCTACCGACTGCAACATTACTTCCTGTCACTACGACCTCATTAAGCACACGCGTAGAATCAATAATTTCCACGCCATACAATAATGGCGTGGAAATTACTGATGTCGAGAATAGGGCAAATAAAATCAGTTTGCAACCCGACAAATATAATATAAGATGATTTGATTATTTTCTTCCTACAAGAGTTTTGACTCCATTAACGATATAGAATCCCGGCGAAAGAGCGTCAATATTCTCTGTATTATTTAGCACTTTAACGCCATTTATGTCATAAACATTATATTTTTTCACACCATCAGTGACAACATCTTCGACCGCTGCGGCATTAGTTATGTCAATCAGGTCATAAGCAAGTGAGCCTAATCCAATTTCAGCTGCATAATCTACGATATGGGCACCATGTCTGCCGTTGATACGCTGTACAAGGGGAGCACTGTTATCGCCTGTCGTAGACTGATGATTGAATATCAGGTCGAGGCAGGCCTTATCGAGGGCAACCGGATCGAGGGAGGCAAGAATTCCTATGTCCTTCATCTGTGGAGCGGAAGGATGACCATCACAATCACAGTCAACAGAGAGATTATTCATCAC